>JAZNKW010000067.1:0-66205 GCA_045578745.1 Anaerovoracaceae bacterium
GTCCACTTAGGATGCTTCAGTGCCTGTTCCAGTGTTACGGTTTCCAGCTGTTCTCTGGACCAGCCGCGGAACGGTCCGCCGCTGGCAGTCAGCAGAATCTTCTTTAATTTACGGTTCTGATTGCCTTCCAGGCACTGGAAGATGGCGCTGTGCTCACTGTCTACAGGAAGCATCTTTACGCCTTTGCGTGCTGCCGCATCCATTACGATGCTGCCGCCTGCTACGAGAGTTTCCTTATTGGCCAGAGCGATGTCCTTGCCGGCTTCGATCGCCGCCATGGTCGGTGCCAGGCCGCTGATCCCCAGCAGAGAGTTGAGCACCATATCGCACTCGCTGCTCGCCGCCGCTGTCTTCAGGCCTTCCTGTCCCCAGAGGACTTCTGTACCGTGGATTCCGCGGGACTTCAGCTCTTCAGCAACCTTCTGTGCATCTTCTTCCAGTTCAGTCACGGCGATGGCCGGACGGTATTTTTCAATCTGCTCTGTCAGCATGCCGGTTCTGCGGCCGCAGGACAGAACCCCCACCTGAAAACGGCCGGGGTTTTTATCGATAATATCCAGGCTCTGGGTTCCGATGGAGCCGGTACTGCCCAGGATTGCAAGTTTCTTCATTGTTTCGTCTCCTTGTATGTATTCCCTTCGGGATTACAGCAGTAATGTCATGGTATAGTAGATCAGCGGTGCAGTGAACAGTACACTGTCAAAACGGTCCATAATGCCGCCGTGGCCCGGAATCAGATTGCCGTAGTCCTTGATACCCATACGGCGCTTCAGTGCAGATGCGGACAGGTCACCCAGCTGTGCAGCAATGCTTCCCACGAAGCCGATTACCACGCAGACCAGAATCATTTCGCTTCCCTGTCTCAGTGCCAGACCAAACAGTGCACAGAGAGCCATGCTGCCCAGGACGCCGCCTACAGCACCTTCCACGCTCTTCTTTGGTGACAGGTTCGGACAGAGTCTGTGCTTACCGAAGGCCATGCCGGTAAAGTATGCCATGATGTCGGTACCGAATGCAGTCAGGAATACCAGCCATATCATTATTCTATGTTCATGCTGGTCAATCCATACAATGTGGTATGAGAAAAATACCACGTAGATCAGACCGAACAGAGTGGCCATGGTGTCTTCGCTCTTGCGTCCATTCACGTCAAATCCGTAGACCATGGATGCCATGGCACAGAGAACAATCCAGAGCATCGGCAGTTCGTGATTTGCCGGCCAGAGAATGTTCAGCAGATACAGCACGCAGATGGCCACATAGGCGATTTCCTTAGAAGGACGGATGCCCTGTGCTTCAAATCCGTTATACAGTTCCCGGATACCAATCAGGCCCACGATAAACGCCGCAGCTATGAGCCAGTATCCGCCCAGCCATACCAGCACCAGCAGGGGTGCCATAACCAGGCCGGAAATAATTCTTGTTTTCATTGTCGTTTATTCCCCTTTCAAAATCGTTCTGCACGGCTTCTACCGTCCGCCGAAACGGCGGCTGCGTTTGCCAAAGGCGATAACCATTTCTTCAAATTCATCCGGTGTGAAGTCCGGCCACAGAGAGTCTGTGAATGCCAGCTCGCTGTAGGCACACTGCCACAGCAGGAAGTTGGACAGACGTTCTTCTCCGCTGGTACGGATAATCAGGTCCGGATCCGGCATGCTGCCGTTTTCTTCTCCCGTATACAGGGCTGCGGAAATCATGTCCTCTGTAATGTCAGAAGGATTCAGATCACCAGCCTGCACCCGGGCAGAGATGTTCTGTACGGCACGCAGGATTTCCTGACGTCCGCCGTAATTCAATGCTATGTTAAACTGAAGGCCATCGTTGTTATCGGTGGTCTTCAGAGCTTTTTCCACGCTGTTTACTGCGGCTTTCGGCACCTGGGAATAATCCCCCAGAATACGAACCCGCACATTCTGCTTATGAAGTTCTGCAAGCTCGCTGCCCACGAATTTCACCAGCAGGTTGAAAATACCGCCCACTTCTTCCTGGGAACGTTTCCAGTTCTCTGTGGAAAAAGCATACACGGTCAGATATTTAATGCCCATCACATCGGCACGTTTTACGATTTCTTTCATGGCCAGCATTCCGGCATTATGTCCTGCCAGGCGGCTGACGCCATTCTTTTCTGCCCAGCGTCCGTTTCCGTCCATGATAACGGCCACATGCTGCGGCTCATTTTTCTTTTCAGTCAGTTCTGTCATCGGTAATTTACCCTCTTTATTGAAACAATGTGGCTGCCTTTCACAGCAGCCACATTTCCTGAAGTTGTTTAAACTTCCATAATTTCCTTGTCTTTGTGTGCAACGATATCGTCGATTTCCTTGATAACCTTATCAGTCATCTTCTGAATATCGTCCAGAGCCTTCTTAGCATCATCTTCTGTGATTTCGTGGTTCTTTTCCATCTTCTTCAGATGATCGTTAGCGTCTCTTCTCAGGTTACGGATTGCAACCTTAGCGTCTTCACCCATCTTCTTAACAGTCTTGGTCAGTTCCTTTCTTCTGTCTTCAGTTACAGGCGGAACTACCAGACGAACGCACTTACCGTCGTTAGTAGGGTTGATGCCGATGTTAGCCATGTTGATGCCCTTTTCGATGTTGCCGATGGACTTGGCATCGAATGGAGCGATCATCAGGGTTCTAGGGTCTGGAGTGGAAATGTTAGCCAGATTCTTCAGAGGTGTAGGGCAGCCGTAGTAATCTACCATAACTCTGTCCAGCAGTGCAGGGTTTGCTCTGCCAGCTCTTACTGTGTTCAGTTCTTCGTGCAGAACGTGAATCGTCTTTTTGCTTCTTTCTTCCAGATTCTTCTTAATGGTTTCCATAATGGGAGCCTCCTGTTTTGATGTATTTTTTATTTTCGAAGATTTCTCTTAACTTAACGAACGATGGTACCGATTTTTTCACCGGTCAGTGCCTTCAGCACATTGCCTTCTTCAGCCAGTGCGAACACATGGATTGCGATGTTATTGTCCTTACACAGAGTTGCTGCGGTCAGGTCCATAACCTTCAGGTCTCTTTCGATAACTTCCATGAAGGTCAGGTCATCGAACTTCACTGCATCCGGATTGGTTGCAGGGTCACTGTCATATACGCCGTCCACATTCTTAGCCAGCAGAATCACATCTGCACCGATTTCCGCCGCACGCAGAGCTGCTGCAGTATCAGTGGAGAAGAACGGATTGCCGGTACCTGCGCCGAAGATTACCACATCGCCATGTTCCAGATGGGACAGAGCTTTTCTTCTTGCGTAAGGTTCTGCAACCTCTCTCATTTCGATGGATGTCTGTACCTTGGCCGGTACACCGATTGCCAGCAGGGATTCCTGCACAGCCAGGCTGTTCATAACAGTTGCCAGCATTCCCATATAGTCCGCAGTCGCACGGTCCATATCCTTGCTGGTTCTGCCTCTCCAGAAGTTTCCGCCGCCAACCACGATTGCCACTTCCACACCCAGGTCGTGGATCTGCTTGATTTCCTTCGCAACCTTTCTGGTCATTTCTTCATTAATACCGAACTTGTCGCTGCCTGCCAGAGCTTCGCCGCTGATTTTCAGCAAAACACGTTTATATACCGGTCTCATAGTATCTCTCCTGCCTTATCTTTTTCGTTAAACTTTTGCCTATAAAAAAGCACTGCGTATATTATACCATATCCGCCATGAATCTTCAATTAGAACTTCACAGTTTACAGGTAAGCAACCGCTTCAATTTCAACCAGACCGCCCTTTGGCAGCTTAGCTACTTCCACTGCAGAACGGGATGGCATGTCACCTTCGAAATAGGTTGCATAGATTGCGTTCATTGCAGCGAAATCGTCCATGCTCTGCAGGAAGCAGGTGGTCTTGATTACCTTATCCAGGCTGGTGCCTGCTTCTTCCAGGATTGCCTTCAGGTTAGCGAATACCTGGTGAGTCTGCGCTTCCAGACCTTCCTTCAGTTCGCCGGTTGCAGGATCCATACCCAGCTGACCGGATGTGAATACGAAGTTGCCGATAATGTTAGCCTGTGCGTAAGGACCGATTGCTGCTGGTGCGTTTGTTGTTGCTACTACTTTTCTCATGATGTTTCTCCTCTCATATTTCGCTGCCGGGCTTATTCTGCCTCAGTAACAGCTTTTACAATCTCTGCCACAGTTTCTTCAAGGCAGAGTCCTGTTGTGTCAATTGTGATATCTGCAAATTTCTGATACAGCGGCAGACGCTGGTAATAAAGGTCTGCAACTGTCTGGCCCGGTTCCAGGGTCACGCCTCTGGTAGCCAGGTTTGACAGGCGGCGCTCAATTTCCTCCACCGGAACATGGAGATATACTACCACGCCGTCCTTCTTGAAGTGTTCAAAGACAGACGGGTAATAGATAGCGCTTCCGCCGGGTGCAATGACCGTATTTTCCACATTGATGCCGCAGAGAACTTCTTCCTCCACCTTGCGGAATCCGTCATTTCCCTCTTCATTGATGATGGTCTGCAGCGGCTTTCCGGTAACATGCTGAATAACCAGATCACCGTCTATGAAATCCTTTGCCAGGATTTTCGCCACTACCACACCAGTGGTGCTCTTTCCTGCACCCGCCATGCCGATTAAAATAATATTACTTTTTTTCATATGCAAGTCCCCGTATGTTATCCCATGATGAACTGTCTGATCAGTGTCATTTCAGTAAAATTATCTGCCGTATACTGTACTGTATGATCATCCACCTGTGTAACGCCAGGATGAATCAGTGCAGAACGCACCTGCTGATGCTGCGGCACATTTACTTCCAGTACCAGTTTTTCAGGAATCGGACGTGCTGCAGTCGGATGCTCTTCCTCACGAACCATCACCTGTGCAACTGCAGCCTTGATAGCATCACAGACATCTGCCGGATGCAGATTAAAAGTGGAGTTGCCGCGGCAGTCCTTGGTAGCCACTGTGCTGATTCCGGGATATTCTTCTTCTGCTCTTCTGCAGATATCAGCATCTCCGCTGATGAAAACAGGAGCTACACCCTGACATTCTGCATAAAGAGAATTCAGCGTAAATTCTGATGCCAGCTGACCGTTCACCTTAATCCAGTTTATATGACTGCTGCTGATGGTATGTGCCAGCGGGCTGCCGTCACTTCCGCCAGGTGCATGATAGCCGATATAGAGTACGCCCGCATACGTGTTGTCCAGCCCTGCCATCATGGTTCCCGGATGACATGCCCATCCTCTCATCAGTTTTGCCCCCCTTGGAAGCATGCTGTGGATAATGTTCTTCGCAGTACCGTGACCGTCACGTACGACTACTTCATGACCGGCTTCCAGAATCGCTTCACAGGCCGCAGCTACCTCCAGACTCATCTGTCTCGCTGCTTCACTGTAACCAACGCCTCCAACTTCACATTCATGCCAGGAAGTTACGTCGCAGCATCCCTCGATATCTGCACTGATAAAATATTTCTTTTTCATCGTTTCTTCTCCGTTATTTCTCAAATCCGTCCCCGTAGGTTTCCATGAATTCCTTCAGACCCATCCAGGATTTTTTCAGCACGCCGCCCTTGGTTTCTGCATGATACAGAGAGCTTACAATTGCTTCTTCCACAGCTTCTACCGCAGATTCAAACACCATGTCTAATTCTTCATCATAAAACATCTTCATGTCCAGAATGTTCTTATCGCTGTAGTGAGACAGACGGTTTGCCGTAGTGAAGGCAATTCCCACGTCTCCGCTGCCGTTTCCGCAGTAGGAACCCACACGGCCCAGGGATACCATAGCACGCTTTGCCACACGCTTCAGCTGACGTTCACTCAGCGGAATGTCTGTAGCAATTACCATGATAATGGACCCCTTGTCCTTACCGGCAAACAGATCCTCGTTATTATAGCACTTGGTATTATAATGCTTGCCGCCGATAACCAGGTTGCCTGCACCGCCAAAGTTGGACATTACCAGCGCACCCACGGTATAATCTTTGCCATCAACCGGAACGATTCTGGATGCAGAACCAATACCGCCCTTCAGACCCAGGCATACCATGCCGGTGCCGCCGCCAACAGCACCCTCTTCAAAATCCACATCAGCAGCCGCAATAGCATCGGTCACGTTTTCTTCTGCCACATGGAGGCCGCGGATGTCATTGATTCTGCCGTCATTGCATTCTGTAATGACGCAGTTTACGGTACCGGTCTTGAGACCAATGTCCTCATTCTGTGCCAGCATGTACTTTGTCACTGCATTCCATGCCACACCGATATTCAGGGTGTTGGTCAGAATAATCGGTGTCTCAATGGTACCGATTTCATCAATCTGAATCAGACCGATGCTCTTACCGAATCCGTTAATTACAGAAACACCCGCCATGACTTTATCCTGGAACAGGTTTCCTCCATGCGGAAGGATTGCAGTAACACCGGTATGAATATCTTTTTCATCATCCTCAACGGTTACGTTTCCTACTTTTACGCCGGGAACGTCGGTAATCAGGTTTCTTTCACCTGGCTGCCACTTGGAATATAAATTCAGATTACTGTCTTTAGGTAAACCCATAATGCATTCCTCCTGTTACTTTAAAACATCTTTCATGAGACGCAGAATATTACCGCCTGCAATCATGTCAATCTGGTCCATGGTAAAATATTTATTCAGACGGTCAAGCAGAACCGGCATATTGCGGTAGTCCACCATTTCACCGGTTTCATCAATACCATCAAAATCTGATCCCAGTGCCAGTGCTTCGATGCCGGCCTTATCTGCGATATGCTTACAGTGTTCCGCAGCACGGTCGAAAGTAAACGGACCATCGTCTTCATTGAGGAAACAGTTGTAGAAGTTCAAACCTACTACACCGCCTTTTTCACCCAGCATTTTCAGCTGTGCATCGTCCAGATTTCTTCTGTGATTACAGAGTGCACGCGCACAGGAATGGGATGCAATAAACGGCTGTTTGCTGTGTTTTGCCACATCATAGAATACACCTTCGGAAGAGTGAGACAGGTCAATAATCATACCCAGACGGTTCATTTCTTCAATTACTTCGAAACCAAACGGCTTAAGTCCCCGCAGATGTTCTTCCCTGTCGTCACGGCACGGATAGCCGATTTCATTTTCGTAATTCCAGAGCAGGCCGACCATACGGACATCATCTCTGTATGCTTCCTCTACTCTTTCAATTTTTCCTTCAAAACATACACCGTCTTCGATGGACAGCATGCCGCTCATCTTTCCGGCCGCCTTATTATCCATGATTTCCTTCCAGCTGCGGGCCTTCAGAATCAGATCTGTATTCGCATCCATTTCGCGGTGATATAAATCCACCAGAGCACGGTAATAATCATACGGATTGGTTGTTTCCATCGCTCTTCTGGAAATCCATACTGCAAAAAGCTGGCACAGGGACTGACCATCCTTCAGCTTCATCAGGTCAATATGACCTTCATTTTCTCTCAGCTTCCAGTCCGGATTCTGCCATCCTCCCATTAATGTATCACAGTGTAAATCCACAATTCTCATGTCACTCATTTTCCGGTCTCCTTTTCCTTGCTGTCATTGATTTCGACACAAAATCTCTATCTTCTATTATCGCTCATTCCGTAAAAATGTGCAAGTAATTCCAAAGTTTAAACCGGAAAATTAAATAAATTAAGACGTTTGTAAAAATATATAAAACCCCGAATCCTTGAGGATCCGGGGTTTTCTTCATCTCACGGTTATTTATATTCCTTACCTGCAGCTGCAATAACCAGTCTGGCCAGTGTATCCATCGGATCCACATACCAGTCTTCCAGGCCTTCGTCCGCCTTGATTACAGACAATTCTGTACATGCCAGCAGCACCTTGCTGCAGCCAGCTGCCTTATATTCTGCTTCAATCTTCTTCCAGCTTTCTGCATCGTAATTCTGACCATTCTTAATACGGTCATAAATCTGGTGCATTACTTCTTTCTGGATTTCCTCACATGGAGTAAAAGGTTCCAGGCCCTGTTCTGTCAAGGCCTTCTGATAGAGTCCGGTCTGTACGGTTCCGTCAGTAGCCATAATGCCCACCTTTCCACCCGGACACTCTTCTGCCACAGCAGCCGCTGTGCCTTTAATCATATGCAGGATTGGAATTCCAATCTTGTCTGCAATCATGTCTGCGAAGAAGTGTGCAGTATTGCAGGTGATTGCGATACCCTTGCATCCCAGATTTTCCAGAATCTTGGCATCTTCCAGCATCTGATTGTATGGACCTTCATACTCTCCTGCTAAAATAGCTCCCGTACGGTCCGGCATGGATGCATCACTTAAAATCACCAAATTAATATGATCCTGATCCTTTTCTGCTGCTGTATGTTCTGTCACCATCTTATAAAAGAGCTGAGAGGCCATAGGGCCCATTCCACCGATGATGCCGATTGCGTTTTTCATGTCAAAATCCTCCTGCTGTCTTTTTCGTCTTTAATATCGTTCTACTGCGGTACTGAACACAATATGGGTCTCTGTCTTTCCAAAACTCTGAAGTCTTCCAACAAATTCATCCAGCAGAACTGTAGTCGGAAAAACTGCTTTCAGCATCATGGAATGATTTCCCGTAATATGGCTGCATTCCAGAATACACTTTTCTTCTCTGGCAAACTCATAAAACCGCTTATTATCTTCCGGTTTCACTGTAATCAGAATAAAGGCCTTGATTCCGTACCCCAGCTTGGCCAGATCCACTGAAGCATGGTATCCACGGATGTAGCCTTCTTTCTCCAGTTTTTCAATGCGGGCCGATACTGCCGGCATGGTAAGAAAGACTTCCGCAGACAGTTCCTTCAGTGAAATACGTCCATTCTGACGCAGTCTGTTAATTATTTTCTTATCTATTTCGTCTAATGTTCTCATATATTTCTCCATTCTGCAGAACCTCTGCATACATATTAATATACCATATTTTCTGACGTTTGTCAGCTAAAAAGAAAACTGCCGGAAGGTTTCTTCCGGCAGTTTTCCTGTATAGAGAACTTTTTAACTACTCTTGGGAGAGTGTGTATATTACATATTTAAATTCCTTAGCGAATTTAAGTTAATCTTAAATTAATTAAGCGAAAAAATCAATATTTTAACCAGACTCCTTAAAAAATATAAAAAAAGAGACTTCTCATTTAAAAAAATAAAGAAATCTCTCGTTTCAGTCATATTTTTTCAATTTTTTTCACAGTGAGAATGCCTTCTGCAACAGTGAATTTAATCTCCATATCTGCGTATTCCATACCGTATACACGCAACGGATCCTCCTGGTAGGAAGGACGTGGATCCTGGCTTAGAATTTCACAGAGGATGTCCCGCTTCTGCTCGGGAACAAGGGTCATACACTCCGGCGGAATCACAACTTCCAGCTGATAATCTTTCACTTTTTCTGAAAATCCGCCATAGGCTTCCGGAATGGAATCAGAATAAGTTACATAAGGTTTGATATCATAAACAGGTGTGCCATTCATCAGATCCGCACCCAGAATGTGCAGCACCGGTCCGCTCTCTTCATAGGTAATCTTCTCCAGCTTTACACAGGAAAGACCGATTGGATTGGGCCGGAACGGAGACCGAGTTGCGAAAACACCCTTTCTTACGTTTCCGCCAAGTCTTGGAGGCCGTACTGTAGCTGACCACTTTCCATCTTCTCTCACATTCTCGGAAAACTCCCAGAGAAGCCAGATGTGGGTGAATTCTTCCAGTCCCCGTACTGCATCCGGCAGGTTGTACGGCGGCTGAAGCACAACCCTGGATGGAGTGTCCACCAGGCGGCTCTGCCGCGGAATTCCGAATTTTGCAGTGAAATCATTATATACGTAAGCAATTACGTTCATCTTCATATTAAGCGCTTAAAGCCTCTCTTTCTGCTTTTCTTTTCAGTTCTTCTTCCCGTTCCATGCGGCGTTTTTTAATTCCCCGCATGATAATCACATAGCTTACTGCCAAAACGAAAGCTGTCAGCCCCCAGCTGATTGGATAGGAAAAATAAATTGTATGAATCGTATGGAATCTTGGAATCTGGAATATGGTCATAATCCAAAGAATACGCAGACCGCAGGCACCAATGAGCGATACAATCATTGGAAGCATGGAGTATCCCAGTCCGCGGAGTGTACCTACCAGAGAATCCATAATACCACATAACGCATAGAAGCATGCAACATAGGACATTCTAACCAGTCCCATCTGAATTACCTCTGCATTGTCAGAATACAGGCGCAGAAGTGTATCACCAAAGAAGAATGCCCCATTACCTAAAATGATACCGGCTGCCGCCGCACTTCCCACACAGGAAAGAAGAATCTTAGTTACACGTTCATACTTTCCAACGCCCACATTCTGGCTGGCAAAGGAAATGGCCGCCTGGCTGAAGGAATTCATGGAAACATAGACGAAACCTTCGATATTCTGTGCTGCTGCATTTCCGGCAACTACAATATTGCCGAAACTGTTAACAGATGACTGAATTACCACGTTTGACAGGGAGAACAGAATTCCGGAGAATCCGGCAGGAATACCAATCTGCAGGATTTTGAGAAACTCCTGCTTGTGAATAAACAGCAGTTTCGGACGCAGCTTCATGCTTCCGCTTTCGTTCATCAGACAACGCACAATCATAAATGCGGAGAAGCACTGGGCAATTGCAGTGGCCGCAGCAACCCCTGCCACATCCATCTTCAGAACAATTACGAAGATCAGGTTCAGACCCACATTTATGAAACCGGCGGCTGTCAGGTAATACAGCGGACGGCGGGTATCCCCGATGGCACGGAGAATCGCTGCACCATAGTTATACAGCAGCATGGCCGGCATACACAGGAAATAAATCTTCAGGTACAGAACCGACAAATCCAGTACCTCCGGAGGAGACTGCATCAATTTCATAATCGGACGTGCTCCGAAGAAGCCCACAATGGCCAGCAGAACACCTCCAACGATTGCAAGCATCATTGCCGTATGAATGGTCTTGCTCAGATGTGCACTCTTCTTAGCTGCATAGTACCGCGCAGTCAGAACATTTGCCCCGATAGAAAGACCTACAAACAGATTAACAAGCAGGTTGACAATAGATGTGGTAGACCCAACAGCTGCCAGCGAATTTTCGCCAGCAAACCTGCCGACTACGATAATGTCTGCTGCATTAAACAAAAGCTGCAGTACACTGGATGCCATCAGCGGCAATGTATATATCAGTACTTTTTTAAGCACCGGACCGCTGCACATATCCATTTCATATTTCCGCTTACTCTTTATGGTTTTCAGTTCTTTTTCTTCCTGTTCCATAACGTCACCTTCAAAAACATTCTTTACAGCATTACGTTCAAATCAATGGTCCGCAGGCAGCCTGAAGCCACTGGGCACATTCTACATTCAGATATGGTTTTAAAGTTGTATAAACATGGTTATGATAATCGTCAACCCACTTTATTTCTTCAGTTGACAGCAATTCTGTGACAATTGCTTCTCTCTCCCAAGGACAGAGAGTTATCGTCCGGAACTGAAGCAATCCATCTTCACCTTTTTCGCACAGAACTTCATTCTCCAGACGGATGCCATACTTTCCTTCCAGATAAAGTCCCGGTTCATTGCTGGTAATCATGCCTGGAAGAACCGGACAGCCTGTTCCTCTCGGGCTGATGGACTGAGGACCTTCATGGACACTGAGCAGATGACCCACGCCGTGACCCGTTCCATGGTTGTAGTTCAGACCCTTTTCCAGCAGCGGCCCTCTTGCCAGCTTATCAAGCTCAGCACCGGTGGTTCCTTCTTCAAAGCGTGCCGTTGCCAGGGAAATATGTCCCTTCAGTACAAGGGTATAATGCAGCTTCATTTCCTCTGTCAAAGGTCCCAAAGCTATCGTTCTGGTAATATCGGTGGTTCCGTCAGTATACTGGCCCCCGGAATCAACCAGAAGGAATCCTTCCGGTTTCAGCTTCAGATTGGATTCTTCTGAAACTGCATAATGCGGAAGTGCTGCATTCGGTCCGTATCCTGCGATTGTATCAAAACTGGTCTGGCAGAATCCTTCCTGCATGCTCCGGTAATAGTCTGCCTGTTCTGCCGCTGTCAGCTCAGACAAGGCATTTCCCGCAGAAATTTCTTCTTTCACCCAGCGAACGAATTGTACCATAGCTGCCCCGTCTTTCAGATGTGCTCCCATGGTACACGCAACTTCCACAGAGTTTTTCATCGCCTTCATCAGTCTGGCTGGGCTTTCTTCGTCGAGAATTTCCACGTGCTGCGGCATTTTCTGTACCAGGGAATAGCTGATGCTGCTTTTATCCAGCAAAATTCCTCCTGCAGACAGTTCCCCAACATCATCAAAAGCCTGGAAATACGGACGAAGTTCTGTCGTATCAGGCAAATTCTTCGCAGCATCACTGCCTGCAAAGGTTTCATCCAGGATATAAAGAATGTCTCTGTTTCCCTCTATTAACGCAAAGGAATAGAATACAGTAGTATTCTTTACATCATTTCCCCTCAGATTATAAATCCATGCAATATCCTCCAGCGAGGAAATCAGATGGCAGGATACTCCCTTTTCTTTCATAGCACAGCGAATCCGGGAAAGTTTGCTGTGAGAGGATTCACCGGTTACTTCCTCCTCAAGTCCATAAATCTTGGATGCCTGCAGTTTCGGTCTTTCTGCCCAAATATCGCCTGCCAGATCCAGATCAGTGCGCAGTTTATATTTTGCCGCAAAAGCTTCTGCTTCCCTGCAGCCAACTACCCGGCCATCAAATCCCAGCACACTTCCAGGAGAAAGATGAGACTCAAGATATTCAGAAATCGTCGGTACTCCAGGTTCCCGCTCTTTCATCAGTGTAATACCGCTGCCTTCAAGCTGCGCTGCGGCCTGAATAAAATACCGGCCATCAGTCCAGAGTCCCGCCCAGTCTTCTGTCACCAGCAGTGTACCTGCAGATCCGGTAAATCCCGACAGATACTGGCGGCATTTGAAATACGGATTCACATATTCAGACCCGTGAAAATCCGTAGTCGGTACCAGATACGCATCAATTCCTGCCTGGTTCATGGCCGCACGCAGAGCTTCAATTTCTTTTTTCATACATACACCCCCCGGATGTCCTTCTTTACCCTTATTGTACTCCTGTCCTTTCGCGAATTCAAGGAGTGAAGACAGAAAAAAAGAGCATAAAATGCATTCGCATTTCATGCTCTTTCATGCCGTAAATTACTTACCGCCGTTCTTTCTCTTTTCTGCCAGTTCTGCAGTTGCAGTGAACAGAACGTCAGTGGAAGAGTTAAGGGCAGTTTCGCAGGAGTCCTGAATTACGCCTACGATGAAGCCTACACCTACTACCTGCATAGCGATGTCGTTCGGAATGCCGAACAGGGAACATGCCAGAGGAATCAGCAGCAGGGAACCGCCAGCTACGCCGGAAGCACCGCATGCAGAGATTGCAGACAGTACGCACAGGATGATTGCAGTAGGAATGTCAACCGCAATTCCCAGAGTGTGACATGCAGCCAGAGTCAGGATTGCAATTGTGATTGCAGCACCGCCCATGTTCATGGTAGCACCCAGAGGAATGGAGATGGAATATGTATCCTTGTTCAGATTCAGCTCTTCACAGAGTCTCATGTTAACAGGAATGTTAGCAGCAGAAGATCTGGTGAAGAATGCAGTGATACCGGAATCCTTCAGGCACTTCAGTACCAGCGGATAAGGATTCTGCTTGGTGTTCAGGAATACGATGATTGGGTTGATAATCAGAGCGTCTGCAAACATAGCGCCTACCAGAACCACAATCAGCTTACCGTAGCTCAGCAGAGCTTCAATACCGGTAGTTGCGATAGAGTCGAATACCAGACCCATAACGCCCAGAGGAGCCAGCTTGATTACCCATCTAACAACAGTGGATACTGCGTCAGAGATTTCACCCAGGAAGTTCTTAGTCGCATCGGATGCACCTCTCAGTGCGATACCCAGAACGATAGCCCATGCCAGAATACCGATGTAGTTTGCATTCATCAGTGCATCGATTGGGTTGGATACGATATTGAAAATCAGAGTCTGCAGAACCTGACCGATGCCTTCCGGCGGAGTAACGTCTCCTGCACCTTCAGCCAGCGCCAGTTCAACAGGGAAAATAAAGCTTACGATTACTGCCAGAGTACCAGCCAGGAAAGTACCAACCAGGTACAGAACCAGAACTCTCTTCATGTTTGTCTTCTTACCGGACTTATGCTGCGCGATTGCGAACATTACCAGGAAGAATACCAGAACTGGAGCCACGCCCTTCAGTGCTCTTGTAAAGATAGTACCGAAGATTGGCATGATTCCGCCTAACTGCTGAGGAGCCACCAGAGCCAGAACAATACCGATTACCAGACCGATAATGATCTGCTTAACCAGGCTCAGACGGTTCCATGCTTTTAAAAATTCTTTCATTTTGCATTACCCTCCAAAGTATAGTTAAAATTCGAAACTCATTATAGAATAACACCTTTGTAAAAATAAATCAATCCCAAATCGCCAATATATGTTATTTTAGTACAACATTTTTGTTTTTTCTATGTATTTCCACAATAAAAGGGAGAATCCGCTGTGAATTCTCCCATTAATTTTTTAATCTTCTTTTTTCTGAATAAAGCTGTAGAAATGCTTGATATTCATATCTTTCGGTATATGTTTCCCATGGTCACCACGTCCAAACAGCTTTTTATGACAGCCATGATCCGGTGCAAAGGCAAGCACTGTGTTGTGGCCCGTCCAGTATTTTTCGACAGCATCATGAATCTCGCAGAAGGTACCCACATTTTCACGAAGTGCCTGAAGGGCAGCCTTGCTTTCAGGCCCCTTCTTATGCATCACTGCATCGTAATTACCGTTATACAGTACAATCATGTCATGCCGGTCTTCCAGAATCAGTTCCAGTGCCTTCATATTACAGTGTTCTGTCTTCTCATAGATAAAGTAGTCCACATTACGTTCCTTAAAAATCTCCGCAATGGAATCTCCTGCCGTGCAGATAATGGCCACTTTCTTACCGGCTGCAGCCAGATCATCGAAGAGAGTATTTGCCTTCAGAACAGGCTTTTTATAAGAACGGATCCCATGTTCTTCCGGGGTCTTTCCCGAATACATGGAAGCAAAACATACCGGAGTCACCGGAGGCTCCATGGCGAGCATATCACATGTCAGTCCTGCTCTGCTGGTCAGCGGCCGGAAAATACTGATATGGCTGTCAAACACCCAGGATGCAACGGCATCCGGATTATATATAAATACACGGTCGCAGTCGATAACTCTCTGCTGCCGTTCTCCGAATTTCAGCTTGGCCAAAGTCAGCACACGTTCCACTGGCTTCACATCAAAATCCGTAGCTCTGGTGGTCTTAAGTCCAAGAAGGGCCTCCACCGTCGGACGGATACTGGTCAGATTCTGTGTATTCAGTTTGCCATATGTTTTTTTCTTCAGCATACACACACCTCCTGATGCTAAGATATTGTATATCATTCTACTATCCACCCTCGAGGTTTGTCAATCATTCCTTTGCGAAAAAAATAACTGGCAGTCCTCCATAGACTGCCAGTCTTATATTTCATTTATTTATGCGCTATGCTGCTTTTTCAGATTTTACTTCTGCCTTTCCGCCGCCGCGTACCAGGAACATACTGATCAGCAGTGCCACTACATACAATGCACCGGTAACCAGCATTACCGTCTGATAACCTACGGGGTTGGTTGCTTCACCAGGTGTACCAAAGTGATTTACAATCCAGGATGCCATCTGATTTCCGGACAGACCTGCAAAAGCCCATGCAGATAATGTCAGGCCGTGGATTGCACTGATATTTCCCATACCATAGTGGTCAGACAGCAGAGTCGGTACATTGGAGAATCCGCCGCCATAGCCTGCATTTACTATGAAAATCAGTCCCAGAACCAGTACTGTCAGAACCATATTTCCCGCACCGTTTTCTACGCCCTTTGTTACGATAACGGCACCGGTAAGTACAATGGAAATAGCGAAAATAATCTTGTAAATTGTGTTTCTGTCCTTCATACCGTCACCCAGAGATGAGAATCCCAGACGGCCTGCAGCATTGAAGACTGCAGAAACAGTGGAAACAATACCAACAGCACCAGCCAGACCAATACACTTAACAATCATCTTTTCCTGAGAGATCAGCGCCAGACCGCAGGTGATGTTCAGGTAGAACATGAGCCAGATACCAATATAATTGGTAATCGGCTTAGACTTGATTACATCCATCATTCGGCTGCCTTCAGCCTTTGTCTGAGGTTCATGCCATCCATCCGGTTTCTTCAGAAGCAGATGTCCGGTGAACATCATCACAAAGTATACAGCTGCCAGAATCCAGAACATCTGGTAGATACCGCCTTCGCCCATGTTTTCCAGCATAGCCTGCATAATAGGAGACGCAATGGCTTTAGCTGCACCAAAACCAGCTACCGCAAGTCCGGTTGCCAGACCTTTACGATCAGAGAACCACAGCATGAGAGTCTTTACCGGAGATAAGTAACCGGTTCCCAGACCAACACCCATGATAAAGCCATAGCTTACATAAATACCAATCAATGCAAGAATGTTTCCAGGGTTCTGTCCTCCGTACCAGATAAAGAATCCGGTACCTGCCATACCCGCAGAGAAACAGATTGTGGAAATAAGGGAAGATTTATGAATATCTTTTTCCACGAAGTTGCCCAGAAATGCAGCAGACATACCCAGGAAGAAAATAGCAAAACTGAATGCCCATTCAGTAGCCGCCTTGGAAAATCCGATATGATCTGCAATCTCCTGGCTGAAAATAGACCAGCAGTAAACAGTACCGATACTGCAGTGCAGCAGCAGAGCCGGAATCGCCGCTCTTGTCCACTTATTACTCCAACTGTTCATTTTCGTAACCTCTTTTCCGCTTGTCATTTTCTTACATCTGACAAGTCTATATTTACCAATTTAGTATATTATACTATTTCATACTTTACCTTGGCAAGTAAATTTACTGTTTTCCCTATCGCAGTACCTCTTTTTTCAGAGCCGGCAGTTTTTTCATCAGCAGACTGATGGTTACATACTGTACCGGAATCATAATCAGACACTGGAAAATTCTCGTAATTGCTACGGCTCCAAATGTAGTTCCATACAATATGGACAGCCAGTAGGTATTCACCACAAGCCCCAGTATCAGCTGATCTGCAAGCACCGTCATGACAATACGACCTCTGTTCTGTTTTTTATGGAGCATACAGCCATACAGCAGTCCTGTAAAAAGTGCAGTTACCGTAAATCCGGGGAAAAATGCCCCACTTGGAAACAGAAGCGCCCCCAGAACATCCGAAATAACCGCTACTATCACGCTGAACGCAGGTCCGTAAAAATATGCAGCAACAAAGATTGCCACGAAAGAAAATCCTATTTTCATATTCCATGCATTGATGGACAGAAAACGTGACAGGATAATCTGCAGTGCAATAAGAACACTGGCCGTTACCAGCATTTTCGTATTCATCTTTTTCATAAAAAAACTCCTTCCTGTCTCTTGCTACAGGAAGGAATTTGGGTTCATTCTTGCAGCAGCGGACGCAGGTACAGTACCGCGGTTTCCTTATTCAGTCCCCTTCGTCCGGCAGCAACATCCCATCCGCCGGCACTTAACGCACTGTCCTTACTCTGACTATAAGATCTGATTCTGTTTTTCTGTTATGCAAAGTGCTTCTGTGCACGTTTTGCCGCTTCAACCACATGGGAAACCAGCACGCTGGTGGTCACAGTTCCCACGCCGCCCGGTACCGGTGTAATCGCACCAACCACAGGCTCAGTTTCCTCAAACTTCACGTCTCCGCAAAGCTTGCCCTTTTCTTCGTTCCAGCCAATACCTACATCGACTACAACCTGGCCTTCTCTTACATATTCCGCACCGATGCTTTCCATCTGTCCGGCACAGACAATCAGAATATCTGCCTGTCGGGTAATTTCCGGCATATTTACGGTCTTCGTATGACAGGTAGTCACGGTGGCATTCTTATGCATCAGCATCATGGACGCAGGACGTCCCACTACCAGAGATCGGCCGATTACCGTAGCCTTCTTTCCTGTGCAGTCAATTCCGTAGAAATCCAGGATTTCCATGGCAGCCTGCGCAGTACAAGGCGCAAATCCCACCTTCGTATTGGTGAAAACGCCAGCCAGGGATCCGTCAGTACAGCCATCCACGTCCTTTGCAGGGTTCAGCATCTGGCGTGCCTTTTCACTGTCCAGCTGTTTTGGAAGCGGACGGAACATGAGAATTCCGTGAACACTGTCATCTTCGTTGAGCGCAGTCAGTGCCGCATCAAAATCAGCCTGACACACATCTGCAGGAAGAACCACGTTCTTTACTTCCACGCCTACTGCCGCACAGCGCTTCATGGCACCGGTTTCATAGGAAAGGTCATCCGGTCTTTCTCCAACACGCAGGATTGCCAGGGTTGGAACCACGCCGTGTTCCTTCAGCACTGCCACTTCTGCTGTCATTTTTTCATTGAGGGCCGCCGTTACCGGCGCCCCCTTTAATATTTCAGCCATGTTTCACCCCAAGCTAGAACAGACCGTGAATTACACCAAATTCATCCACGTCAATCTTTTCTGCTGCAGGTACTTTTGGCAGACCAGGCATGGTCATGATGTCACCGGTCAGTGCAACAATGAAACCTGCACCTGCAGATACCTTCAGGTTTCTTACCTGAATGGTGAAGTTTCTAGGTGCACCCAGCTTCTTCTGATCATCAGAGAAGCTGTACTGTGTCTTTGCCATACAGATTGGCAGATTGGAGAAGCCCAGTTCTTCCAGCTGCTTAATCTGCTTTACAGCGTTTCCTACCAGCTGTACGCCGTCTGCACGGTAAATTCTGGCAGCAATCGCATTCAGCTTTTCCATGATGGTAGTATCTGCTTCGTAGCAGAATTCGAATTCATTCGGTTCTTCGCACAGTCTTACCACTTCTTCAGCCAGAGCCTTACCGCCTTCGCCGCCCTTAGCCCAAACTTCAGACAGAGCTACGTTTACGCCCAGTTCTCTGCACTTTTCTTCAACCAGCTTCAGTTCTGCTTCAGTATCAGTTGGGAATGCATTGATTGCAACTACGCAAGGCAGCTTGAATACCTTGGTTACGTTTTCCACATGCTGCAGCAGGTTTGGCAGACCAGCTTCCAGAGCTTCCAGATTTTCGTTGTTCAGGTCAGCCTTTGCTACACCGCCGTGGTGCTTCAGTGCACGTATTGTTGCAACGATAACAACTGCAGATGGCTGGATGCCTGCCATACGGCACTTGATATCCAGGAACTTTTCAGCACCCAGGTCAGCACCAAAGCCGGCTTCAGTTACTGCATACTCACCCAGCTTCATAGCCATTCTGGTTGCAGTTACGGAGTTGCAGCCGTGAGCAATGTTAGCAAAAGGACCACCGTGGATGAAGGCAGGAGTGCCTTCCAGAGTCTGTACCAGGTTTGGCTTCAGTGCATCCTTCAGCAGTGCTGCCATAGCACCCTGTGCCTTCAGCTGACCGCAGGTAACAGGCTTGTCATCATATGTATAGGCAACGATAATACGTGCCAGTCTTTCCTTCAGATCGATAATATCGCTGGCCAGACACAGAACTGCCATAACTTCGGAAGCTACAGTAATATCGAAACCGTCTTCTCTAGGAGTACCGTTTGGCTTACCGCCCAGACCGTCGATAATGTTACGCAGCTGTCTGTCGTTCATATCTACAGCTCTCTTCCAGGTAATCTTACGAGGGTCAATTCCCAGTTCATTACCCTGCTGGATATGGTTGTCCAGCATTGCTGCCAGCAGGTTGTTCGCTGCACCGATTGCATGGAAGTCACCGGTAAAATGCAGGTTGATATCTTCCATTGGAACTACCTGTGCATAGCCGCCGCCTGCAGCACCGCCCTTAACGCCGAAAACAGGGCCAAGGGATGGTTCACGGAGTGCAACTACGGACTTCTTGCCGATTTTACGCAGACCATCAGCCAGACCTACAGTTGTAGTAGTCTTACCTTCACCCGCAGGAGTCGGATTGATTGCAGTTACCAGAATCAGCTTTGCATCCGGCTGGTCAGCCTTGTCTCTCAGCAGAGCATAGTCAACCTTGGCCTTATAGTTACCGTACTGTTCCAGGTATTTTTCCTCTACACCTGCCACAGCCGCAATCTCGGTAATTCTCTTCTTCTCACACGCCTGTGCAATTTCAATATCGGACTTGTAAGTCATCATTTTACCTCCTGAATTACATATCATAAATTTAAATTCTTTTTAACGCACAACACATACGGTATGTATTTTTCAAACACACCATATCTATTTTATATTAATGCAAAATGGGTAAAATTTCAAGTACAGAGACAGTTTTTATTCATCATTCTAACATTCTGCTGCCCTTTCATTGACAAAATTCCAAATGGTCGATAGAATAAAAACATTAATAAAAAGGAGGCTCTCATGACAGAAAAGAAAACCATTGGGCTGCTGACTATCGGTCAGTCTCCACGCCCTGATATGACAGCTGATCTTCAGCCAATCTTTGCAGAAAAAGCAGATTATATAGAAGCCGGAGCACTGGATGGTCTGACGAAAAAACAGGTGGAGTCCATGAAACCGGAACCAGGTGAACATTTTCTGGTAACCCGTCTTGCAGATGGTTCCATGGTTACCGTTGCCTCCCATCATCTTTCAGACCTGATGCAGCAGCAGGTTTCCCGCATGGAAACAGAAGGAGTCTCTGCCATAATGATTCTCTGTACAGAAGGCTTCCAGCCTTTTGATTGCAGCATACCGGTCATCTATCCCAATGATGTACTGAAATCACTGGTACCCATGGCTGCACCGGGCGGACACATCGGTGTAATCCTTCCGGAAGCAGGACAGATGGAAGATTTTGCCGAAATCTGGAAGCAGGTAGTTCCAAAAGTAACGGCTTGTCATGGCTCACCATATGCTGAAGATGGCAGCCTGGAGCGCGCCGCAAAATCTTTCGCTCACACAGATGTGGACCTGATCGTGCTGGACTGTATGGGATACAGCAACGTCCAGCAGAATCTTGTTGCTGAACTTTCCGGGAAACCGGTTCTTCTATCCCGTACCCTGTCAGCAAAAGTTTTAATGGAACTTATTTAAACATGAAAAAACAGAAATAAAAAACCCCTGATCCATTGATTTCTCAATGTTTCAGGGGTTTTGTGACAGTTTTATGCCGCAATCGCTTCCAAGCCACTCGGCTATGCCTCGCGGGGAAGCTTTGCGTAAGTTCGCTTTAGCTGAATCAGAGATTCAGAAGCTCACTTAAGCGTTAGCCATCTGCTTAGCTACTTCTTCAGCAAAGTTTTCTTCCTTCTTTTCGATACCTTCGCCTACTTCGAAACGAACTACCTTAGCGATAGTCAGTTCCTTGCTTACGGAACCCAGGTACTGAGCTACAGTCTGCTTACCGTCTTCAGCTCTTACATAAGTCTGATCCAGCAGGCAGATGTCCTTTAACTGCTTGGAAACACGGCCGTCAACCAGACCAGTGAAGATCTTGTTACCGGAGATGTTTTCCTTGTCAGCTACAGCCAGAGCAGCCAGCTTAGCCTTAGCATCTTCGGACAGGAAGTTTGGTAAGTAGTTGAAGTTGAAGCCCTTGTCAGCTCTCTTTTCAGCTAATACAGCAACGTCTTCTTCAGCCCAAACGCCTTCAACAGCCTTGTCTAACAGAGCGTTTAAGATTGGCTTAGGCAGGGAGAATGGATCGTTTAATGCGCTTTCCAGAGTGATGTCGTGCATCTTAGCCAGTTCTTCAGCGGAAATGTCATTTCTGCTTACGTACTGAGGGTTCATTGCAGCGATCTGCATAGCAACGTTAGTTAAAGCTTCCTTTACAGCGTCAGTAGCTTCGCCGGTACCAGCTACGATAGCACCGATTCTGCCGCCGCCGTGAACGTAGGAAGTAACAACATCAGCAGTTACCTTTTCCAGTCTTCTTACAGACAGGTTTTCACCAATCTTAGCAATCTTAGCAGTTAATACGTCAGCTACAGTACCTTCTTCCATGGACATAGCCTTGAAAGCTTCGATATCAGTAGTTTCAGCAGTTAATGCCAGCTTCGCCAGATCTTCTACGAACTGTACGAATTCTTCGTTCTTGGAAACGAAGTCTGTTTCAGAGTTAACTTCAACGATAGCAGCAGTCTTGCCGTCTGCAGCGAAAGCAATCTTTACCAGACCTTCAGCAGCGATTCTGCCAGCCTTCTTAGCAGCCTTTGCCAGACCCTTTTCTCTTAAATAATCAACTGCAGCTTCAATGTTGCCGTCAGTTTCAACCAGCGCCTTCTTGCAGTCCATCATGCCAGCGCCTGTCATTTCTCTTAACTCTTTTACTAATGCAGCAGTTACAGCCATTTTCGGTCCTCCTAAATTATTCTTCAGTTGCTTCTACAGCTTCTACAGTACCTTCGTCAAAGCTTTCGCCCTGGTTAGCTTCGATGATAGCGTCAGCCATTCTGCCAGCGATCAGCTTAACAGCTCTGATAGCATCATCGTTTGCTGGGATTACGTAGTCAACATCGTCTGGGTCACAGTTAGTGTCAACGATACCGATGATAGGAATACCCAGAATTCTAGCTTCCTTAACAGCGATTCTTTCCTTCTTAGGGTCTACGATGAACAGTGCGCCAGGCATGCCCTTCATATCCTTCATACCGCCCAGGTACTTTTCCAGCTTTTCCATTTCGCCTCTCAGCTTGGTAACTTCCTTCTTGGACAGCTTTTCGAAAGTGCCGTCTTCTTCCATAGTCTTGATAGCGTTCAGTCTAGCAATTCTGGTGTTGATAGTCTTGTGGTTAGTCAGCATACCACCCAGCCATCTTTCGGATACGAAGAACTGACCGCATCTTCTAGCTTCGTCCATGATAGCCTGCTGAGCCTGCTTCTTGGTACCTACGAACAGAACTGGCTTGCCAGTAGCTGCAACTTCCTTCATGAAGTCGTAAGCTTCGTCGATCTTCTTTACAGTCTTCTGTAAGTCGATGATGTAAATACCGTTTCTTTCAGTGAAGATGTAAGGAGCCATCTTAGGGTTCCATCTTCTTGTCTGGTGACCAAAGTGTACACCAGCTTCGAGTAACTGTTTCATAGAAATTACTGCCATTTTTAAATTCCTCCTGGTTTTTGAACTTCCACCCATTGTCTTTTTTACCACTTGCAGCTTTTCCTCCTTCTTTTCAGGGCAAAGCTTACTTGCACCCTTATGTCAGGGAATCGTGGCAACCTCATTTTCATGGGTGTGTAAAATAATATTGATAGTATGTGTCCTTATGACACACCCCAAATACTATACTATAAACCTGCTTCAATTGCAAGTTTTTTCTTCAAAAAATGTTGAAAATTACAGAAGTTTTTTCAGGTATGCAGTGTAATACTGTTTCGCCCGGATGAAGTTATCTCTTCCCATGAGAATCGGTTCCCCATTGGTCATATAAATTCGTTGGTCTTCCATGCGAAGAACCTTGTCCAGATTGATAATGCACCCTCTCAGGCAGGCAAAAAATCTCCGGTCAAGCACCTGTGAAACCGGTTCCAGTTTCCCGTAATATTCATATACTTCCTTATCCGTCACCAGCATAATCTTGCGTGCTTTCTTCATTATATATACAATTTCATCCGGCAAAATCTTCCGTACACATTGTTTCGTCACCAGGGGTACATATTTTTCCATGAAGTATCTCCTTCTCCTATTATGTATCGGTATATTCCTTTCTATTCTAACATGTAAATTTCTTCCTGTTTTCTTTTTTTCTCGTCAGCTTTCTTCCCAAACTGTCAAAATTCGACAGTTTGACCTCCAGTTTTGCTCGGTTTGTGTTGTTTTTTTATATTTTCCTTTCTGCATCAGGATTTTCTGCTGGCGCCTCGTCACAAAATGTGTTAAAATGTTGCTGATTTTATTTGTAACAAATCGGAGGACACAACGAATGTTTGAAAAAGTATACAGATTTATGTTATGGGTTGGTATTTTCTTCGCCTGCCTGTACTTCCCAACCAGAATCAGCATTTTCGGCTTCATCGGAGGAATGATTATCTTCATTCTTGCCATCATTACCGTAATTCATGACTACAAGCACGGAACCATGCCGTTCCAGAAGCAGCGGGAATTTCTCCGCGAACAGGGTCTTTCTCTGAGAAAATCTGATATCAAAAGAAATACACAGAAAAAAGAAATCGCAGACCCTCATGCAGGTATGAAGCGAGTAAAGAAAAGAGACATCGATAATAAGTAAAAATGAGACGCAGTCAGGAATGGCTGCGCCTTTTTTTAGCCATAAACAGGAGGTATAAATATGAACAGACAGCAGATCCGGGAACTGACAGATAAAATTTATCCTGAGGTCGTAAGAATCCGCCGCCATTTCCATGAAAACGCGGAAGTCAGTGAGCACGAGGAGGAAACCTGCCAGTATATTCTTGACTATCTGAATACAGAAGGTATTGAATGCCGCCGCATCGCAAAAAACGGTGTGGTTGCCACCCTATACGGAAACGGTCAATCCAAAAAGACCGTCGGCATCCGGGCCGATATCGATGCTTTGCCGATTACGGAAAAAACAGGTCTGCCTTTTGCATCCAAACGGCCGGGTGCCATGCATGCCTGCGGTCATGATATGCATGCTGCCATTCTGCTTGGATCAGCCATCGCACTGAATCAGGTAAAGGAACAGCTGCCGGGCAATGTTAAGTTCTTCTTCCAGCCGGCAGAAGAAACCATCGGCGGCGCAGAACAGATGATAAAAGAAGGATGTCTGGAAAATCCAAAGGTAGACATCAGTCTGGCCCTGCACATGGATGAAAAATATCCGGTGGGCCAGTTCAGCTTCCGCTACGGACCGATGTACGCTTCAACCACAGAATTTGCAGTCCATGTAAAAGGTACCGCCTGCCATGGTGCTCATCCTGACATGGGGGCCGATGCCATCATCATGGCCGGCAATCTGGTCAGTGCATTCCAGACCATTATCAGCCGCAACATGGATCCCACAGATCCGCTGGTTATCACCATCGGAACGATTCACGGCGGAACTGCCGAAAACATCGTAACCGGAGAGGTCACCATGACCGGTACTATCCGCAGTCTGAACCTGGAGCACAGAGATTTTGCAAAGAAACGGATGGTGGAAATTGCAGACGCCATTACGGCAGCCTACGGAGGCAGCTGTGAAATCGAGTTCTTCGACAGTTATCCGCCGCTGGTCAATGACAAATACCTTACCGATATTATGACTGCACTGACGGAAGAAGAGTTCGGACCGGAAAGCGTGATTCTCCGTGACAGAGCAAGCATGGGGGCAGACGATTTCGCCTATTTCTGTCAGGCAGTGCCGTCCACTTACTGGACTGTAGGCGCTGCTGTAGAGAAAGAAGAAGACCGCGCACCGCTCCATAATGAGTATCTGATCCTGGAAGAAGAAGCCATGAGAAACGGACTTTATCTGGAACTGGCAGGCGTTTTTTCTCTGCTAAATCATGCGTAATGTAAAGAAATATGTAGTTTTTGTGAAGTTTTTTGCTAACCGTTTGTTAATTTTTCTTTACACCTTTTTCAAAGTAAGGTATAATTAATGAGCAGACGTATGTAACCATACGTGTAATTATCATTTTCAACTTTATATTATTTGGAGGCAAATAAAATGACTGAAAAGAAGAAAAAAAGCAATCTTAATGCTTTCGTCCTGCTTCTGATCATCATGCTGATTGCTGCTATTCTGACATGGATCGTTCCAGCTGGTCAGTTCGAAAGAGCTGAAGACCCTAACACCGGCAGAATGGTAGTAGTTCCTGGCACTTATCAGACAGTTGAAAGCACTCCTATCGGCGTTATCCAGTTCGTAACCTCTATCTATGCAGGTTTCATGGATGCTGCTGACATCACATTCTTCATTATCTTCGCATCTACTTATGTATTCCTGCTGAACAAGTCCGGCACTCTGACCGCAGCTTGCGGCGCTATGCTGAGACTGGTAGGCGACAGAGACAACCTGATTATTCCAATCTTCATGACTCTGTTCGCTATCGGTGGTACTACTTTCGGTATGTACGAAGAAACTTACGCTCTGATTCCTGCGTTCATCATCATTGCAATGACTCTGGGTTATGACAGAATCGTTGGTGGTGCTATCGTATTCGTTGGTGTAGCTACCGGTTTCGCTGCTGCTACTATCAACCCATTCACCATCGGTGTTGCTGCAGGTGTTGCTGGCGTTCCTCTGACTGAACCTAAGGTTCTGATCTTCAGAATCGTTGCTTTCGTAGCATTCCTGGTTCTGGTTATCGCTTACACCATGGCATATGCATCCAAGGTTAAGAAGGACCCTACTAAGTCCATCGTTTACGGTCTGCCTCAGGAAGAAACTAAGCACCTGAAGGCTAAGGACGAAATCCTGAACATGCCTTTCACTGGCCGTCAGAAGATCGCTATGGTTGGCTTCGCAGCTCTGATCGTTATCCTGACTTGGGGTATCATCACTGCTGGTTGGTGGTTCCAGGAAATCGCATCCCTGTTCCTGGTATTCTTCGTTGCTACTGGCCTGCTGCTGGGCTATGGTCCAAATGAACTGGGTAACCTGTTCGTTGAATCCTCCAAGGAAACTATCTACGGTGCTCTGATCGTAGGTATGGCTAGAGGTATCTCCGTAGTTCTGACTGCTGGTGGTATCATCGATACTATCGTATTCGCTCTGGGTAACCTGGTATCCAGCCTGCCAACAGCTCTGACTGGTATTGGTATGCTGATCGTACAGAACCTGATCAACCTGTTCATTCCTTCCGGTTCCGGTCAGGCTGTAGTAACTATGCCTATCATGGCTCCTCTGGCTGACGTAGTTGGTATCTCCCGTCAGATGGCTTGCGTAGCTTATCAGTTCGGTGATGGTTTCTCCAACATGTTCTGGCCTACAGGTGTTGCTACTATCTGTGGTTTCATGTCCATCTCCCTGGCTCACTGGTACAAGTTCGTTACCAAGCTGTTCGCTATGATGTTCGCACTGCAGTGCGTATTCATGGTAGCTGGTATCATGATCGGTATCTAATCCAAAAGTACGACACGAAACTTTTACACTTTTGATAATTACATAGCAACTTAAAAGGCGGTCCCTGCGACCGCCTTTTTTATTATGTGATTCGAAAAGAAAAGACCGGCAGCAATGCCGGTCTTTTGATATATTCAGTTTACTTTACTGTTCAAATGGCATGAATCTGCCCAATCTGTCATTTACCTTCTTACCGTCTGCGATTGCTTTCTGTCCGCCAATCAGCACATATTCGATGCCTACAGGGCCTTCCAGATGTGCAAAGTCCGCCTTATCGATGATGGTTTCCGGATCAAAGATTACGATATCGCCATCAGCGCCTACAGACAGCTGTCCTTTCACAGCCTCAAGACCCAGACGTTTTGCCGGTTCCAGGGTCATCTTGCGGAGTGCATCCACCATGGATACAACCTTATCCTCGCGAACGTACTTACCCAGTACTCTTGGGAAAGTACCAGCCGCACGCGGATGTCCGTTGCCGTTGTTGATGATACCGTCGGATGCCACCATACCGTTCTTATTGGCAATCGCCGCAGCGATTTCTTCTTCATTCATTACGAAGGCTACTGCCAGCATTCCCGGATAGTTTTCTCTTGCATCTTTGAAGATTTCTTCTGTACAGTACACATTCTTATATGGGTCATCAGTCAGCAGAATACTGTCATAGTCCTTCTTCCATGCATCCAGGCAGCCATCCTCAAATACAGCAGATCCCATTGTGGTGGAGAAAGCGTTATAAGGATATGTATCATAGTTCAGCTTCGGATTGGTTTCCATGGCCTTATTGATGCACTCTAAAGAAGGCTGCATCTGTCCGATCGCAGAACAGCTGGACAGATGAGAAATCTGGAACTTCTGCGGAATCGCTGCAGACAGTTTCACCATCTCATCAATGGATGCAATATCATCAATACAGTCTGCACGGTAATGTGCAGATACCAGATGGTTTGGATTGTCAGATGCACCGCAGGCAAAGAGCATTTCATCATAAGTGATACCCGGGTCATATTCAATACCGAAGGAGAATCCCCATGCCCCTTCTGCCAGTTCTTCCTGAATGGATTTCTTCAGTTCTTCCATCTGTTCCTGTGTCGCATGTTCATAGCGGCCGATTCCCATCTTAACACGGAATGTATTATATCCTGCCAGCATCACATAATTTACCGGTGCTCCGCCCAGTTCTTCCAGAACCGCCTTGAATTCAGACATTCTCTGATACTGTTCACCGCAGTTTCCGCCGACAGCAGTAGTAACACCCATATCCAGCATCATCTGAGAAATGGAATATTTCTTTCCCTCTGTCAGGAATTTTTCTTCATGCATGTGAATATCAATAAAACCAGGGGATACTACCTTACCTGCAGCATCAATCACTTCAGCTGCTTCAGGCAGTTCTTCACCTGCCGCGCCAATCCAGGCAATCTTACCGTCCTTCACACCGATATCCTTCTGAATCATTTCACCTGCTTCATAATCCGGGCAGGAACCGTTTATAATCAGTAAATCCAGCATAACTTATCACTCCTGTTCTGCAAATTTTGCTGTGCCACAGAGGCACCTCATACTTATACAAATTATACTCCTTTATGGCAAGGTTCGTCAACAAATACAATTTATACTTGCATATTTTGTACAAATCATGTATTATATACAGGATTGTGCTTTTTTCAGTCCAATCGTGAGAGAACTTTTTAAATCAAAATGGGAGGAAATTTTAATGTCCAAGAAGAAAAAAGGCGAAGGCCTCAAGTCCTTTAATCAGGGCTTCCAGGTACCTGATACCTACATTATCATCTTCTTCGTCGTAGTACTGGCTATGCTGCTGACATTCCTGGTTCCACAGGGATTCTACGAAACTGAAGAAGTAACTTACGTTATGAACGGTGCTGAAAAGACCAGAACCGTAATCAAGGATGGCAGCTTCCAGTTCCTGCTGGATGAAGAAGGCAATCCGATGACCGTTGGCGCATCTCTGTTCGCTACTGACGGTTCCACCGGTTTCTTCAACTACATGTACAACGGTATTACCGCAAGTTCTGCAATCGAAATCATCGCATTCCTGATGGTTGTAGGCGGCGCATTCGGCATTCTGCTGCGTACCGGTGCCATCGAATCCGGTATCATGGGAATGATTCAGAAGACAAATGGTAAGGAAAAGCTGCTGATTCCGGTGCTGTTCGTACTGTTCGCACTGGGCGGTGCTGTTTTCGGTATGGGTGAAGAAGCTCTGCCGTTCCTGATGATTCTGGCTCCAATCTTCGTAGCTATGGGATATGACTCTGTAACAGCAGTTCTGGTTACTTACTGTGCAACTCAGATTGGTTTCGGTACATCCTGGATGAATCCGTTCTCCGTAGGTATCGCACAGGGTATCTCCGGTCTGGAAGTATTCTCCGGTGCTGAATTCAGAATCCCTATGTGGATCGTATTCACAGGCGTGTCCTGCGCAATGACCATGATCTATGCATCCAAGATTAAGAAGGATCCTACGAAGTCCATCGCACACGAATCTGATGAATACTTCAGAAAGCAGAACCATGCCGCTGCAGAAAGCGACAGCATTCAGAAATTCGGTATGGGCCACATCCTGGTACTGCTGACTCTGGCAGCTACTATGGTATGGGTAATCTGGGGTGTAATGGTTCACGGTTACTACATGGCTGAAATTGCAACCCAGTTCTTCGTAATGGGTGTTGTGGCTGGTGTAATCGGTGTCATCTTTAAGCTGAACGGTATGAAGATGAACGATATCGCATCTTCCTTCAAAAACGGTGCGGCTGACCTGATCGGTGCTGCTCTGGTTGTAGCAATGGCACAGGGTATCATGCAGGTTCTGGGCGGCTCTGATCCAACTGCTCCAACTGTACTGAACACTGTACTGTACGGTATTTCCGAAGCATTCTCCAGCCTGTCCGGCGCAGCAGCTGCAGTTCTGATGTACCTGTTCCAGTCCGTATTCAACTTCTTCGTTGTATCCGGTTCCGGTCAGGCTGCTCTGACCATGCCGATTATGGCGCCTCTGGCAGACCTGCTGGGCGTAACCAGACAGACTGCAGTACTGGCATTCCAGCTGGGTGACGCTTTCACCAACCTGATCGTTCCGACTTCCGGATGTCTGATCGGTTCCCTGGCAATCGCAAAGATCGAATGGGCAAACTGGGTGAAGTTCTGCTGGAAGTTCCTGCTGGTTCTGGTATGTATGGCTGTTGCAACCATTCTGCTGGCAGTAGCAATCGGCTTCTAAGCACAACATCGAGATAATAAAAAGACCGAAAGTTCCGTTTATGCGGAACCTTCGGTTTTTTTTTACCTTTTTAAATTAAACTTCAAATATTTTCTTATCTTCCAGACGCAGTGCAAAGAGCTTGCCTCCGAATACACATCCTCCGTCAATGCAGAGTATACCATTCTTCTCAAACACTTCACACCGTTCATCTTCATAAAAACTCATCACCGGTGTATGTCCAATCACCACAGTCACACCCTCTTTGAAGTACCGCTGACTGTAATCCGGCGGATAAAATACAAAATCACTGAAATCATAATCTTCCAGCGGACGGCCTGGCTTGAAACCGTCAATACCGGCGTGAACCAGCACGTAGATTTCATCCCCTGCTTCCACAATCTCATAAGCAGAGAACTCTTCCAGATACTCCAGCACGGCCTCTTTCGTATCACTGTCCAGTTTTCGGAACGCAGATGCCGTAGTTCCGCCACCGTTTTCCATCCAGTTCATATAGCCCCGCATCATACAGTAGTTCAGGTGTTTTTCTGCATTTTCTTCTGTAATTTCCACATTAAGCTGCTTCAGTGTTTCCAGAGCCATATACTCGTGATTACCCAGAATCGGAATCACATTTGGCCGCATCATCATGTCCAGCAGCACTTTCATAGGCTCCGGTCCCCGGTCCACAGTATCCCCCAATACATAGAGCACATCCTCATCGCTGAATTCAATCTGCTCCAGCAGATTCTTATATTCCTCATAACACCCGTGTATATCGCTGATTACATAATGCATCCTTTTACCTCCCCTTTTCTGCAAAACAGACAGAAAAACCCGCAGAACATGTTCTGCGGGTATTCGTCTTACTCAATTGATTAAGCTTCTCTTGTGTAAGTAATCAGGTCTTCAGCAATTTCGTTAGCTGCGATGGAAACCGGCTTGTCGATTTCTACGTCAGTCAGGATTGGCTTGCCGTCGATGATGTCTCTGGCTCTCTTTGCTGCCAGAATTACGATTGTATATCTGCTGTCTGCTTTCTTTCTCATTTCATTAACTGATGGATATAACATTATGCTTCCTCCTTATATCTGGAAATCAATTCCTCTGCTGTGAATGTCACTCTGGAATGTTCTGCAGTCAGAATGGACTTCACTCTGCTTACTGCTTCGTCCAACTGGCCATTCACCACGCAATAGTCGTATTTATCAATGTAGGAGAGTTCCTTCAGAGTTTCTCCCAGACGCATTTCAATAGCATTGGCAGTTTCCGTTCCACGGCCGGTAAGTCTCTTTCTCAGCTCGGACATGGACGGCGGAAGAATGAAGATGAACACACCGTCAGGATAATTTTCCTTAACCTTCAGTGCACCCTGCATGTCAATTTCCAGGATTACATCGATTCCGGCTGCCAGCTTTTCAAGAACCGGCTTCTTCGGCGTCCCATAGTAATTGCCGTATACTTCCGCATGTTCCAGAAGCTCGCCTGCCTCTATTCTTCGCAGAAATTCTTCTTTCGATACGTAATAGTAGCTTACGCCTTCGGTTTCGCCAACTCTCGGGCTTCTCGTTGTCATGGAAACGGACAGCTGTACATCGTCCCGGCTCGTCTGAGCCAGCAGTTCTTTACAGATGGTTCCTTTACCTGCACCGGACGGTCCGGACAGAACGAACAGTTTTCCTGCATGGTTCTCTAGTAGATTCATTCTAAACTCCTGTTGCTATCTAAAGTCATACTAACTTGAATATACATTATATCACAAAAAATCCTGCTGTGCAAGCTATCTTATTCGATATTCTGCACCTGTTCACGGATTTTCTCAATTTCGCTCTTAATATCCAGCATATGTCCGGTGATAGTGATATCGTTGGACTTGGATCCGATGGTGTTGGCTTCACGGTTCATTTCCTGTACCAGGAAGTCCAGTTTCTTACCTACAGGCTGCTTCGCTGTGGTAATAATATCCTTCAGCTGAATCAAGTGGCTGTTCAGACGGGTGATTTCTTCATCAATGGCACACTTATCCGCAAAGATTGCCGCTTCCACCAGGATACGGTCTTCCGGAATCTGTACATTGCCGCCCAGCAGTTCTGTGATTCTTTCTCTCAGCTTTTCAGTATGTGCTGCTGCAACCTGCGGCGCACGCTCTGCAATCTGATCCAGAATGGACTTGATGTTAGCACCCTTGGAAATCAGGTCTTCTGCCAGCTTATCCCCTTCCACTGCTCTCATGGATTCCAGATTCTTGGCAGCTTCCGCTACAGGAATCAGGATTGCCTTTGTAATTTCTTCTTCATCTTCCACGTCAGGAATCGCCTTCATTACATCCGGCAGAGTAGCCAGGAACTGGAGAGTGATTTCTCCATCCACACCAAAGGTTTCCTTCAGTTCCTTCAGATTGTCCACATACTGCTTGGCCAGCATGCTGTTCAGTTTGATGTTAACATCGTTTTCCGTGATGTTTTCCACGATAATGGACACATCAATCTTACCGCGGGACAGAGTCTCCTTAATAGTGTTCTTAATCTTATCTTCAGCGAAGCCATATCGTCTCGGCATCTTCACTGTGATATCAGAGTAGCGGTGGTTTACAGACTTTATTTCTACAATAATTGTCCGCTTGCCATCTGTGTATTCGCCTCTTCCGAAGCCAGTCATGCTTTTTATCATACCGTTTTTTCCTTTCTTTCATCGAGCTTTTGCGTATGATTCCAATTTACATTTTACATGAAAATACAGGAAATAGCAAGCAAAAGGGGTACAATTTATACCCCGCCTGTGATATAATTCCAGTATCATTCAGGAGGTAATACATCATGGTAAACAAGACAATGCAGCAGCTGGGCAGCTCCCCTTCCGTCATCCGTGAACTCTTTGCATACGGACTTCAGCAGGCGAAGCTCATTGGCCCGGAAAATGTTTTCGATTATACACTGGGAAATCCAAGTATCCCTGCACCGGAAGCGGTGAATCAGGCAATCAGAGACATTTTGACAGATACACCATCCATCGCAGTCCACGGATATTCCATGGCCGGAGGTTTTGAAGGAACCAGAGCGGCAATCGCAGACAATCTGAACCGCCGTTTCGGTACCGATATCAAGGCTGGAAATCTCTTCATTACCTGCGGTGCAGCCCCTGCCCTTATCTCCGTTATCAAAGCATTGGCTGCGGATGAAGAAAGCGAAATCATGGCAGTAGCACCGTACTTCCCGGAATACAGACCTTTTGTGGAAAAGAACGGCGCCAGATTCACTGTAATCCCTGCTGACCGCCAGCATTTCCAGATTAACCTGGCAGAGGTGGAAGCACGCATCAATGCTCACACACAGGGCATTATCATCAACTCCCCGAACAATCCATCCGGCGTGGTATACACAGAAGAAACCCTGCAGAAGCTTGCAGACATTCTCCGCAAAAAAGGCGAAGAGTACGGCCATCCGATTTATATTATCGCTGACGAACCTTACCGTGAACTGGTATACGGCGGCGTGAAGGTGCCTTTCATTCCGTCCATCTACGAAAATACCATCGTATGCTATTCCTGGTCCAAAAGCCTGTCTCTGCCGGGAGAACGTATTGGCTACGTACTGGTACCGGACAGCTGTGCAGATGCGGCAGACGTATTTTTTGCTGTAGCAGGCGCATCCCGTGCACTGGGCCATGTCTGCGCACCAACCCTTATGCAGAAAGTCATCGAACGCTGCGTCAACGAAATGCCGGATCTGGCAGCCTACGACGAAAACCGCAGCCTGCTCTACGATGCTTTGACCGGTATGGGCTACCGCTGTGCAAAGCCGGACGGTGCATTCTATCTCTTTGTGGAAGCACCAAACGGCGACGGACGCGCTTTCTCTCAGAAGGCAAAGCTGGAACATAACCTGCTGGTTGTACCGGGAGAAGAATTCGAATGTCCGGGCTTTATGCGCCTCTCCTACTGCGTATCCAACGATATGATCAGAAGAAGCCTGCCTGCATTTGAGGCTATGATTAACAGTTATAAATAATTTCAGACACAGAAAAAGGCGGCTGATTACAGCCGCCTTTATTATTTACATTTCTTCTTTAAAATGCAGAGTCAGGTCGTAGTTCACCGGTGTATAGAAAGCCTCCTTACGGTCTTCTATTTCGATATGCTGGCTGGCCAGAATCCACATAGCCTTGGAAACTGCCGCTTCCAGAGTCATATCATAAGTTTCCAGCAGCTGCAGATCCTGCTTCACTTTCTTACCTACCTGATATACCATCATATCGCTGCCTTCATGAACAACCTGGGTTGCTACCACAACCATCTTATTCGGGTGAATTGCCATCAGTTCTTCCAGTTTATCCAGCAGGTACTGCGGGATACCGCCTACACCGAAGCTTTCGAAAATCACACCGTCTGCATTCTCGAAAATCCAGGTCAGAATTTCCGCATCCAGTCCCGGTGTAAACTTCAGAACATAAACACGGCTGCCCATGTCGTGGTAGAAGCGGACACGCCATCTTGGATTTTCAGATGGTATGTAACGGATCAGATGACCGTCCTGAATGATAGCCAGGTTCGGATAGTTGATGCTGCTGAAAGCATTATAGCTCTTTGCACGTTCTTTTTTCGCACGGGTTCCGGCGATAACCTTGCCGTCGAACACCAGAACCACACCGTGGGAGTCATCGTCGGATGCATAGAGCAGGCTGTCGTACAGGTTTCTTCTGGCATCGGTGTTCGTATCATTAATCGGCTTCTGTGCTCCGGTTACTACGATAGGCTTGGCAGAGTTCTGAATCATATAGGACAGAGCTGCAGTCGTATATGCCAGAGTGTCGGTACCGTGGCAGACAACGAAACCGTCGTAATAGTCATATTTTGCTTCGATGGTCCGGCTGATCATGGACCAGTGCTCCGGTGTGATATTGGTACTGTCCAGATTACAGATCTGCACTGCATCCACCTCACAGAACTTCTGGGATTCCGGGATGTAGGAAATCAGTTCTTCTGAGGTAAAGGATGGTGCCAGACCATGTTCTGTCTGCTTGCAGGCGATGGTGCCGCCTGTACCGATGAGCAAAATCTTCTTTTTCATACGTTTCTCCTATTCCATATCCTTCAGGAATGCTTTATATCCTCTTACTGCTTCGTAAACGTCGGCCTTGCTTGCCACTTCCATTGGTGCATGCATGCACAGCAGTGCTACGCCGCTGTCAATTACTTCCATGCCGTAGCGGGCTGTAATCCAGGCGATGGTGCCGCCGCCGCCCACATCGACCTTGCCCAGTTCCGCAGTCTGGAATGCGACACCGTTATCCGCAAAGATTTTGCGGATGGCTGCCATGAATTCCGGATTGGCATCGCTGGAACCGCTCTTGCCGCGTGCACCGGTAAACTTGCAGAATACCAGGCCTTTGCCGAAGAATGCGGTGTTCTTCTTTTCGTATACTTCAGGGAACAGCGGATCATATGCTGCACTTACATCGGAGGACAGCATCTTGGAATTCTGCAGGCAGCGTCTTACCGCCAGATTGGATTCCAGTCCGCAGAGAGCCAGAACTTCTGCCGTCATGTTTTCAAAGAACATGCTCTGCATGCCGCTGGCACCGTAGCTGCCGATTTCTTCCTTATCCACCAGCAGGCAGCAGGAAGTCTTCTTCGGAGTTTCCTTCTGATCCAGAATTGCCTTCAGAGAAGTGAATGCACAGATTCTGTCGTCATGACCGTATGCCAGAATCATGCTGCGGTCAAGGCCCAGTTCTCTGGCCTTACCGGATGGTACGATTTCCAGTTCAGCAGACAGGAAATCTTCCTCTTCCATGCCGTATTTATCTTCCAGCAGCTTGAGAATTGCAGCCTTCACGCCTTCATTCTTTTCTGCTTCCTCACCGTCTTCGCCCTCTTCTCTGGTAATCAGTGGCTTGCTTCCGATGAGCAGATCCAGCTTTTCCCCTTCGATTACCACGCTGGCCTTCTTATCCATCTGTGCAGCACCCAGGTGCGGCAGAACGTCGGTAATGGTGAATACAGGATCAGTGTCACACTCACCGATATTTACATCGATGACAGTTCCATCCTTCTTCACTACTACGCCGTGCAGCGCCAGAGGAATAGTCACCCACTGGTACTTCTTGATACCGCCGTAGTAATGGGTATCCAGATATGCAAATCCATCAGTGTCATAGAGCGGATTCTGCTTTACGTCGATTCTTGGGGAGTCGATATGAGCTCCCAGAATGTTCATGCCCTTTTCTAAAGATTCCTCACCGATGTGGTACAGGATAATCAGTTTTTCGTTATATACAGCATACACCTTGTCTCCGGCTTCCAGTCTCGCACCATCTGCTATGGCGCCCTTCAGGTCCATGTAACCAGCAGCCTCTGCCATCTTAATGGACTGACGCACACATTCGCGTTCGGTCTTTCCTGCATCCAGGCAATCCATGTACCAGCGGCAGGTTTCCTCCATCTGCTGCAGATCCCCTGCGGTGTAAGTTTCCCATAATGTCTTTTCATTCATAATCTATGTAGTTCCTTTCGTCAATGAATTACAATCTTACTGAATATTCTACCACAAAACTGCGCCTTGACAACAGATTTTTCCGCTCTTGCCCTCCCCTGCTGTCTGTGGTAAAATAAAGTGTTATATCATCCGAAGGGAGATTTTATATATGGCATATGATGGACTCGTTACCTGGGCCATGGTCCGGGAACTGCAGGATACAATTTTATTAGGTAAAATCGAAAAAGTTTACCAGCCGGAAGCAGATGAACTTGTTTTCCACATTCACAGCAAACGTGGTAATTTCAAGCTTTATGCTTCATGTAATCCGGGACATGCCCGGGTTCACTTCCTCAGCGAAAACCCTGTGAATCCGCCGGCACCCCTGTCCTTCTGCATGCTGCTGCGTAAGCACCTGTCCGGTGCCCGCATCATCGACATTCAGCAGAAAGACTCTGAACGAATTATTGAAATCAGTGTGGAAACTATGAATGAACTGGGTTTCTCCGTATCGAAAAAAATCATTTTCGAAATCATGGGCAAGCACTCCAATATCATCCTCACCGATATCGCCACCGGTAAAATCATCGACTCCATCAAAAGAGTCAGCATTGATGTGAACCGTGTGCGGCAGATTTTGCCGGGTATGATTTATCAGTACCCGCCGGCACAGGATAAGGTTCCATTCCACGAAATCACCGATGAGCAGCTGGAGGATCTGGCTTCTGACGGCCGTACCATTCTGAAGGCAGTTGGCGGTATCGCACCTGCCTTTGCGGAAGAGCTGGCATCCCATGAAGGCCCTGCCCGCTCCGCGTACTTTAACTTCGCAAAATCCGCCGTGTCAGACCTGACCGCACAGCCACGGGTCTACATGGACGATAACGGCACACCGCAGGACTTCTACATCCTGCCGCTGACCGAATACGAAGAAGCCTGCCAGGTGCAGCAGTTTGAGACACTGAGCAAGGCACTGGAGTATTATTTTGATAAGAAAACCACTTCCAACCGCGGACGTCAGAAGTCCAGCGATCTGATTAAGTCAGTTAACGGAAGTCTGGATAAGATGTACCTGAAGAAGCAGAGACTGTCCGAGGACATTCTGAAGGCAGAAAACTCTGAAGACCTGCGTCTTTACGGGGAGCTGCTGACAGCCAACCTGCACCTGGTAAAGCCGGGCATGAAGCAGGTGGAAGTACTGAACTATTACGACGGTTCCATGGTGACCATTCCTCTGGATGTGAAACAGACGGCCGCCAAGAACGCCCAGCACTACTTCAAGAAGTACGGCAAGTCTAAGACAGCCATTAAGGAAAAGCAGGTCCAGCTGGAAGAAAACGATGCAGAAATCAAATACCTGGAATCGGTGCTCACCTATCTGGAAAATACTGATGACGTAAACGAAATCGAATCCCTGCGCCAGGAGCTGGTGGAAACCGGCTATGTGCGCCGCCGCAAGCAGGTGGGCGGCTTCCGTGAAAAGAAGTATAAACCGCAGCCTTATAAGTACACCCTTTCCAGCGGTCTGACCGTACTGGTGGGCAGAAACAATAAGGAAAATGACTTCCTGACTCTGAAGACTGCAGGTAATAAGGATATGTGGATGCATACCAAGGACATTCCTGGTTCTCACCTGATCGTCCAGAACGGAGGCATGGAACTGTCTGAAGAGGATATCTTCGAAGCAGCAGCCATTGCAGCTTACCACAGCAAGGGCCGTACATCCGAAAACGTACCGGTGGACTACGTGCCTGCCCGCTATGTGAAAAAGCCTGCCGGTGCGAAACCAGGCATGGTAATTTTCACTAATAACCGTACCGTCTGGGTCAACCCGGGCCTGCCGGAAACTGCAAAAGATAAATAAAAATAAGAGAGTGCCGAGGCACTCTCTGTTTTTTTATTACGATGTAATTGTTTTATAAGAAAATGTATTTCAGTACGAAGAGCACTGCCAGTACATATACCAGCGGTGTAACCTTCTTCGCCTTGCCGGTACCTACCTGCAGAACTACGTAGGAAATGATACCGAAGCAGATACCTTCGGAGATGCTGTAGAATAACGGCATTGCCAGAACGCAGAGGTATGCAGGAATTGCTTCAGAAAGATTTTCTTTTGTGAACTTGATATCCACAACAGATTCAAACATCAGGAATCCTACGAAAATCAGAGCCGGTGCTGTCGCGAAGGACGGAATGGATGTGAACAGCGGTGAGAACAGGGTTGCAAAGAGGAAGAGCACACCTGTAGTCATAGCGGTCAGACCGGTACGTCCGCCTGCTACTACACCTGCAGAGGATTCTACGAAGGTAGTTACGGTAGAAGTACCCAGAACTGCACCTGCGGAGGTTGCAATGGAGTCAGCTAATAAAGCTGGCTTGATTCCAGGCAGATGACCTTCTGCGTCCAGCATATCCGCTTTTGTACTTACACCGATTAAAGTTCCCAGTGTATCAAATAAGTCTACAAACAGGAAGGAGAAGATGATTACCAGGAAGTTGAAGATTCCGATTTCGCTGAAATCAATCTTGAAACACTGACCGAAGGTTTCTCCCAGTGCGGAGAAGTCTGCACTCATAATTCCGGTTGGGAACAGGCTGTATGCGCCCACTTCCGGATTTGGTACGTAGATACCTGTCACCTGGCAGATCATACCCAGAACCCACGTAGCAATAATACCAATCAGGATAGAACCATTCACATTGCGGATGTACAGAATCGCTGTAATCAGCAAACCAACTACTGCCAGTAGCGCACAGATGCCGGAAGTGCTGAAGTTTTCTGTGAAGCTTGTGATGGTTACCAGTGTGGAAGAATCTACTGCCAGACCTGCATTCTGCAGACCGATGAAGGCAATGAACAGACCGATACCTACGGATACACCCTGCTTGATGGTCAGAGGGATGGCATTAAAGATTGCTTCACGCATATTGGTAAGGGACATGATAATAAAAATGATACCCTCAATAAATACTGCAAAAAGTGCTACCTGCCAGGAAACACCCATACCAAGCACTACGGTATATGTCAGGTATGCATTTAAGCCCATGCCTGCAGAAAGAGCAAACGGCAGGTTTGCCAGCAGTGCCATCAGCATGGTTCCCAGGAAGGATGCGAGGCAGGTTGCAATCAGTACCGCATTGGCATTCATACCGGCTTCACTTAAGATGCTTGGGTTTACTGCCAGAATGTAGGCCATGGTCATAAAGGTAGTAATCCCTGCGCCTATTTCTGTTTTTACAGTCGTGTTATTTTCTTTCAGTTTGAATAGTTTTTCTAACATTCTTTTCCTCCATATTAAGAACAATACGACGATTTATAACATTATCTTAACATCTTATTATAACACTATTTTAACCTTGAACCAATATTTTTTATAAAATAAAAAGAGGTCCGCAGACCTCTTTCTGTTTCCTATTCCTTTATTGCTCTTCTGCGGTCTCTGAGAATCAGCCAGATACCAATCACATTGGATCCCATGGTAAGCATATCGAATGCGGAAGCCACATAATTCATCAGGGTGAAATCGTATACCACCCACATAATCTGGCCGATGATCATAACGAGTTTCAGCTTCACTTCATCCTTCAGATCCAGGCACCAGGTATAAATAGCAACCCCGATTACCGGAAGCCATCCAATGAATCCCATTTCATTCGACCCTGCTGAAAGAGCCACCTGTACCGCTGAAAATGCAGCTTTCCAGACAGCCGTATACTCGAACTTCAGACAGAACAGATTTCTGTCGATACTGATGATGTTGGCAATCAGTCCGGTTGCCCCTCCAAGCAGCAGATTGGCCACACCCTGCAAAGAAAACTGCACACACTGTACTAGGATAATCTGCTCTCTTTTTTCAGCAGTCCCACACCTACCATCAGCAGTGCTCCCATCAGAGATATGCCGTTGGCAATCAATACAATATTCAAATCCTTCTCTTCCTGCACATTACATAACTTTCATTTTACTTTGTATCTGCAAAACATTATAATATAAAACAGAAAGAAAAGGAAGTTAAGATTGGAGGTTTATTATGAACCGGCACAGCAATCTCCTCACAGGCTGCCTCTGTGCATTCACCTGTGAAACCATATATGGCCTGAGCTACTTATTCACCAAGCAGGCAGTAGAAAATGCCACACCACTGGCTCTCTTGGGATGGCGGTTTGTTATCGCTGCAGCTGCCATGAGCCTCTGTGCCTGCGTCGGACTGATCAAAATCCGCCTGAAAGGCAAACCGCTGCGACCTCTGCTGCTGATTGCTCTCTTCAACCCGGGCCTCTATTTCATAGGTGAAACCCTGGGTATCCGCTATACCACAGCATCAGAAAGCGGTGTGATTCTGGCCTGCATTCCCGTGGCATCCCTGATTGCTTCTGCCCTCATTCTGCATCAGAAACCTCACCGCCAGCAGGTTCTGGGCATTCTGGTGACTCTGGCAGGTGTACTGGTAACCGTACTGGCTGTGGGCGTCACTTCCAGTCTGTCCGTCCCTGGCTATCTTCTGCTGCTTGGATCCATTGCAGTCTACGCCCTCTACTGCGTATATGTAGACAAAGCATCTGATTTTACGGGTGGTGAAATTACCTATGTCATGCTGGTTTCCGGTGCTGTACTTTTTGGCACGCTGGCACTGGGTGAAGCGGTTCTGGCAGGTGATATTTCAGGACTTCTGCGGTTGCCGTTTACGGACAGAGGTTTCCTGACAGCTGTACTGTATCAGGCACTCTGCTCTTCCGTACTGGGCGTGTTCCTGTCTAACGTGGCCATCGCCAAAATCGGTGTCAACCGGACCTCCTCCTTCATCGGTGTGTCCACAGTCGTTTCCATTCTGGCCGGAGCTTTGATTTTGAAGGAACCATTCACCACATACCAGATTATCGGTGCAGCCGTCATTCTGGCCGGTATCTACATCGCCAATACTTATCATGAAAAAGACAGTGAATAGATTGAAACCCCTGAGAGATCTCAACTCTCAGGGGTTCTGTTTTCTTTTTATTTCTTTGCAGCCCTCTTCAGCGGCACCCACCAGAAGAGACCGAAGAGCATGCACAGACATGCGGATTTTGCACGGCTGCAGCCATTGACAGCACCAATTTCAAAGCCCACACAGAAAAGTTCCGTTACGTGCATGGTCAGCAGAATCACCGTCAGCATCGGTGTAATACCCTTCATCCACAGAGCAATGCAGAATGCCCAGAACAGCAGGGTCAGAGGCCAGGATAGCTTCTGATTCAGTAAAATATCAGTCATAATGCCATACTCCCTTACTTCTCAATAAACGCCAGCACGTCCGCGAAAACGTCGCCCGCAATTTCTTCCTGCAGAATTTCATGGCGGTAACCTTCATAAAGCTTGCCGTCCACGCTGGTGTAACCTTTCTTTCTCAGGAAAATCTGGCTGTCCAGCCAGCCGTCTTTGCCGCCGATACAAGGGTCAGCACTTCCTGCAATGAAGAAGATCGGCAGGTCAGGATTCTGCATACTCCAGCCATTTTCCAGGAAGCATGCTTCCATCACCAGCATCAGATTCTGATATCCGTTTAAGGTAAAACCGAAACCGCAGAGAGGGCATGCCAGGTATTCGTCCACATTGGCTTCGTTGACAGAAAGCCAGTCGCATTCGGTCCGAGGATTTTTGATAGTCTTATTGAAACCACCCAGAGACATATCGAACATGAGCTTGCTCACATGATGATCCCCCTTCATGGCCTTCAGCACCTTAATCAGAATTTTAGCTGCACCTACTGCCGGATTCTTTCCAGGTGCACCGCAGACGATCAGTTTGTCAATTTCTGCATCGTGCTTTCTTAAATATGCACGCACAATCAGGGAACCCATGCTGTGGCCGAACAGATATACCGGCACTCCAGGGAATCGGTCCTTCATGTACATAGTCAGCTGGTGCACGTCTTCCACGATTGCTTCCCCGGTTTCATCGTACATATAGCCCAGGTCACCGGCTTCACGGATACTTTCCCCGTGACCGCGATGGTCATGAAGAATAGAAGCATAGCCTGCCTCTGCCAGGAATTCCATGAACGGGAAGTAACGTTCCTTGTGCTCAGACATACCATGAGCCATCTGAACGATACCCTTCACTTCACCTTCCGGTGCATATACGGCTGTACTCAGGGGCAGTCCGTCAAACTTTGATTCAATCTTCAAAATCTCTTTCTTCATGCTTTCATCCTCCTTTAACACTTTTTCTTTCCGATGAGCAGCTCACCTTCCACGGTGATTTCCGTAACAGTGCTCCAGTCGATTTTCGATTTATCCACTGCAAAGAGCAGCGGTGTCATGCGGATGAAGATGTCTCTTTCTTCCGGGCTCACCGAGAAGGTTCTGGAGACAATTTTCTGTTCCACCAGTTCAAACTGCTCCGCAAATACCGCAGCACCCTTCCGCTCTTTGTATTCCTTATGATACAGCTGCTCTTTAGCAGCTTCACGAAGCTCCTTCACATGGCCTTCTCCCGGGATAATCTTAATCAGATATCCGTCGTTGGCCAGTACTCTCTGGAACTCCTGATAATTGGCAGATGTAAAAATATCAAGTACATAATCCACACTGCCGTCAGCTGCCGGAAGTTTGCTGATATCAGATACAAACCACTTAATATCTGCAGGACCTGCTCCCATACCGTTGGCCGTTCCTGCTGCCAGCTGGATGGAGTCTCTGGAAAGGTCTGTTCCGTACAGCTGCAGATGATCAAACTGCTGCGCAATTTCACGGGTATAATAACCTTCGCCGCAGCCTGCATCCACCAGAACCTTTTTTTCGTCTGCTTCGGTTCCGGATTCAGATGACTTGCGGAGAAAACTGCAGATTTCCTCAAGGAGATGGGCATACATGCCGCGTTCCAAGATTACCTGTCTTTCCTGAAAAGATTCCTTTGTATATTCATTCATCGGTTTGCCACGGTACAGATTCACATATCCCTGTTTTGCCAAATCAAAACTGTGACCGGCGCTGCAGACCAGAGACCGCATCTGCGGTCCGCCCAGCTGAAGTGCATCCCCGCATACCGGACAGATGAGCACACTGCCGCATCCTTCATATTTATCAAACTTGCCCATATATAACTCCTATTCGTGCTTAATTGCTTCCAAAGCAGGTATTTTCACAGCTTTGTTGGCCGGATAATAGCCGCTGACCAGTCCTACGAAGATGGAGAATACCACTGCAAAACCCATCAGACTTAAAGGAATCACAGATGTACGTGTAACCCCTTCGCCGCCGATTAAAGCCTGCAGCACCATTTCTCCTGTAATACTGCCGCCGCCCAGTACCCCCATGGTAACCAGGTTGATTCCCACAGAGATTACCAGACTGACAATGCAGCCCATAATTCCTCCCATCAGACCGATGGCTCCGGCCTCCATAAGGAACAGCAGACGGATATCGCGTACATAACAGCCCAGTGCCTTCATGATACCGATTTCCCGAGTCCGTTCAGAGATGGACATAATCATGGTGTTGGTAATACCAATGGCTGCGACAAAGAGGGAGATTGCACCCAGTCCGCCCAGCATGAGCTGAACCTGACGGGAGCTTTCTTCCATGCTCTCACGCATACTCTCCATAGAATAGGTGTAGAATCCCATTCCCTTGATTTCCGCTTCAATATCCGTCACCAGGCTGATGTCTTCACACTTCACCAGTACGGTGGAATAAGTCAGTTTCTTTGCATTGGCCGGGTTTCCGTCGACTTTTGTCATCAGCTCTTTCATCGCCGCAACAGGCATCATAATCCCTTCTGATGTTTCCCAGCCTTTGCCGTAATCTTCTTTGGTGACCCCGGTAATTTTCAGTTCCTGACGGATCTTTATTTCGGTTCCGTCACCTTTATCGATTTCAAGAACAATCGGTGTGGTCATAACATTGAAAAACGGATCCGGTGGGTCAATTGGATTTCCATTTGCATCATAGGCCCAGCGTTCTGCATAATTACGTCCTTCCGGCAGCAGGGTATCATAGAAATTATATGCCAGCCACTGTCCTGCAAGAGCTTCATTTTTTCCACTGCCCGGCACCTTACCGTCAAGAAGTTCATACCCCATGGCCTCCATGGCGCCTGTATCTATCCCTACGATTTCACTCCAGCCGCACTTGTATCGGTCATTGATGCCTGCAGACAGTTGTATGGAATACTGATTCAGACTGGCTTTGGGCATTACTGCAGCCACACCTTCTATCATACGGAAAGATTCCACTGCTATATCATCCAAAGCAGCCGTTTCATCACCTGTTTCGCTCCACCCACGGCTTACCTCGATAATAGACAGGTCGCCCATCTCTTCCAGCATCTGATTGGTAGATTCGGTCATTCCAATCCCGATGGAAACCATGACCACGATGGATGTACAGCCGATGAAAACCCCCAGAACAGTCAGAATGGTTCTGCCCTTCCGCCTCTTCAGGTTGTCAAAGCACATTCTGGCTACATCGGTGAATTTCATTTTTCTGCCTCCTGTCCGCCTGATGCATCTCCGGAGAAGCTGATGCCGTCATCCCAGGTATTCCACAATTCTGTTTCCTTTTTCAAAGCTGCGGACTTCTTTTTCTTACGTACAATCAGGAAGATGACCGCTGCTGCAGCTGCTGCCGCACCGCCAATCAGCTTCCAGTTTGTCTGCGGTTCCGGTTCCGGCATCGGCATCGGATCATACATTCCCGGATCTTCCATAATCATTTCTTCTACGGTCATGGTAACAGGGAATTCCCGTGTTTTCACATCGCCGTTTCCGTCTTCATAGGTCAATTTAATGGTAAATTCCGCCTGTCCTGCTTCCCATGCAGTCACTGCAAAAGCCACGGTTCCGCTCTTTCCAGGCTCCATGTTACCCAGGTTCTGTACCGGTGTATAGGTTTCCACGTTTCCTTCCAACACGGCTTCCACGTTCAGAATACTGGTCTTGCTCTTATTCACGTAATTCATGGTTACGCTGGTTTCTTCCCCGGTATAGACCATCACAGGAACGGCAGGGTATGTAATTTCAAAACGGTCCGGCTGATAAACCGGCACAGTAATCTGCATCTGGCTGCTTACCGGAATTCTTTTGTTATTATCTACGTATTCGTACTTAAAGCTGACATTCACCGGCTTGGCTCCGTTTTTCACATCAGACTGCACCTTCATCGGTACGGAAACGGACTTGCTGCCGCCCTTGCCGATTTTTTCAAAATAGAATGTATTGGTTCCGCCGTTAATGGTAAAGCCTTCGCCGCCCTCCAGGGTGACTACTATATTTTCCACCGGCAGGGCGCTGCTGGTATTGACAAACTGGAAGCTCAGCCCGAATTCAGAACCGGCTGCCACAGCACTTCCTCCATAATTAAAGCCATTGATAATCAGATTCGGAACCGGACTGTCTATTACAACTTCAGGCTCCTCCGGCTTTTCTTCCGGTTTCTTTTTTACTTCAGCCGGAATGGTTACACGGCCACTGCTGCTGCCGTCAGTCATCGTTACATTGTTATAGTAACGGAAGTCCAGCTTAATTTCCAGGTACTGGCTCACACTGCTGATTTCCTCCAGTGCCTGTACCTTGATTTCCACGCTTTCCGTCTTTCCGCCGTAAATATCCTTCATCTGCAGAGTGGAGCTTGTTCCCGGCAGGAACAGGCTGTCCGACGCAGAAAAAGTAATCAGCGGTGACTTCATAACGGAAGTTCCGATATTTTTCACAAAGATTGTAATAGTTCTGGTTTCTCCGGCTTTCATCGGAGTTTCCATTTCATTTCGGCTCATCAGTGCCATCGGTACAGGAATCGGATCCGGTGCTTCCGGAACTACCGGTTCATAAACCGGTTCTTCGTATTCCACACATTCTCTGATTGGAATTTCAATCTGCTCGTACTTTCCGCCAATGCTCACCATCAGTTTAAGTGAGTTCCCTACGCCTCCGTAAACCAGACCGGTTACCGGAATATCTATCAGAAAAGACTGGCCGGCAGGTGTAACCGTAATAGAACTGCTGTCAATGGTTCCGCCGCTGAAGCTATCCACCAGCCGGGTAGCATCCACTGTAATACCTTCCCCTGCAGACTGATCCGCATATTTCAGCTGTACAGAGATTTTTACGCTGCTTCCTTTGGTAATGCTGCTGCGGTCAGCAGTATAACCCGTCGGTACCAACTCCCCTGAAAAAGCAGAAGTCTGTCCGCTGTCCGGAGTTTCCGGCGCAGCCGGAGGTTCCGTACTGCTTCCTTCATCAGCCCATCCGCCTGCGGCTGTCATTGATATCATCATGGCGATAATCAATCCAATATGTATCCATCTCTTCAAAACATGTTTCATTCTATAACCCCTGTCTTTCCTTATTTTCTGTCTTCACATCACTTATAATCTCGCCGTCAAGCAGCGTCACAATCCGGTCTGCATACTGTGTCATCTCCGGATCGTGAGAAACCAGAACAATTGTCTGGTGGAAGGTTCTGGCGAATTTGCGGATCATCTCCATGACTTCTTTCGTAGTCTTCGAGTCCAGGTTTCCGGTCGGTTCATCGGCAAATACCACATCCGGACGTGTTATAAATGCCCTGGCGATGCCTGCACGCTGCTGCTGGCCCCCGGACATCTGACCCGGATAATGGTTCATCCGGTTTCCCAGACCAACCCTGCAAAGCATCTTCCTGGCTTCCAGTTCCCGTACATCCTTGGGCAGTCCCCTGAACATGAGCGGCATTGCCACATTTTCCACCGCCGTCAGTTCCGGCAGCAGATTATATGACTGAAAAACGAAGCCCACATGTTTCTGCCGGAATGCCGCAAGACCGTTCTCGTCCAGTCTGGATACAGGCACGCCGCCAATGCGGACTTCTCCGGCCGTAGGCTTTTCCAGACCTGCCAGCTGGTTTAGAAGGGTACTCTTTCCTGATCCGGATGTACCAAAAATACAGCATATTTCCCCCTGCATGATATCCAGATTAATATTTTTCAAAGCGGTCACCCGCTCATCTCCCATGATATATATCTTATGCAGATTCCTCACCTGAATCACAGGACGGTTCTGCCTGATCGTCTCTGTCATGACGATTCCCCCTTATTCAATCATGATAATATTTCCTGCCTGATGCCAGCCATAGCCTCCAAACTCAGCCAGCTTTTCATGAAATGCAGAGCTTCTGAGAATCTCCAGAAATGCCTGCACCTGCGGAAGCTGAAGATTTTGCCGGTCAATGGCAAAATCGTACTCTTCCACACCCACTTCAATAAAATCAAGTCCCATGGCATCGGCTGCCGGCTTGATTCCCATACCGGCATCAATTTCTTCGGAAGCTACTAGGGCTGCTACTGCCATATGGGTTGCCGCTTCCTTATCATAGCCGTCGATTTCTTCCGGACGGATTCCGGCCTGCTTCAGCTTGTAATCCAGAAGCACACGAGTACCGGCACCGCGCTGACGGTTTACATAGCGGACCCTTGTCAGGTCTTCCACGCCGCGGATTCCCTGAGGGTTGCCCTTCTTCACCATGATACCCTGAATCCGGTCCACACCTTTAATCAGGGCAATACGTCCGGATCCAAAGAGCTGTTTCAGGATGGCCTCATTATACCGTCCGTCAGCTTCATTGAGAAGATGAGTCGGTGCGATAGTGGTTTCCCCGCGCTGCAGGGCCATGAGCCCGCCCATACTGCCCACGTGGGTGCTGGACAGGTACATGTTTCTATAACCGGCTGCCATCATATCGCTGATCACATCCATAATCATGTCGTGGCTTCCGATGGAAACCACAGTATTTTCAATTTCTTTCAGGTCTTTGTATAATTCCACTTCCACCGTTTCACCGGCTTCATAACCTTCACTGTTCTGCGGGATGATGCAGAAACCGTCTGCACGTACCAGACTCATGGCCGCTCCGGCACCTCTTGCTAGAGGAGCTGCAACCAGCTTTCCGCCCACTTTTCCGATCTTTACACGGACATATTCCCTGTGCTTCAGTGAAGAGACCATACGGCGGGAAATCACCGCTTTAACCATGTTTTTCGGTTCTGCGGCATCACAGGTCCATTCTCCGCTTAACCTGCGCAAAACAGGCGTTACGAAGTTCTCAAAGGCAAGGTAAGCACTGACCGGATATCCCGGAAGGCCGATAACAGGCTTTCCATTGACTATGGCCAGAATCACCGGTTTACCCGGCTTCATTGCCACGCCGTGAACCACAACCTGGCCGATTTCCCTGAGAATGTGTACAGTATAATCTTCTGTTCCTGCGCTGGATCCTGCGTTAATCAGAACCATGTCGTTGGTTTCCATAGCCTTGAGAACTGTCTTTTTAATCTTTTCATAATCATCTTCGACGATCGGCTGGCGGTTTGGCACTCCTCCGGCTTCTGTCACCTGACCTGCGAACATACCGGAGTTGGAGTCAATAATATCCCCTTCCTGAGGTTCTTCTTTCGGCTCTATAATTTCCGTTCCGGTAGGAATGATGGCCACATGCGGCTTCTTATAGACCGGTACCTGCAGATTTCCGCTGGCAAGCAGCACGCCAAGATCAACGGGACGGATGCTGTGTCCTGTCTGGAGAATCATTTCCCCTGCCACAATATCTTCCCCAATGGAGCGTACATGGTTCCAGCCCGGCACCGATGCCAGAATCTGTACAGTTTCATCATCCATTTCGATGATATCTTCTGCCATGATGACCGCATCAAATGGAGCCTTCACAGGATCCCCGGTGTCCACGATTTTATAGTCTTCCCCCAGCTTCAAAGTCAGAGGACGGCTTTCTGATGCACCTTTCGTTGCAGCCGCACGGACAGCAATCCCATCCATGGCCGCAGCATTAAAGAGCGGCGAACAGCACTTTGCAAAGACCGGTCCTGCAGTCTGCAGTCCCAAAGCTTCATAGGTATCCACCCATTCAATCTGCGGCTTCAGTGCCCCTGCAGCCTCCAGTGCTTTCATATATTCAGCCAGTGCCTCTTCTACCGGCTTTGTTTTCAAATACAGGTTTCGTTTCATTGTTTTCCCTTAAATCAGATACTTCACTAATTGATCCGGATCATCGATAGTCAGCATAGGCTGTGATTCTGCCAGTTCTTCTGCAGTTCCATAACCCCAGGTCACGGCTACGCAGTTCATGCCTGCCTCTCTGGCACCGAATACATCGTGCTCCTTGTCACCTACCATGAGCACATGTTCACGGTCACCCTTCAGTCCAAGACGCAGCAGTGCCTCTTCCACTACCTCGGATTTTCTGGACCGTCCTCCATTCAGTTCACTGCCCACCATCTCTATGAAATAATGGTCCAGATGGAAATATTCCAGGATCTGCTTTACGAAAACTTCAGGCTTGGAAGATGCCACTGCCAGCACATAGCCGCCTTCCTTCAGGTTCTTCAGCATATCTTCCACACCGTCATAGACTGCATTTTCAAAGAGTCCTACGGTAGTATACCGTTCTCTGTACAGCCTGATTGCCTGCTCTGCCTCTTCCTCTGTAAATCCGGCATATTTCATAAACTGTTCCTTCAGCGGCGGTCCCACAAAGACACGCAGCTTATCCAGATCCGGCTCCGGTTTTCCCATGCGTTCCAGTGCCTGCTGTACTGATTTTGTAATTCCGATCCCGGATTCGGTTAATGTACCGTCCAGATCAAATAAGATTGCTTTATATTTTTTCATGTTGTACCCCCTGCTTCATACTTTTCTCCAGTATACCACAATCCCGTTTACATTTCTTCTGGTTTTTTGCTATAATGAACATGTCATGGAGGTATACTATGAACAAAGCTATGAAATCAGCGATTTTCGCATTTATCACCGTTTTTCTGTGGTCTTCGGCCTTTCCCATCACAAAATTTGCAGCAGCGGCCTTTACGCCAAACGTTCTGGGACTTCTGCGGTGCAGCCTGGCTGCAGTGATTTTGCTGATCATAGGCCGAATCAATCAAATTCATGGACCGAAAAAAGCGTCCCATATTCCCCTGTTCCTGATATCCGGCGGCATGGGATTTTCGCTGTATATGATATTTTTCAATTCCGGTATGCTGACTCTCACATCAGCTACATCCAGCCTGATTATCGCAACCACTCCGGTGCTGACAGCCATCGGTGCCGCACTGCTCTATCATGAAAAAATCAAGCCGGTGGGTTGGTGCGCCATCGCTGCTGCTTTTATGGGAGTAGCCGTTCTGCTGCTGACTGATACCAGCAAAGGCGGTCTTTCCGGCGGTGTCGGTCTTTTCTGGACTATGGCTGCCGCCCTGGTGTTCTGTTGCTACAATCTGATGAACAGAAAGCTCCTCTCTATGGGCTACACTGCTGTGGAATGCGTTACCTGGAGTATGGTATGCGGCGCACTGTGGCTCATGCCTTTCCTGGGACAGGCCGTTCCGCAGGTGATGGAAGCACCTGTATATTCCATCGTCGCTACTATATATCTTGGGGCAATGCCAAGTGCTACGGCCTATCTTCTGTGGAGCAATGCCATGTCCCTGGCAAAACAGACCAGTGACGTGTCCAACTTCCAGTTCCTGACGCCGCTTCTGTCCACCGTCATGGGATTCGCCATGCTGGGAGAAGTACCAACGGCCATTACCATAGTTGGCGGACTGATTATCATCGCCAGCATTGTGGTATTCGGACTGAAAGGGAAATAAAAAAAATTTCAAAAAACATAAATTTTATCACCACTTTTTCACTGTTTCGTGTATAATGTTAACAAGTTATTGAAAAACCGCAGGAGGGTTGCATCATGGAAGAATTAAAAAAAGACCTGAACGAAGTCTGCGAAAAGATTGAAGACAAAGCAGAAGCAATCGTGGACAAACTGGAAGCAAAGGCTGAGAAGCTGGAAGCAAAAGCTGAAGTTATGCTGGATAAGCTGGAAGATAAAGCCGATGAACTGAAGGACAAGGCAGAAAACTTTTTCGATAAAATTGAAAACACAATCGAAGAAAAACTGAAAAAATAAACAGGAGCGGTTATTATGGTTAAAAAAGGTTTAAGAAAATCCCCAGCGGAACGTATCGCGCTGGCAGAAGCAAAGAAGAAAAAGAAGAAAAGAAACAGAATTATTACAGGCGCTGCTGCAGTAACCACTGCGAGTGCTATGGTTGCAGCAATTTATGCAGCATGCCGTGCACAGGATAAAAAGGACCAGGAAGAAGAACCTGCGGACTTTGAAGAATAACCACAAGATACAGAAAAACGAAGGAGAGGCTCAGCCTCTCCTTTTATGTTTCTTATTTTCCGGCTTTCAGATCAGCCAGGTCGCAGAGCAACAGCCACGCGAACCGGATATTCGGCTCGATGGTTGATATCTCCAGATATTCCTTATCACTGTGGTCAAAGTCACCTGTAGGTCCAAGTCCGTCCACGCAGATGGCACCGCAGGCAGACGCATGGTTTGCATCAGACAGGCCGCCGCGAGGCTTGCTCTTATACGGAATGCCGTTTGCTTCTGACAGAGCCCGTATTCTCGCTTCGTACGCCAGTGTACGGTCATCCGGCTTCATCGGCGGAGTTGCCAGAACATCCTTCACCACTGCTTCAATGCGAACTTCTTCCGCATGTTTTTTCAGTGCTTCCATGGTTTCCATCAGCTTTTCGTACTCATCCATGGTTTCAAAACGTGATTCAAAGGACATCTCTGCGAAATCAGGCACGATATTATGCTGAATTCCACCGCGGATGACGCCCACGTTCACACTGGTATTCTTTTCGTAGCTCAGGTGCTCGTTCAGCTTACAGGTCCAGTAAACCAACTCATTGATGGCAGAACGGGAATCTTCCACCAGCAGGTAACCCGCATGCCCAGCCTGTCCGTGGAATTCCACGGAAGCACGGTACTGGCCCTTTCTTTCAATGCAGTGGGAACCGTCTGTGGATGCTGCTTCGAATACATAAGCATGGCTTGCTTTCCGTGCATACTCCTGAATCAGACCCTTGGAATAAATACTGTTAATTTCTTCGTCCGGGTTGAAGATAGCTACAATGTTCAGTGCTTCATTTACTTCTTCCGGCAGCTGTTCCAGGATATACGCCATGGCCAGGCATCCCTGCTTCATATCCAGAGTTCCCAGGCCGTAAGCCCGCTTTTCGTCCCTTCTGAAAGGACGCTTGGCAGTTTCACCAGTTGGAAATACAGTATCTACATGGCCAATCAGCAGCGCATCATAGTGGTCAGCCTCACGATTCTTCACCACGGTACACTTACCGGTTTCAGCACCTACATCCACCTGCTCGCAAATCCAGCCCGCTTCCGCCAGGCGGTCTGCAAAATATTTTCCTACCGCAGTAATCCCTTCCGGATTGCCCAGGCCGCTGTCCATATTCACCAGCATTTCCAGTTCCTGCAGGTATTTTTCAATATCAATTTTAATCATTATTCTGCCCCCAGTACAAAGGTATCCAGAGTCTTAGCCTTCAGTTTTTCCAGATCCGGCTTAATCGGAGTACCAACACGGTCTACACACTGAATCGTCCGCAGCGGAGTTTCTTCAATCACGCTTTCTGTGATGATTTCCGGATAGTTAATGGTGGATGGTGTAATGTCGTGCGGATATACCATGTTTGCAATACCTGCAGCTTCTGCACAGATAGCCTTGCCCACATCACTTTCCATCATACCGCCAATCCAGCAGCCGATACCTGCCTGCTGACAGATTTTGTTGATGTCCAGAGTATTCTGCAGACCGCCCACTCTGGCCGGCTTGATGTTGATGAAGCCGCATGCTCCCAGCTCAGCAGCCTGTTCTGCCTGCCATACTTCCGTAATGGTCTCATCCAGACACAGCGGTGTTTCAATCTGCTTCTGCAGCTTGGAATGGTAATAGATGTCCAGATTCTGGAATGGCTGCTCAATCATAGCCAGATGGAACTTGTCCATCTTCTTAAAGATATCCATTTCGTCGATGGTGTAACTGGAGTTGCAGTCAATGTGAATGGTCTCATTCGGGAATACACTTCTTACTGCTTCCAGCATTTCCACATCCCAGCCATGCATGGTTTTCAGCTTTACACGTTTATATCCCATATCCAGACTCTTGCCGATATTTTCAATGAGTTCATCATAGCTGTCATATACGCCCCAGCCATCACCCACGTCTACCTCGTCCTTTTCACGTCCAAGAAGTGCGCCAAGGCTCTTGCCCTTCACGTCCGCATCCAGACACCACCAGGCCATCTCGATGGCAGATTTTGCAAAAGGATTACCCTTCACATGGCTCATGGCAGCATTCAGTTCCCGTGCAGTTGAAAAGTCGCGGCCGATGACAGACGGCGCCAGGAAACGTTTTGCCACATCAAAGGCACCTGCACCGTACTCACAGCTGTAGTTAGGTCCGGGCAGCGGGCTGGCTTCACTCCAGCCTTCCTTATCCCCGCTGATCATACGGGCAAACACAGCGCAGTTTCCCGGGTCGGATCCGTAGGCTGTACGCCATGGTTTATGGAATCTGTTTTCTACAAGATAAAGTTCAATTCGGTCAATATGCATGGTAATCCTCCTTTATGGCTTGCTTTTTTATGGTTTTATTATAGCAGAACCGCCCATTTGTTCAATAAGGAAACGTATTTTCCTGTATATTTCATTTACTGAACCGCCTCGATAGAATTTTGATATTACCAGTCTGCCGCTTTACCGTGATATAATAGTGACAAGACCGAAGGGAGGGATACCATGACAATCCAGCAATGCAAGTATATCCTGAAAATCGCAGAATGCGGCTCTTTTAATGAAGCTGCACGCCAGCTCTTCATCGCCCAGTCAAGCCTGTCCGTCAGCGTAAAAGCACTGGAACAGGAGCTGGGTATCAAAATCTTCGAACGCTCCGGCAATGGTGTATATCTGACGGAAGCGGGCACTGAATTCGTCCGTTATGCGCGGCAGATTGCAGAGCAGAGCGATTTCATACTGGACCGGTATTCCGAAAATACGCTGAATCAGCGGCTATACATCTCTACTCAGCATTACGACTTTGTGGCAGATATCTTCGGCCAGATGCTCAATGAAAGAGAAAATTCGGATGCAGCTTACCGTTTCGCACTCCGTGAGATGAAAACCTATGACGTAATCCATGAAACGGAAACCGCCTTCTGTGACATCGGTATCATTGCCATGAAAGGCAAGGACTGCAGTGTTATGGAACGGTATCTGGGCAGCCGCGGACTGTCCTTCACCCCGATACTGAAAGCGCTGCCTCATGTCTTTGTACGGCAGGAACACCCTCTGGCACGCTGCAGCGTCATTGCCGCAGAAGACCTGAAAGACTTCCCTTACGTGTCTTATGAACAGGGCGACCACAGCAATTCCTTCTTCGAAGAAGAAATTACCGGAACTTACAGCAGCCGTCAGATTGAAATCAGCGACCGTGCCAGCCTGATGAATGTACTGCTGTCCACCAACAGCTGCACCCTGGGAACCGGCATCATGCCTTCTGCTCTCAATGAAGGCAGAATTGTCAGCATCCCATTCGAAAGTGATGATTACTATATGATCGGATATATCCTCCGGACCGACCGGAACGTATCAGCCCTGACAGAGTACTTCATCGAAATGCTTTGCCGGAAAGCCAGTGAAATTCAGAGCAAAGAAGGTGAATGACAATGAAGAAAATGATGAACGCAATCGTAAAACCGACAGCAGGCCCGGGTCTTGAACTCCGGCAGGTACCGGTTCCTGTACCAGGCCCCGGCGAAGTCCTGATTAAAGTACATAAAACCGCCATCTGCGGCACCGATGTACATATCTACAACTGGGATCCTTGGGCTGTTCAGCACATCAAACCGCCTATGACCATCGGTCACGAATACGTGGGTGAAATCGCAGAGCTTGGTCCTGGTGTGAAGGATTTTACGGTAGGACAGCGTGTCAGCGGCGAAGGCCATCTGACCTGCGGACACTGCCGTAACTGCCTTAACGGCGACATCCAGTGGTGCAAAGACACGGTCAGCGTGGGTGTGGACCGTGACGGTGCTTTCGCAGAGTACGTATGCATTCCGGCCACCAATCTGGTCGCTGTGGATGAATCCCTGCCGGAAGACGTGGTTGCGTTCTTCGATGCCTTCGGCAATGCAGCCCACACCGCTCTTATGTGGAATCTGGTAGGCGAAGACGTGCTTATCACCGGTGCAGGCCCTATCGGCATGATTGCAGCCGGAATCTGCCGTCATGCAGGCGCCCGCCGTGTAGTCATCACCGATACCAACGATTACCGCCTGGATCTGGCCCGCAAAATGGGTGTAGACCGTGCAGTGAACATTACCTGTGAGGATCTCCGTCAGGTAATGAAGGAACTGCATATTATGGAAGGGTTCGATGTGGGTCTGGAAATGTCCGGAAATGGTGCTGCTCTGAAGCAGATGTTCACCGTTATGCGTAACGGTGGCTGCATCAGTCTGCTTGGTATCTCCAACGTTCCGGTTGACATCGATATGAACGAAATCATCGGCCGTGGCCTCCGCCTCCAGGGAATCTACGGCCGTAAGATGGACAACTGGCATCAGATGTCCTACATGGTGCAGGGCGGACTGGACCTGACCCCAATCATCACCCACCGCTTCCACTACACCGACTTCGAAAAAGGTTTCGCCGCAATGAACAGTGGTATGTCCGGCAAAGTTGTGTTAGACTGGACACAGGAATAAATTTACGGACGACAGCCAGCCGGCCCGCCAGATAACGAAAGGAACTCGCTATGAAAACAGCTTTGAAAAAATATCAGCAGACACTTGCTGAAATCCGCGAAAGCGGCACCTGGAAAAATGAACGAATCATCACCACACCGCAGAAGTCCAGAATCGACACTACCGCTGCATCTCACGTGGTAAACATGTGTGCCAACAACTACCTTGGTCTTTCCGATAATGCCCAGCTCATCGAAGCAGCCAAAGCCAGCTACGATCAGTGGGGCTTCGGTCTCAGCTCCGTCCGCTTCATCTGCGGCACCCAGCAGATTCACAAGGATCTGGAAAAGAAGATTGCAGAGTTCCTGGGTATGGACGATGTAATGCTCTCCTCCTCCTGCTTCGATGTCAACGGCGGCCTCTTTGAAACCATTCTGGGGGCGGAAGATGCCATCATTTCCGACGAACTGAACCATGCTTCCATCATCGACGGCACCCGTCTGTGCAAGGCGAAGCGTTACCGTTATAAAAACAATGACATGGAAGACCTCCGTGCAAAACTTGAAGAAGCGAAAGCTGCCGGTGCACAGACCCTTCTCATTGCCACCGACGGCGTCTTCTCCATGGACGGCTATGTGGCGAACCTTTCTGCCATCTGCGACCTGGCCGATGAATATGACGCCCTGGTTATGGTGGACGACAGCCATTCCGTAGGCTTCATGGGTGACCATGGCCGCGGCACTGCTGAGTTCTGCGGTGTAGAAGGCCGTGTGGACATCACCACCGGCACTCTGGGCAAAGCCCTCGGCGGTGCTTCCGGCGGCTACACTGCAGCCCGCCAGGAAATCGTGGACCTGCTCCGTCAGCGAAGCCGCCCTTACCTCTTCTCCAACACCCTGGCACCTGCCATCTGCGCGGCATCTCTGAAGACTTTCGACATGCTGACCGAATCCACCGCCCTCCGCGACAAGGTTCACAGCAATACTTCCTGGTTCCGTGCAAAGATGGAAGAAGCCGGTTTCGACCTGCTCCCTGGCTATCACCCAATCGTGGCTGTAATGCTCTACGATGCCAAGGTTGCTGCCGAATTCGCAGACCGCATGCTGCAGAAGGGTGTATATGTAACTTCATTTACATACCCTGTGGTTCCAAAGGGTAAGGCCAGAATCCGTACCCAGGTTTCCGCCGGTCACTCCCTGGAAGACCTGGACTTCGCAGTATCCTGCTTCAAGGCCGTGAAGGAAGAAATGGGCCTGTAAACACAGCAAACTTTCATATGCAAATATACCCAAGGGAAAAGGGTGTGCCGCAGCGGCGGTGCATCCTTTTTCCGTTTTTAAATCTTATACAGTTCCCACCGTGCCTCCTTCAGAAAAAATTTCAGCTCGTACCGCTTCGCTTCCCCCTCGATGCGGCTCTGACACTGATACAGAATGACCTCTGAATTACCGGCCTTCCGGATTTCCGATGCGAAGATACGTTCCACCTGTATGTACTTCATGGAACCGTCCGCATCCTTATATTTAAACTTATGGGGAACCGGATGGGATCCCTGCTGAAAAACCACGATGGCGTCGATGGGCTTTGCTACAATTTTCATAATCCGGTTCCTCCTCTCACACATACTTCCTCTTCATTATAGCGAACATTTGTTCGTTTTGCAAGCAAAAGAAAACCGCAGGGGTAATCTTCCACCCGCGGTGTTTCACAGTTTATTCAATTCCCAGCTGCTGCATGATTTCTTTTTTCTGTTCTGCTGGCAGCGATATTTTATTTTCGATTTCAATGATACAGCGGTCCTTCACCAGCAGCCATTCTTCCCAGCTGCCCAGTCTGCGGTAATAACACTGGTCTGCATTCCAGGCAGCATCCGATGTTTCCGCATAGGTTCCGCGGTAGGTTTCCTGCAGCAGTCTCTTTTCCAGACACCAGTCAAGCAGGCCTTCTGCCTTGATTTCATTGATTTCGTAACCGATCTGCGGATTCTCCAGTTCACCGCTGGTCTGCTTCACCAGGAAGGTTTCATGAACTTCCGGTGCGTATGGATCCAGGGTTTCTAATCCAGATGTACCTCCTGAGAATGCCAGCCACATAACCAGCGATACCATGGCGAAAGCCCCGATAATATCCACAACGACGAAGACCGCGATGTTCGTTCCGCGGGATGCTCCGCGTTTTTTCATGAAATTCTTGGTGAAATTCAGCAGTGCCACCAGGCCGAAGAAACCAATCATATAGAAGACCATATAACGTGCTCCCGCCGCATTGCCTTCTCCTGCAATTCCTGCTACCATACCGATGAAATATATTCCAATTACCGGAAGCTCCCATCGGTTCAGCAGCCGCACAACCTTAGCGCTGGCACATCTGCCGCCGGCTTCTACGGATTTTGTGGAGCGGTGAAGCCACACATAATAGGCAATCAGATTGGCCGTAACCAGTGCGGTACCAACAGGCAGAAACAGGGTGGAAAGCAGGCTGCCATAGCCGGACAGCGCATCCAGGGGATCTGCGAGAAACGCACTCAATCCCACCCACGTGTTAAATACTGTCAGAAGAACCAGCACCACATGGGCCGGTACGAAACTTTTCTTCATGGCCTTGCGGATAATCCCCAGGCGCACTTTCTCTTCCGTTTCAATTGGCACCGGATCCGGCCGCCGGTTCATGTAAATCTGGGCCTGCAGGAAATCCCCCACTTTCTCCCAGCCGGCTTCTCTGCAGAACTCTTCCAGCGTCTTCTGCTCCGCTATTGGCTCCGGATCAAACTGGGATGCCTGGGGCACGTAGGTTACGGCATACTTTACTTCAGCCGGCTCCCCTTCCCGGTACTTCCAGATTGTGTTTCCCGGTGTTTCCAGGAACCAGCCTTTCGCTGCCATCTTTTCCAGATGTTCTTCAATCCCCTCGTAGTCAAAGAGGAGATGGGTCATCAGTTCCCTTTTGTACTTGCCGCTCATCTTCTAATCCTCCCCATTTACCAGCCGCACATAGTCCGCCGTCTGCTTCCGCAGCCGCTCAAACTCTTCCCGCAGGGTCACGGCCCCCTTCTGCGTCAGAATGTAGCTCTTCTTCCGTCCTTCCACTTTCGTTTCCCGAATCATCCCTGCCTGAGCAAACTGTTCCAGCAGATTGTACAGGGTCCCCGGCCCCACACTGACCCGTCCGTCGGTGATCTCACTGACTTCTGCCATAATGTCCATGCCGCAGCACTCTTTTCGCAGGCACAGCAAAATATAAAACATCTGCTCCGTCAGCGTCTGAAATTTTTCTCTTGGCACCGTCTGCACCTCCCCCCGCACGCAATTGTCGAATATCGATACTCCCCTTCTGCCTTCATTATATTATCGAATATCGTTATTGTCAATTGTTTTTTGCACTGTCGCACGCTAAACTCTCAATTTAGATTTAAATGGAGTGCTGTAACTTGTGGTTTGTACGCCAAACAGACAAAATATGCTAAATTGGAGTGCATACACACTCATAAAATACTCTGTTTTTTACTTTTTCATTTATTTTCATGTCATTTTGCACGCTAAATCGTCGAAAATAAAGCAAACAGCGTGCACAAACCTGAAAATTTGGTCCATTTTCAACTCTAACCGTACTCCAAATGACCATATTTTGCCTAAAAAGCGTACATACAACGAAAAAACGGAGCAGAATTCTCTGCTCCGTTATGGATTTACATATGAATTTAACCTAAAACTTCCTGTGCATAGTACACAGTTGCCATTGCGTCCTTGGCGTAGTGGTCGGCATGGATCATTTCGGCATACTGCTCTGTAAGAACCGCACCGCCTACAACTACTTTGCAGTCCGGCTTCTTTTCTGCCAGCAGCCTGATGGTTTCTTCCATGCTGGTGACAGTGGTGGTCATCAGTGCACTGAGGCCAACCAGCTTCACGTCCTCTGCAATGGCTGCTTCCACAATTGTTTCCGGCGGCACGTCTTTGCCCAGGTCGCGGACATCGTAGCCGTAGTTTTCCAGAAGAACCTTGACGATGTTCTTGCCGATGTCGTGAATATCGCCTTTCACAGTGGCGATGATGATTTTGCCCTTCTTGCCCTGACCTTCGGCGGAACCGGAAGCGTCCATTGCGCCGCGGACTGCCTCGAAGGCGGATTTTGCGGCTTCTGCACTCATGAGAAGCTGCGGCAGGAATACGGTGCCTGCTTCAAAACCTTTGCCCACGATGTCCAGCGCCGGTACCAGCTGCTGGTTGATCAGTTCCAGAGGCGGAATGGTCTTCACCAGCTCTGCTGCGATATGGCCGGCCTGGTCTTTCAGGCCTTTGACGATGGCGCGCTCCAGATCAGAGCCGCCAACTGGTGCCGCTGCGGAACCAGCAGACGCAGCGGTCTGAGCCGCAGGTGCAGAACCGGCAGTCGGTGCCACGGTGTTCGCATAGTTTTCAATGTATGCAGCGCAGTTTTCGTCCTTGCCGGTGAGGGCACGGTACGCATGGTACGCCTGCAGCATGCCATCTGCGTTGGTATTTAAAATCGCACAGTCAAGGCCGCAAGCCAGAGCCTGCGCATAGAAGTTTGCATTGATAATGTCACGGCGAGGCAGCCCGAAGGAGATGTTGGACACACCCAGAGAAGTGCGCACGCCCAGGCCTTCCTTCACCATTTGCAGAGCCTTCAGGGTAGTCACAGCACCCTGCGGGTCAGAACTGATGGTCATGCAGAGAACGTCCATGACAATGTCTTTGCGGGAAATGCCGTAGGATTCGGCTGTCTTCACGATTTTTTCTGCGATAGCGTAACGGCCTTCTGCAGTTGCTGGAATGCCGGACTCGTCCAGAGTCAGACCAACTACCACGCCGCCGTACTTCTTCACCAGAGGGAATACGGCTTCCATGGATTCCTGCTTGCCGTTTACGGAGTTGATCATGGCCTTGCCGTTGTAGTAACGGAGGGCCTTTTCCATAGCTTCCACGTTGGAAGTGTCAATCTGCAGCGGCAGGTCGATGACGCTCTGCACTTCGCGGACCACATCCAAAATCATGGACGGCTCGTCGATTTCCGGCAGGCCTACGTTGATGTCCAGAATCTGGGCACCCTTGTCCTGCTGGCTGAAACCTTCCTGCAGAATATAGTCCATATCGTGGTCGCGGAGAGCCTGCTTGAATCGGGACTTGCCGGTCGGATTGATACGCTCGCCGATGATGATCGGATCGTCTGCAATTTCCACTGCATGGGTGTAAGAAGACACGACGGTTCTGCCCTTGTCTGTGAGAGGCTTTGGTGTGATTCCGCTGCACTCATTTACCAGCAGTCTGATGTGCTCCGGCGTGGTGCCGCAGCAGCCGCCCACCAGCCATGCACCGGCTTCTGCGAATTCACGAACCTTCTTCGCAAAATCTTCCGGGCTCACGTCATATACAGTCTCGCCCTTTTCCTGTCTCGGCAGACCTGCGTTTGGCTGAATGATGACAGGGACAGACGCCACTCTCAGGAAGTCAGCAACCACCTGTTCCAGCTGGAACGGCCCCAGGCCACAGTTTACACCCAGCGCGTCTACACCCAGACCTTCCAGCAGCGCCACGATGGCTTCCACATTGCCGCCGGTGAGCATTTTGCCGGTCTGGTCGAAGGTGACAGTTGCAAATACAGGCAGCTTGGTATTCTCTTTCGCTGCCAGCACTGCTGCCTTCACTTCCAGGGTGTCGGACATGGTTTCAATATGAATAAAGTCGGCGCCGCCCTCTTCAGCAGCAACCACGATTTCCTTAAATATGTCGTACGCATCGTCGAAAGACAGGTCCCCCAGAGGCTGCAGAAGCTTGCCGGTCGGTGCCACATCGCCGGCCACGAAGACAGGACGGTCAAACTCTTCGGCAACCTTACGGGCATTGGCGATGCCCTGCTTTACCAGCTGCTCTACAGTGTAGCCGGTGCCGGCCACCTTCAGACGGTTGGCGCCGAACATATTTACCAGGATGATGTCAGAACCTGCCTCCAGGTACTGACGGTGCACATCCATGATGTCTTCCGGACGGGTAAAGTTCCAGATATCGGTGTTTTCTCCCGGTGTCATGCCCTTCTTCTGCAGCATGCTTCCCATGCCCCCGTCAAAGAACAGAATTTTCTTTCCTAATGCTTCCAAAATATTATATTTCATGATTTACACATTCCTCCTGTAAATACAGTCTTTTTTACGGCAGGCCTCACAGCCGTGAAGGGTGCACCGCTCAATTTCCTGATTTGGATATTTCCTGAACCGGCTCATACCCATCACCGCCGTCACGGATTTAGACGGAGAGAGCATACCACCCTCGGTAGGTGTGACACCAATGGTCCGCGGCAGATCCATAAACCGGATGAAATCTCTCTGATGTGCGATATCAAAATCCCCGTACCCCGGTGAAAACCGCGGTCGAAGGGTTTTGTATTCTCTGTTCAGTTCTTTTTCCAGTTCCAGCTGGTAGCCATCACAGTAGGACTCAATGACTGCCGCAGCAGCTGCATCCATCAGCAGCCCCTGGCTCATATTCCGGCGGGAATACTGGCTGATCAGCCGGTCTGCTTCTGCCCCCAGTGTGGCTGCGAAAAATACCACCTCATCGCAGTCCCGCAGGTTGACGGTCAGAGAACGGCTGGTGACATCCAGCACGCCGCCGAAGCGAAGACCGTTTTCAATCTCCGGAATCGCCTTGACAGAAAAGATTTTGCTGGTAAAACGCGGTCTGCACTGACGGTACAGTTCCTCCACCGCCCAGTCAGCGAATTCAATGATTCGGGGGTCGATGTCCGCCGGGTCTGCTTTGCCCATTCCGGCATACCGCAGGACCTCGGACCGAAGCCAGCCGCCCATTACTTCTGATCAGCGCCGATGATATAGGACAGGTTGTTACGGATGGCCTGTGCCACATCCGGCTTGTTCATGGTATAAATGTGGATTGCCTTCACGCCGTTAGCCACCAGGTCGATGATCTGGTCTGTAGCGTAAGCGATACCAGCCTGCTTCATAGCCTCAGGGTTGTGGCCGAACTTGTCCACGATGGCTTTGAAACGCTGCGGCACGTAAGTACCGGACAGTTCCACCGCACGTTCTACCTGACGCGGATTGGTAATCGGCATGATGCCGGCAACCACAGGAACGGTGATGCCCTGCTCGCGGATTCTGTACAGGTAGTTATATAAAATATTATTATCAAAGAACATCTGGGTGGTCAGGAAGTCCACGCCGGCGTCTACTTTACGCTTCAGGTTGGCAATGTCTTCTGCCTTGTTTGCACTTTCCACATGGCCTTCCGGATAACATGCCGCACCGATGCAGAAATCGCCGTGCTTCTTGATTTCCTCCACCAGCTCGTTAGCATAGTTGAAGTACTGGCCCACAGGATACTGTCCCGCCTTTTCCCCCTGTGGAATGTCGCCGCGGAGTGCCAGAATATTTTCGATGCCTGCTGCCTTGATTTCTTCGATGGCTGCGGAAACCTGGTCACGGGTGGAAGATACACAGGTCAGGTGAGCCAGCGCGGTCACACCCAGCTCGTTCTGCACGTGAGATGCAATCTTCACAGTATTATGTCCTGTACCGCCGCCTGCCCCGTAGGTCACGCTCATGAAATCCGGTTTGTCCAGGCAAAGCTTGTCCACCGCATTCAGAACCGGCTCAAACGGCATGTCCTTCTTCGGCGGGAATACTTCGTATGATAAGGTTACTTTGTCTCTTGCTAAAATGTCTTTAATCTTCACTGGTCCTTCTCCTTATATCTCAACGTGTTACATCTGTTCCATAAACTTGGTCATAATACGGTCTGCTGTAGCATCCAGCTTCGGCAGCTGTACCTGCTCCAGTGGAATTTCCAAGGTTTCGCAGGTATTCTTCAAAGAGGCCATTACATACGGGTTACGTACATGCATGCCCCTCGGGCGTCCAAACTGTTCACAGTAAGCCAGCAGGAACTGAAGCACCAGTTCTGCCTCATTCTGTGCAGGATGGACCATGTCCATGTGCACCATTAAGCCAGTCACATCGTCCAGAACCAGGAACATAAGCGGATTCAGCGGACGGTCATAAGTTTCATCTTCCATCATACCGCCCATATACACGAAGTCCAGAAGCAGGTCCATGTCGTTTACTTCTTTGTTTTTCAGACGGTGAAGCATGATTTCGTCGGTAATTTCAATTTCTTCAGCCTGCAGATTTACCAGCGGCAGACGCGCCGGTGCGGTCATCCAGTTCAGCTCATCCACGTCAAAATATCGGAAACAGAACTCGCCCTCGTCGAACTTCACTTTCACACGTTCTTCCCGCAGTGCCTTCACCGCTTCGATAATCTGCACCAGGGTTTCCGCCATGAGACGGACTTCTTCGCTGTCCGGTGTCCACGGTGCGAATCTCGGCTTGAAGGACAGGAAGAAAGGCCAGTTGCCCTTGCCTGCAAACTTCAGTCCCAGTTCTTTAATGATCGGCATCTGCTCTTCCGGCACCTGAATCCGTTCCCCGAAATACAGCGCCAGAGTCTCCTGATCATAAGCCGCATATTCGATATTCATGCAGGTTTCCGGTGCCATAATCAGCTGCTGCAGGTAACCCAGACCGCGGGTGCCATCATAGATAGTCAGGCCTTTGGACTCTCCGTTCTGTCCTGCGATTCTTACAAAAACCGGTTCCTCCCGGCCGTTTTCCTGAATGCCGATGAAGTCCAGGTCCCCCAGATCTTTCCACGGTTCCAGTGCTTTCAGTTCATCGGTCAGATTATATAAAGTCTTCCACATATCCAGTGATGCTTCTTTTCTCATGACTTGCAACTCTCCTTGAAATGGTATATACTTAATGGGTTAAGGCCTCTGATTTCAGGGCCTGTACACATAATTTGCCTATCTTATTACTATATCATAGAACAGGATAAAATACCATGAAGTATGTGAAACAATTTCTTATAATTTTAATTATGGCAGTGCTGGGAGGCATCCTCAACTGGCTGATTCCACTGCCCATTCCTGCCACCGTATGGGGCATGCTGCTCATGTTCATTGCCCTCATGTGCGGACTGGTGAAACTGGACCAGGTGGAAGACACCGCAGACTTTTTTATGGGAATCATGCCAATGCTCTTCGTTCCTCTGGCAGTGGGGCTCATGGACACCTGGCAGATTCTGGCCGATTATCTGCTGCCCATCGTCATCATTGTGGCGGTCAGCTTCTTCATCTGCTATGCCGTAACCGGCAAAACAGCCGATTTCATCATCAGCCGTTCCAGCGGCAGCTCCGGCAGCACCGGCGGAAAGGAGGAACGTCATGAATAACTTCATTGCCTTCCTGTCCGAAAACGCCTACTTCGGCGCCTTCCTGACCATCGGCCTCTACGTTATGTATAAACAGCTGGCAGACCGGATTAAATTCGTTCTGTTCAATCCAATCCTGCTGACCACTGCAACCATCATTGGTCTTCTGGTTCTGCTGAACATCCCATACGACAGCTACTACGCTGCAGGAGCCGACGTGGTCAACTGGCTGCTGACCCCGGCGACGGTATGTTTTGCCGTGCCGCTGTACCGTCAGGTCAAAGTCCTGAAAACCAATGCACCGGCCATTCTGATCAGTATTTTCCTGGGAAGCCTGTCCTCTGTGGGCGGTATCCTGATTATGGCCAAAGCCTTTGGTCTGCCTTGGGAACTCTACGCCAGCCTGGCCCCAAAATCCGTAACCACTCCAATTGCCTCCGGTATTGCCGGGGAAATGGACGGCATCGTAGGCTGTACAGTTATCGCAGTCATCTGTACCGGCATCCTGGGGTCCATCGTAACCTCTGCACTGCGGAAACTGCTGCGGATCAAGTCCGACATCGCCTGGGGCCTGGCCACCGGCACTTCCAGCCATGCGGTGGGTACCTCCGCTGTTATCACTGTCAGCGATGTAGCC
>JAZNKW010000068.1:0-14800 GCA_045578745.1 Anaerovoracaceae bacterium
GCTGGCATTATTCAGGTTCTGGCTCAGAATGGCTACGAAGTAGTAATGAGAGCAAGAAGAGAATCTTCCGTTGAGAAGGGTCTGGCTACTGTAAATAAGAACCTGGAAAAGATGGTTGCCAAGGAAAAGATTACTGCTGAAGAAAAGGAAGCAATCATGGGCAGAATCACCGGTTCCACTGACATCAACATCATTGCTGATGCTGACCTGGTAATCGAAGCAGCTACAGAAGATATGGAAGCTAAGAAGGCTCTGTTCGCAGAACTGAACGGCATCTGCAAGCCTGAAACTATCATCGCGACTAACACTTCTTCTCTGTCCATCACCGAAATCGCTGCTGCTTCCGGCAGACCTGACAAGGTTATCGGCATGCACTTCTTCAATCCGGTTCCTGCAATGAAGCTGGTTGAAATCATCAAGGGTCTGGCTACTTCCGAAGAAACCAAGGCTGCTGTTGTTGAACTGACTGTAGCTCTGGGCAAGACTCCAGTAGAAGTAGAAGAAGCTCCTGGTTTCGTTGTAAACAGAATCCTGATTCCTATGATTAACGAAGGTATCGGCATCCTGGCTGTCGGTGTTGCGGATGCAAAGGGTATCGTCGCTGCTATGAAGCTGGGCGCTAACCACCCAATGGGTCCTCTGGAACTGGGTGACCTGATTGGTCTGGACGTAGTGCTGGCTATCATGGATGTGCTGTATAACGAATACGGTGATCCTAAGTACAGAGCACATACTCTGCTGAGAAAGATGGTAAGAGCCGGCAAGCTGGGCAGAAAGACCGGTATCGGTTTCTACGATTACAGAAAGTAATTACAATTCAATACATTACTTACCCGAAAGGACTCCGCTGGCCGGAGTCCTTTTTTCGTTGACAAGCAGGGGTTTGCGGGGTAAGATAAAATTATCTTAAAATTATGGAGGTAAGGTCCAATGGCAATTTTTAATAAAGAAGAATATATGAGAGATCTGGAAGCACTGGTAAACATCGACAGTGGCTCCCATGACATCGACGGCCTGAACAAGGTTGCTGATTTTATCTGTGCAAAATACGAAAGCATCGGCCTGAAACCTGTCCGCGTGCAGCAGGGCGAAAGCGGCCGTCCTTATGTAGAAGTGTTCACTCATCCGGAAGCGGAAGAAGTGGATGTGCTCTTCCTGGGCCATCTGGACACTGTTTTTGATAAGGGTACTGTGGCTGAGCGTCCGTTCACTCTGAGTGAAGACGGTAAGGTTGCGTACGGTCCTGGCGTAGGCGATATGAAGGCCGGTGACCTGATGGCATTCCATCTGACCCGCGTACTGAGAGAAGAGTGTCCGGATCTGAAGATCTGCGTATGCCACAACAGTGACGAAGAAATCGGTTCTGAAGATTCCGAACATGCTATGCAGGCAGTGGCAGCCAAGAGCCGTTATGGTTTCGTTCTGGAACCTGGCAGAGTAGGCGGTCATTTCGTATACCAGAGAAAGGGTGTGGCTGACATCGTGATTTCCTGTAAGGGTATCGCATCCCATGCAGGCAACGCTCCAAAGGACGGTGCAAGCGCAATCCTGGCTATGGCAGATATCATCCAGAAGATGCATGCTCTGACTGATTTTGAAACCGGTCTGACTGTAAATGCCGGCGTAGTGAAGGGCGGCAGCGCATCCAATGTAGTCGCTGCAGAGTGCGAAGCTGTATTCGACGTACGCTACACAAGCTTTGCACAGCTGGCGGAATTCGAAGCGAAGCTGGATGCAATCTGTGCGGCTCCAGCCGATGACCGTGTATCTGTGTCCTGGAAGAAGGCAGGTCAGATGCCTCCAATGGAACCAAACGAAAACACTGAAACCATGATGAACCTGCTGCGTGCAGAAGCGGAAAAGCTGGACATCCATCCTGACTTCCTCAGCGTAGGCGGTGCATCCGACGGCAGCCTGCTGTCCGCAATGGGATGTGCTGTAATGGACGGCTGCGGTCCGGAAAGTGACAAGTATCACAGTGTGGATGAATTCCTGCTGACAGACTCCATCGAGCAGCGTTTCCACCTGCTGCTGGGTGCTATCAAGGGACTGGCATAAAATCTGAACTTAAGAGACCCGAAGGCTTTTCTGCGTTCGGGTCTTATTTTGCTTGTAATTTTATGTTTTGGGGTATACAATTACTATGTATGACTTTTTCTGAAAGGACGGCCGAACAAAAGGCCGTGAAAAGGTACACCCATGAGTGAACAGATTCTGAATACAAACGAAGAAGTGGTGGAAGTGCAGGCAGCAGAAGTGCAGCCTCAGGAACAGCAGAAACAGGAGCGTCCTGAAGTGGAAGGCATCCTGGAAATCGTGGAAGAAAACGATTTCGGATTTCTGCGCTTTAATAACTTCCTGACCAGTGAAAGAGATATTTACGTGTCTCCGACTCAGATCCGGCGTTTCCGCCTGAAGACCGGGGACAAAATCCGCGGCATCACCCGTCTGCCCAATCCGGGAGAAAAGTTCGGGGCGCTGCTGTACGTACTGACTGTGAACGGTGATGAACCGGGGGCAGCCATCCGCAGACCGGATTTTGACAAGCTGACACCGGTATTTCCATACGAGAGAATTCGGCTGGAGACCGACAGCCGCAGCCTGGCCACCCGTGTCATCGACCTGGTGGCACCAATCGGTAAGGGGCAGAGAGGGCTCATTGTGGCACCGCCTAAGGCCGGTAAGACTGTGCTGCTGAAGCAGGTAGCACATGCTATCGAAGAAAACTGTCCGGAAGCTGAACTGATTGTTCTGCTGGTAGACGAACGTCCGGAAGAAGTAACAGATATGAAGCGCTCTCTGAAGAGCGGGGAAGTGATTTATTCCACCTTCGATGAGCTGCCGGAACACCACGTGAAGGTGGCGGAAATGGTGCTGGCCCGTGCACAGCGCCTGGTGGAACACGGAAAGGATGTCATCATTCTGATGGACAGCATCACCCGTCTGGCGAGAGCTTACAATCTGGTGGTTCCATCCTCCGGAAGAACTCTGTCCGGCGGTCTGGACCCGGCATCCCTGCACAAACCGAAGAAGTTCTTCGGTGCAGCCCGCAAGATGGAAGAAGGCGGATCTATCACCATTCTGGCTACAGCGCTGGTAGAAACCGGAAGCCGCATGGATGATGTTATATTTGAGGAATTTAAGGGTACAGGTAATATGGAACTGCATCTGGACAGAAGACTGTCTGAAATGCGTATATTCCCTGCGGTGAGCCTGAACAAGTCCGGCACCAGAAGGGAAGACCTGCTCCTTGACCAGGAGGAAATGGAAGCAGTATGGCTCATGAGAAGGGCCATGGCAAATCGAAATGGTCAGGAAGTTGCAGAAGAAATCATCGACAACCTGGCGCATACGAAAAATAACAAGAACTTTGTACAGATTATTAAGAAAGTTCTGAGCAACGATTAAACAAGGGGAAGACATATGGATTTAAAGAAAGTATTTGTAAAAGATGCCTGCCCGACTTCCATCGGCGGTCAGGCGATTATCGAGGGCATCATGATGCGAAGTCCGGAACGAACTGCCATCGGCATCCGTCTGCCGGACGGCCGTATCTTCATGAAGACCGAACCGAGCCCGAAAGGCAGCAAGTGGGGTAAGATTCCTTTGATCCGCGGGGTGGTAAACTTCGTGGCATCTCTGGTACAGGGTACCAAAGTACTCATGTACTCTGCCGATAAGCTGGAAGAGTTCTATCCGGAAGGATATGAAAAGGATAAATTCGACGTGTGGGTTGAGGAAAAGCTGGGCAAGGAAAAAGCCTGGAAAATCCTCATGATTCTGTCCGTGATTCTGGCTATCGCCATGAGCGTGGGCCTGTTCATGGTGCTGCCGACTATCGCAGTAGGCTGGATCAGCTACGTAACCGACAGCATTCTGCTGAAGAATCTGGTGGAAGGTCTGGCGCGTATTCTGATTTTCATGATTTATGTAGTGCTGATTGCCAAGATGCCGGATATCAAGACCGTATTCCAGTATCATGGTGCAGAACATAAGACCATCCACTGTTTTGAAAAGGGACTGGAACTGACTCCTGAAAACGCACAGTCCTTCTATACTGTGCATCCGCGCTGCGGAACCAGCTTCCTGGTATTCGTAATGATTATCGCCGTCCTGGTTCATGCATTTATGGGATGGCCAAGTGTAATTATGCGTGTCGTAAGCCGTATTGCCGTGCTGCCGATTATTGCCGGCCTGTCCTATGAGCTGCTGAGATGGGCAGGACGCAGCAACAGCCCGATTGTAAAAGTGCTGAGCCTGCCGGGCCTGTACGTGCAGAAACTGACCACCAGAGAACCGGATTACGGACATCTGGAAGTAGCAATCGCTGCCATGAAGGCATGTATGAAGCCGGAAGGTACTCCGTATTTTGAGGGTATCTGTGACCTGAACGGTGATCCGGTTGAAGAAGATCCACAGACTGAAACCGAACCCGCTGAAGAGGAGTAGAAATGAGTTTACCAGTAAAAGAATTAATTAAAATCGGAGAGAACCGCCTGGCTGAAGCCGGTGTAGCAGATGCAGCCATCGATGCCAAGGAACTCTTCTGTTATATGATGCACATCGACCGCACACGTCTCATGCTCAGCTGGCAGGATGTGATGCAGGATAACCAGTGTGATGAATATTTCTCTCTGGTGGAAAAACGTGCATCCCGTGTTCCCCTGCAGCACATTACCGGTGAGCAGGAGTTCATGGGCCTGGCTTTCCAGGTTTCCGACAAGGTGCTGATTCCGCGCCAGGATACGGAGACCATGGTGGAAGACGCCCTGGATGTTATTGGGAAAAATAAAGTAAGAAACGAAGATCTGAACTGCAAGGCCAGAAACAGCTGGTCCGTTCTGGACCTGTGCTGCGGCTCTGGCGCCATCGGTATTTCCCTGGCAAAGCTGGGCGGAGACGTGAAGGTAACCTGTTCCGATCTGTCTGCGGATGCTCTGGCTATGGCTGAGCTCAACGGACGTTCTCTCGGCGCAAAATCCGTCAAGTTCGTAAAGAGTGACATGTTCGAGGCTTTCCGTGGCAAGCTGGGGAATAAGAAGTTTGACATGATTATTTCCAACCCGCCTTACATACGCCGTGAAGTGATTGAAACTCTGGAGCCGGAAGTCCGCGACCATGAACCGATGATGGCGCTGGACGGCGGTGAAGACGGACTGGATTTCTACCGCCAGATTGTGGATGAAGCACCTGATTTCCTGAAGAAGGAAGGTGTGGTTATGGTGGAAATCGGCCATGACCAGATGAGCGATATTATCAAGATGTTTTCTGCGGATGACCGTTACAGCTTCGTTACCGGACTGAAAGATCTGGCCGGCCGTGACCGCATTGTAGTGGCTGTTCTGAGTCCGAAGAAAAAATAGCAAAAAACTTTCAAAAACCATCAAAAAAAGCTTGTTTTCAAGCTTTCGCTGTGATATAGTATAAAGGCTGTAAAAATGTTTACAGTAAACCAAATACAAAATATTGCGGCAAAGCCGCGGGAAAGGACACAAACATGAGAGAAGGAATCCATCCTGGTTATAAGGAATGTAAAGTTACTTGCGCATGTGGTAATGAATTCATTACTAAGTCTATGAAGGAAGAAATGAGACTGGACGTTTGCTCCGCTTGTCACCCATTCTTCACTGGTCAGCAGAAGTTCATCAACAGAGGCGGCCGCGTAGAAAAGTTCAAGAACAAGTACAACATCGGTTAATAATCGAAAACGGAACCCGGAAGCACGCTTCCGGGTTTTTTACATAATACGGTGAAGCACTAAAGAGGAAAGGAATACAGCAATGAACTCCACATTATATGATGATCTGCAGAATGACCGCTATGATACCTGGTATCAGCCTATTATTAATGGTGATAATGAAACAATTTTTGCATGCGAAGCTCTGGCTCGCCGCCGCAGTGACGGGGGTATCTTGAAATCAGCCGCAGCATGGATAGAAATGTACGAAGATATCGGTATTATTGCCAGTCTGGATTTTGCCATGTTCGAAAAAATCTGTGCAGATTTGAAAAGGTGGGGGCAGATGCGTCCGGACCTGGATTTTCCGGTATTCGTAAACTGTTCCAGAGTGACCATGTCCAGACCGGATTTTCATATAAAAATTGAAGAAATCCGCAGTGAGTATGGAGTGCCGAAGAACCGTTTTGTGTTTGAGGCTACAGAATCTCATGAGGAGACATCTGAGAAAAGATTCTATGCATTGCTGGATAAATTGAAGAAAGACGGATATCTGGTGGCGATTGATGATTTTGGAGTAGAAAACTCCTCTATCGAAAGCCTGTCCCTCTTTGACTGGGACATTATCAAACTGAGCGCAGGTTTAATCTGGACACTGCCGAAATCGGAGAAGATGGAAGTTCTGCTGAAATCACTGCTGACATGCTGCCATGGATTCGGAATGAAGTGCCTGGCAGAAGGCGTGGAAACAGAAGAACAGCTGAAGCTGATCAGGGAAGCAGGAGCAGACTTGATACAGGGATATTATTACGCAAAACCCATGCCGGATACAGATTTTGAGAAGAAATATCTTTAAGAACTGCAGAAAGTATGATACAATAATAAATTAGGAAAATATGATTTTTTATAGTTTTTTTCAAAAAGGAGAAGAACATGTTTAATAAACTGGAATTTGTATTAGAAAAATACGATGAACTGTCCATGAAGGTTTCCGACCCGGAAATCATCAACAATCAGCCTCTGTGGCAGAAGCACATTAAAGAAATGGGCGAAATGGAACCGATCGTAAACAAGTATAAGGAATACAAGGCTGCGAAGGACTCCATGGCAGAAGCAAAAGACATGCTGGACATGGGTGACGAAGAGCTGAAGGAACTGGCGAAGATGGAAATCTCTGAGCTGGAAGACCGTATTCCGCAGCTGGAAGACGAACTGAAGATTCTCATGCTGCCTAAGGACCCTAACGACGAGAAGAACGTAATTCTGGAAGTCCGTGCAGGTACCGGCGGTGACGAAGCTGCTCTCTTCGGCAACGACCTGCTGAGAATGTATCTGCGTTATGCAGAACGCCGCGGCTGGAAGGCAGAAATCATGGATATCAACGATACCGGTATCGGCGGCATTAAGGAAGCCAGCGTACTGATTAAGGGTAAGGGTGCATACTCCCGCATGAAGTATGAATCCGGTACTCACAGAGTACAGCGCGTACCTGCTACCGAATCCTCCGGCAGAATCCATACTTCCGCAGCTACTATTGCAGTACTGCCTGAAGTAGATGACGTAGAAGTAGAAATCAATCCAAACGATGTACGTGTAGACGTTTACCGTTCCTCCGGTAACGGCGGTCAGTGCGTAAACACCACCGACTCCGCAGTTCGTCTGACACATATTCCTACCGGTCTGGTAGTAACCTGTCAGGATGAAAAGTCCCAGATTAAGAACAAGGATAAGGCCTTCAAGGTACTGCGTTCCCGTCTGTATGACCTGAAGCTGCAGGAACAGAATGCAGAAATCTCTGCTGAAAGAAAGTCCCAGGTAGGTTCCGGTGACCGTTCCGAACGTATCCGTACCTATAACTTCCCGCAGGGCCGTGTAACCGATCACAGAATCGGCATGACCATCTACAAGCTGGATAACTTCCTGGATGGCGACATCGATGAAATCGTAGACGGTCTGATCACCTCCGACCAGGCTGAAAAGATGAAGAACCTGTAAGACCTGCAGGAATGAAGTGAATGCAATAAAAGAATGGAAAGACTTGAAACAATTATTTTAGGAACAACTGAAGAAGATATCCGGAAAGGAGCGGCAATTCTCCGTGACGGAGGGCTGGTTGCGTTCCCTACGGAAACCGTATATGGACTGGGTGCAAACGGTATGGATTCTGAAGCTGCAGGGAAAGTGTATGCGGCTAAAGGCCGTCCAAGTGATAACCCTATGATTCTTCACATCGCAGACCGCAAAGCCCTTGGCTGCCTGACGGACAAAGTGACAGCGGATATGGAAATTCTGATGGATGCTTTCTGGCCTGGTCCGATGACCATGGTTGTGGAAGCGCTGCCGCAGGTTCCGAGAGTGACCACCGGCGGCCTGGATACTGTGGCGGTCCGCATGCCGGATCATCCGGTAGCACTGGCGCTGATTTCCGAATCTGGCTTACCGATTGCGGCACCGAGTGCCAACGCATCAGGAAGACCAAGCCCTACATCCGGTCAGCATGTGCTGGATGACCTGAACGGACGCATCCATGCAGTAGTGATGGGGGACAACTGCCAGATCGGCATCGAGTCCACCGTTATCGATATGACCGGTGAAACGCCGATGATTCTCCGTCCGGGAAAGCTGACAGCAGAAGATTTTGAGAAGGTACTGGGAAAACCGGTGGCTCTCGACCCGGCCCTGCTGCAGAAACCGGTTCTGGTTGAAGATCCGGCAGCAGTGAACGGCCCGGCAAAGATTGCCGATGCTGACTTTAAACCGAAATCTCCGGGACAGAAATACACCCACTATGCACCGAAGGCAGAAATGATTATCTTCAAGGGTGAGCCGGAAGCAGTACGCCTGGCAATCGCCGAGGCCAAGATGGAGCGTGTGCAGTTTGGGGAGAAAGTAGGCGTCATCATCTACGATGACAGCAAGCCGGAAGAAGCGGCACATAATTTCTTTGCAGAGCTGCGTGCTATGGACAAGGCGGGCGTGGATGTAATCTTCGCTGCAGCCTTGAAGGAAGACGGCGTGGGTTTCGCTGTGATGAACCGTATGTTCAAATCAGCAGGATATCATATAATAGAAGTTTAAACTGAAAGCATAATAACAGGAGGCACAGAAAATGAAAATTGCAGTAGCAAGCGATCATGGCGGTTTTAAGCTGAAAGAAGAAGTAAAGGCACATCTGCTGGAAAGAGGTCTGGAAGTTCTGGATCTGGGAACTCATAACGAAGATTCCGTAGATTATCCGGCATATGGCAAAGCATGCGGCGAAGCCGTTGTTTCCGGTCAGGCTGATGTAGGCATCGTAGTATGCGGTACCGGTATCGGTATTTCCATCGCAGCCAACAAGGTGAAAGGCGTGCGCTGCGGTCTGTGCACTTCCGTGGAAATGGCAACCCTGACCAAGCAGCATAACAATGCTAACGTACTGGCGCTGGGCGGCAGAACTACTGAAACCGGTCTGGCAATGCAGATTGTAGATGCATGGCTGGATACTGAGTTCGAAGGCGGACGCCACCAGAGACGTGTAGACATGCTGGATCAGATGTAAGCAGCTGACATAGTAAACGATACAGAAAAAGGAGAGAGATTATGGGTAAAGCATATATTTTCGATCATCCGTTAATTCAGCACAAGGTTTCCCTGATGAGAATGAAGGAAACCACCACTAAGGAATTCCGTGAACTGGCTACTGAAGTAGCTATGCTCATGGGATTTGAAATGACCCGCGACCTGGCAATGAAGGAAGTGGAGATTGAAACACCGATGTGCAAGGCAAAGGTGAATATGCTGGATGGGGAAGATATTGCAATCATTCCGATCCTGAGAGCCGGTCTGGGCTTTGTGGACGGTATGCTGGCACTGGTTCCGAATGCAAAGGTAGGCCATATCGGTCTGGAACGCGATGAAGAAACCAGCCTGCCTAGAGAATACTACTGCAAGATGCCGAAGGATCTGGATAAGAGAAAAATCTTTGTTGTGGATCCTATGCTGGCAACCGGCGGTTCTGCCATTGCGGCTATTGATTTCATCAAGGAACGCGGCGGCAAGGACATCGTATTCATGTGTCTGATTGCAGCTCCGGAAGGTCTGACAAGACTGATGAACCTACATAAGGATGTGGATGTTTATGTAGCAGCCCTGGATGACCACCTGAATGAAAACAACTATATCATTCCTGGTCTGGGCGATGCCGGAGACAGACTCTTCGGTACTATGAAATAAATTTTGGAGGAAATACAGAAATGAATTTTGATTTTATTCCTGACAGCGTGAGCAAGCATGATAATGTTTATGACGTATTAAAGGAAAGAGGATTTATCGAGCAGTCCACTGACGAAGAAAAAGTAAGAGAACTGCTGCAGAACGAAAAGGTTAAGTTCTATATCGGTTTCGACCCAACTGCAGACTGCCTGCACGTAGGTCACTTCATGCAGGTTATCATCATGATGTACATGCAGAAATTCGGTCATACTCCGGTTGTTCTGATCGGCGGCGGTACCGGTATGGTAGGTGACCCTTCCGGCCGTGCTGACATGCGTCAGATGATGACCATCGAAACCATCGAACACAACTGTTCCGAATTCAAGAAGCTGTTTGACAAGTTCCTGGACTTCGATGACGAATGGAAGTATGAAGGAAATAACGGTGTATACGAACCTGGCCACCAGAACAGAGAACCTCTGCCTGGCAAGGCTGTTTCTGTAAACAACGCGAGATGGATTCGTCCTCTGAGCTACATCGATTTCATGAGAGAAATCGGTTCCTGCTTCAATGTAAACACCATGCTGAGAGCAGAATGCTTCAAGCAGAGAATGGAACGTGAAGGCGGTCTGACCATCCTGGAACTGGGCTACATGCTGCTCCAGTCCTATGACTTCATGGTAATGGCGCGTGACTTCGACGTTAAGATTCAGTTTGGCGGCAACGACCAGTGGTCCAATATCATCGACGGCGTACAGCTGACAAAGAAGAAAACCGATAAGGATGTTTATGGTATGACCTTCTCTCTGCTGACCAACTCCGAAGGACAGAAGATGGGTAAGACTGCAAAGGGTGCTTTGTGGCTGTCTCCTGAAAAGACCAGCCCATACGAATTCTTCCAGTATTGGAGAAACGTTGGAGATGCAGACGTGAACAAGTGCCTGCGTATGCTGACTTTCCTGCCTATGGAAGAAGTTGAAAGACTGTCTGCACTGGAAGGTGCTGAAATCAATAAGGCGAAGGAAGTTCTGGCATTCGAAGTAACCAAGCTGGTTCACGGCGAAGAAGAAGCACAGAAGGCGCTGGACGGTGCACGTGCAGCATTCTCCGGCGGCGGAAACATGGCAAACATTCCTACTACTGTAATGCCTGCGGCTGACTTCGAAGGTGAAGGTATGGGTGTAGTAAACCTGATCAGAACTCTGGGTCTGGTTCCTTCCAACGGCGAAGGCTTCCGTACCATCGAACAGGGCGGCCTGTCCATCGGTGGCAAGAAGGTAGAAGACAAGAAGCTGATGGTTACTGTGGATATGTTCGAAGACGGCAAGCTGCTGATCCAGAAGGGCAAGAAGAAGTTCCACATGGTAGAACTGGGTTAACTGCGTTATGGCGAAGAGAAATAAAAAGGGCGGCTGGACCGGAACTGCAGCAGGGGCTAATGCTGTGAAAAGCGGCGGCGGTCCGCAGGTGGAAAAGCAGTTCGGTGAGCTGAAAAAGTATGATGCAAAGCGTACGCCTTTCCAGAAGGCTATTCGTGTCCTGCTGTTTGTTCTGGTGTGTGTTCTGGCGGGAAGCCTGATTTATCAGGTGACACCGCAGAATATGGCGGAATACTGGGGGCTGGACAAGCAGAAAGATGCAATTAGTGCTGTGGAAATCACCGTTTATCCGGAAGATGGGGACGGCATAAAAACGACGCTCGCATCTCAAGCGGATATCGAAGCATTCTATACAGTGCTGGATGAAACCAGTCTGAAACGACTTTGGTTTGCAGATAAGGAAGGTGTGGCGTTCACCTCTGACATCCGTGTATATGTAAACGGCGAAAGCGAACCTTCTTATGAAGTTGGATTTGCAGAGAATCGTGTGTTCTTCCTGAACATGCCGACCTATGACTGGTATCTGGCGGAAGGTGCGCCTCTGCTGGACTATCTGAAATAGATCTGCAATATATAATGAAATGAAACGATCCCGCATGGATGCAGTTTTCTGCAGCTGTGCGGGATTTTGTATTGCGGGCAGGTTGACATCGGAAGAAAAACCGTGATATACTGAATCCGCTGGTTGATGGGAACGGGAGAGAGCGGATTTTGCGGGGCAAAATCTGCCGCCGAAGGTGCTGAAACTCTCAGGCAAAAGGACCGTTTTCGGACAGCGCTCTGGAAAGCGTGCACACACGACACCACCGATGAAGCAATCCAACACCGACGGAGAATCTTTCAGGTAAAAAGACAGAGAATTCTACTTTTTATTTAAGATCCTTCAGGAGGTGTTTTTTTATGTTTACAACAGAAAACATTACATTTGTCCTTGAAATCATCGGAACGGTGGCATTCGCCCTGTCCGGTGTAACTGTGGCCCTGGATAAAAAGATGGACCTGCTGGGCATCATCATTCTGGGACTGAGCCCTGCCATCGGAGGCGGAATCATCCGTGACCTGGTGCTGGGTATTCATCCACCGAAGGCCTTTCAGAATCCGGTGTATGCGACAGTTGCGATCGTGGCAATTCTGATTTTCTGCATGCCGCGGGTTCTGGACTTCTTTGCAAAGCACAGAAAGTTCTATGATTCCCTCATGCTGGTATCTGATGCCATCGGCCTGGGTGTGTTTACTGCAGTAGGCGTGGCAGCGGCCTTCCATCTGTCAGAAGAATACAGTATGTTCCTTTATATATTCGTAGGGGTTGTAACAGGTATTGGCGGCGGTGTGCTCCGTGACACAATGGCATCAGTAGATCCTTATGTATTCGTAAAGCATTTCTACGGTACGGCATCCATTATCGGGGCGGTATTCTGTGTAATCTGCTGGCGTATGCTGGGCGAAAGCACTGCCATTATGCTCTGCACCGTTCTGGTTATTGTACTGCGTCTGCTGGCGGCAAAATACCACTGGAAGCTTCCGAAGCCTCAGATGCCTGACTACAGTACCGGAAAACTGAAGCGCAAGGTGGCTGGCCAGTACAGAAAGAAGAAATAACCATGATAAACGATAACAGACAATGGTATGTAAGAGGCCTGCGGGAAGGCGTCCCTATTGGTCTGGGATATTTTGCGGTGGGATTCACACTGGGCATTGCAGCCAGAGAAGCCGGGATTACTGCATTTCAGATGGGCCTCATGTCGCTGATGCTCCACGCATCTGCAGGACAGTTTGCTGTGATTACGGTGATTGCAGGACAGTCAGGTTATCTGGCCATGATGATTACTCAGCTTGTGCTCAATATCCGTTATATGCTCATGTCGGCGGCCCTGTCTCAGAAGATTAATCCGAACACCCCTCTGTGGAAACGAATGCTTCTGGCTTATTTCGTGACAGACGAGATTTTCGGCATTTCAGCGTCCGTAAAGGGTGAACTGAATCCGTATTATAATTTTGGGGCGATTTCTGTTGGATCTCCGCTCTGGGCCCTGGGAACTGTGCTGGGTGTGCTGGTAGGGAACATTCTGCCGGCCAGTCTGACAAGCGCACTTGCGGTAGCATTATATGCCATGTTCCTGGCTGTTGTAATTCCCGCGGCAAAATCCGACCGCACGGTAGCTGTGGTAGTGGCGGCCTCCATGGCGGGCAGTCTGGCATTCACATACCTTCCTTTATTATGTGAGATTGACAGCGGTACCCGTATTATCATACTGACCGTGGCAATTGCAGCTGCGGCAGCGGTAATCCGGCCGGTACCGATGGAGAAGGAGGGACAGTGATGAATCTGCAGCATAATACCTATATCTATTTTGCAGTGGCGGCGCTGACAATTTATGCGATCCGCGCACTGCCTCTGACTTTGATCAAGAAGGAAATTACGAATACATTTATCCGTTCCTTCTTATATTATGTTCCTTATGTGACACTGGCAGTAATGGCCTTCCCGGCGATTGTAACGGCGACCAGTTCGCCGGTATCCGGGATTGTGGCATTTGCAGTAGCGCTGATTGCCGCATGGTTTGACGGAAACCTGGTGAAGGTTGCGGCTGCGGCCTGTGCTGCGGTGTACTTGACGGAGCTTTTGATACTCTAAAATATAACTATGCAAAATAAGTTGAAAAAAGTCTAAAAAAGGTATTGACTTTCTAAACATACTGTGTTATATTAATATAGTTGCCGCTGAGCGGCGGCTGAACATTGAAAACTTCATAGTGTAAGAATTTAGTCAAATAAATTTGAAACAATCAGCAGAAATCGGTAAGACGATTGAGCGAGAGTTTCTCGACAATTTCTTAAAACAGACAATAATTCTAAAATGAATTAGCGAACGCAATTGCGTTCATCTGAGAAATCAGAAAACTTTTAAGAAGATATTTAAAGCGAAAGCTTAGATATACCATTTAATTAAGAGTTTGATCCTGGCTCAGGATGAACGCTGGCGGCGTGCCTAACACATGCAAGTCGAGCGGGATTTTCCGGATTGAAGCTTCGGTAGATTGAAGGAAATGAGAGCGGCGGACGGGTGAGTAACGCGTAGGCAACCTGCCCTTTGCAGAGGGATAGCCATTGGAAACGATGATTAAAACCTCATAATACCGAGAGGAGACATCTTCTTTCGGTCAAAGATTTATCGGCAAAGGATGGGCCTGCGTCTGATTAGCTAGTTGGTGAGGTAACGGCTCACCAAGGCGACGATCAGTAGCCGACCTGAGAGGGTGATCGGCCACATTGGAACTGAGACACGGTCCAAACTCCTACGGGAGGCAGCAGTAGGGAATCTTGCACAATGGGGGAAACCCTGATGCAGCAACGCCGCGTGAACGATGAAAGCCCTAGGGTTGTAAAGTTCTGATCTGTGGGAAGAAGAAAGTGACGGTACCACAGGAGAAAGCCCCGGCTAAATACGTGCCAGCAGCCGCGGTAATACGTATGGGGCAAGCGTTATCCGGAATTATTGGGCGTAAAGAGTGCGTAGGTGGTTACCTAAGCGCAAGGTTTAATCTTGAGG
>JAZNKW010000069.1:0-70586 GCA_045578745.1 Anaerovoracaceae bacterium
CATAGTACTGCTTGTTGAACGGAGCATCCAGGAAGGAGAAGTTCGGGAACAGACGCTTAGCGGAAACTCTGCATGCCAGCTTGAACAGGTCGTAGTTCGGATCTTCCGGATTGTAGTTTACGCCTTCCTTAACCTTGAAAATCTGGATTGGGAAGATTGGAGTTTCGCCAAATCCCAGACCAGCTTCAGTAGCCTTCATTACAGATTCAATAACCAGACGGCCTTCCGGAGAAGTGTCAGTACCGTAGTTGATGGAGCTGAACGGTACCTGTGCACCGGCTCTGGAGTGCATTGTGTTCAGGTTGTGAATGAAAGCTTCCATTGCCTGATAAGTCTTTCTTACGATTTCCTTATCTGCATAGATAGTGGAACGGTCCTGCATCTTCTTTGCATCTTCTTCGCTGACAATTTTCTTCAGCTCAGCCAGTTCCAGTTCTTTATAGTTATTGTCCCATGACATGCATGGTTCAATGCCGTATTCTTCTTCAATTTTCTTACCGATTGCCTTAACCTGATCCACACCGTCAGTGATGTCATGCAGGAAGTCCAGCATCTTGCCCAGATTGTTTCTATACAGTCTCTTGTATGCCTTACGTACGCCAGGTGCCATACCATAGTCGAAGTTTGGTACGGACTGTCCGCCGTGCTGGTCATTCTGGTTGGACTGAATTGCAATACAAGCCAGAGCTGCATAGCTTTCGATATCGTTTGGTTCTCTCAGGTGACCGTGACCGGTGGAGAAACCGCCTTCCAGCAGCTTAACCAGGTCAATCTGACAGCAGGTCATGGTCAGAGTATAGAAGTCCATATCATGGATATGAATATCCCCTTCTTCATGAGCCTTTACGTGTCTAGGGTCAATTACATACATCTTATAGAATTCCTTAGCGCCTTCAGAACCATACTTCAGCATGGTACCCATAGCAGTATTTCCGTCGATGTTTGCGTTTTCTCTCTTGATTTCGTTTTCTTTCGCTTCCTTGAAAGTCAGATCTTCATAAATACGCATCAGTTTGGTATTCATATCTCTGACACGGGTTCTTTCTGCACGGTACAGGATGAACTCCTTGGCAGTTCTTGCATGACCCGCTTCAATGAGGACTTTTTCTACAGCGTCCTGAATCTGTTCCACGGTTGGAATGCTGTTGTGGCAAATGTCCAGCAGATAAGCTTCTACATCATTCGCCAGGGTTTTAGACATTTCCTTGTCTCTGCCGCCCAGAACCTGTGCGGCCTTAAAGATAGCATCGGAAATTTTATCCAGTTCGAACGGAACTGTTCTACCATCTCTTTTTACAATCTGTCTGATTCTGTTCATGTGGTCCTCTCTTTACCTTTTAATCTATTTGTAATACTTTTTAACGAATTAAAACAGCACAAGATGAAACACTATATCTTGTGTTGCTTTTAAGATTATATACCACATAGCCCAAAAGTCAAGGCTATGAAATCAAATATAATTTTTTATTTTTTGCATGATTTGCTTGACAGATATTCTTCCCTCAGCATGGACATGAGATGCAGGTCCACATACTGTCCATTTTTCTTTCCGCCATGTCGCATATTTCCTTCATTTACAAATCCTGCCTTAAGATACAGTGCTGATGCGATCTCATTTCCGGTGAAATAATCGAGGGTTACACGCTCACAGCCGCGGACTTCAAAGGCATAATCCAGTGCCAGCCAGAGTGCCTCTTCTCCCAGGCCCTTTCCTCTCATAGATTTGTCAGCGATATAAATACGTGTGATATCCAGAGAATCATAGTGATCATCGATACGGCTGATGTAGATTCTGCCCATTGGGCGGTCATCTTCCATACTGCATATAGTGAACTGCACCTGTGTAGGATCCGGCAGACGCTCAATAAATTCTCTGACTACTTCTTCGTAGTCACGGCTTTCATTGATTGTAAAGAATTCGGTAACTTCAGGCTTTTTTTCCCACTCAGCAAAATATGTACAGTCATCAAAACTGCTTTCTCTTATATATACATGTTTTCCTTCCAGTTTCATACTTGCTCCATTTCTTATAACACAATGATAATTTAGTAAAGTACTGTCTTTTATCTTAAAAATATGGTATCATATTTCATGCTTTTATAAAAGACTGCTTTCATTTTTTTATAAAGTATTATACAAAGGGGTAAAAGATATGAGAAAAAAACACATTATTATGGCTGCAGCAGCTGCTGCTCTTCTGATGCTTTCAGGGGGATTGTTTATTCTGTTCCATGACAAACCCGAAGAAGCACCGTCTTTGAATCAGGTTGTAGAAGAAAAATTAAATGCATATGAAACGGACCTGCGTGATTCACTGGGTTCCATGAACAATAACACCGATGTAGGAAACTACCTGCTTACCTGGGCGAAAAACAAGCAGATTGCAGCGGTTTCCGATGCTGCAGGCAACATCATCTATAATATTCCTGCTTCAGACACGGCTTCTGAATCTGCCCAGCCGGCTGCCATCTTCTGTTCCTATGATTCGTCCAATATGGAATCACACATCGAAGAAATATCTGGAGCACTTACCATCGCAAAAGGTGCCGAAAACAACGGAAACATACAGATATTCTTCCTCGCCGAAGACCTGAATGAAGAAAACGATATACAAATGCCTGACACCTCGCATTTTGCTGAGAATACAGCCATATTCTGTCTGGGTAAAACATCATCGTACCGTATTTCAACGGTCACCGGCGGTTATCAGCACATTCGGATCACGGACAAACTGCACTATACTAAGCCGTCATATAATAAAGCATATAAAATAGAGATAAAAAATTGTCCATCCCTTTCCATCCGTGAAAAATACACAGCAGGAATGAACCCAATCAAAACACTGGGAAGCGTTCTTGCAAACTTCAAGTCCACATCCCTTCTCTTCGAACTTTCCAGTTTCCGTGGCGGTACAGATGAAATGATTACACCGTCCAAAGCAAGCATGGTAGTAGTTATCAACGAAAGTGATACAGCCAAGTTCGAAAAGAAAATGAATAATTCCATCGAAAAATTCTACGAAAAGTATCGTGAGGATTATCCTGAAGTTGAATATACTTATGAAGAAACTGACCTCCCTTCCAAAGTTATAGAGGGAGACGATACTGACAATCTGGTAAGCCTGATGTACACTGCATTTAACGGCGTATACACCCGAGATGACGAAGGAACTGTAATTGCACTGACCAACATCGGCAGAATCTCCACCAAAGACGGCCACCTGAAAATTGATACCGCAGTAATGTGCTGCGATGACCTGATTATGGATGAAATCTCAGAGGTTTACGAAACAATCTGCGGCCTCTGTGACATGAAATTCGAAATCAGAGAAAATATACCGATTTATAATGGATCAGAAAATGAACTGACTGCGGAACTGGTTGAAACATTCCGTCATGCATTTGAAGACTTTACAGAGAAAAGCATGGTCGAGGAAAATACAGCAATACTAACCTCATGTTCTGCACTCCATGAAAGAAACCCTGAAATTCCAATGATTTTCTGCGGCATTACATCTAAATCCAAGCAGAATATTACTGGTTCCATTATTACCTGGCTGGATCAGAGCGTCATAACTGAAGAATAGCATTATAAAAGGACCTGTACGAAAGCTTACAGGTCCTTTTTATTTTGTTTACAATAATATGTTTATTGTTTCATCATCAAAATTATAGTAATACACAGAGTCAGACAGATAATCCGCCGGCGGAACCAGCTCCGTATTGGCACAGACCACTGCCTCCTTCCACGCAGCTGCACATTCCGGTGTATCTTTTATAAGATAAAGCTCGTGAATGGATCCCGGCAGTATAGCAAATCCACTGCCATATATATCAGCTGCCATCTTCAGTATATCCGGATACAGCATTGCAGCTGCTCCAAACCGCATCAGTTCAGTAGTCAGAAAATGCATTCGCCTCTGTCCATGTTCCACCACAATCCCGCTGCCGAACATTCTGCCCGTATCCTTCAGAACGAACGGGAACCGATTAGAAGTATATTCCCAGGCCTGCTGATACAGTTCATCTTCTGTCATATGCCATTCTCTCATGGTTTCATTGGTTACAATCATGCTGGACCACTTATCTTCGTCATACTGAATCACCGAACGGTAAATAACTGCCAGATCCAGGAATCTTCGATGCGGTATATCAGAAAGCAGCTGAATATTCCTTTCATAATTTATAAGCTGCAGAATCACCTGTTCTTTCATGTTATCCGGCGCGAAAGAACCTGTTTCGATAACTTCATCAGACGGCACTTCCCTCAGCATGGAAATAACATACCGGCCAATCCGTTCCAGTGAATTACCCGCCAGATAGAGATCATACAGTTCCTGCAGATAGAACACAGGAAATGCCCGCATCCTGCCGCAGGTCTCCACCGGGACGAAAGTTAAAGCATCCAGCTTTTCATTTACCTTATACCGTGTTTCTACTTCTATTCTGCAGTTCCTCATCTCACCAGGAGCAAGATTTTTTATCTTCTTTATGATTTTTTCTTTAAAACGTTCGTAATCCATAATCTCTCACTTTCTGTAAATTAAGCAAAAAAATAATGTGAACCGGTTCATGGTTCACATTATACTTGTATTTTCTATTTTTTATAAATTTATTTCAGAAAATGTAAGTTTTCAGGGATTTTCTGTCGATTTTCAGGGATTTTCTGTATTTTTTCCTTTCATCCACGTCTTCAGTTCCCCCAGCAAAGCCTTCGCATCGGCCACTCCCTGGTCATAAGCACGCTGTATCTTATCCGGATCTGTATCGGTTCGTCCGATATCAAGCTTTACCGATGGTTGAATGAGGAATACTTCCCCTCGCTTCTCCATCTCCAGAATTTCATCCATGCATCGGTTGTAGTTCTCTGCACGACTGAGCAGCGCCTTGGCAAATTCAGGATACTTACGATATTTCAGCTTTGTCATCAGTGATGCTTCCGGCTTCTTTCGATAGCCTGCTTCCTTAGTGAGAATCACGACGTTCCGTCCGTAACCCATGTCACGGAAAGCCTTCACTGGCACACTGTCTGCACAGCCACCGTCCAGGTACTTCACACCGTTGATTTCAACTGGCCGTGAAAAATACGGAAGTGACGCAGACGCCCGCACCCATTCGATGCCTTCGCACAGCTCGGAAAGCTCGATATGCTCTGCTTTGCCGGTTTCCAGATTGGTCACCGTGGCATAAAACTTGGCAGTCCGCTGCTCATAAGCATCATGATCGAAAGGATCCAGCTTATCCGGAATTTCATGATAACAGAAATCTGCTCCCACGATATCACCCGTTTTCAACCAGCTTTTAAAACTCATGAACCGGGGATCCTTGCAGTATTTCGTCATATAACGGACGCTTCTCCCCCTCTGCTTGGACAGATAGGAGCACCCGTGGATGACACCGGCAGAAACGCCGATGACACCGTCAAATTCAATTCCTTCATCCAGGAAGACATCCAGCACCCCAGCCGTATAAATGCCGCGGATGCCGCCGCCTTCCAGAACCAGTCCGGTTTTCACAGAAGACATTTATTTCACCTTCTGCAGCAGACAAATACATTCTGTGTGCTTGGTCATCGGGAAGTTGTCGAACGGCTTCAGGTACTTGCACTTGTAACCGTAGTAGTCCATGTATTTCAGGTTTTCAACCAGGGTTTTAGGGTTACAGGAAATGTAGACAATTTCCTTCACGCCGTAGGCGATGATTTTGTCCAGTGCTTTAGGCTGGATGCCAACGCGAGGCGGGTCAACCACGATTACATCCGGCTTTTCGGATACGTTCTGCAGTGCTTCGAAAACGTCGCCAGCCAGGAACTTGCAGTTAGTCAGGCCGTTGCCTGCTGCGTTGATACGTGCTGCATCCACAGCTTCTTCCACCAGTTCAATACCCAGTACTTCCTTCGCTTTCAGGGCCAGAATCTGCGTGATAGTACCGGTACCGCAGTACAGGTCAAAGACGGACTTTCCGTCAAAGGATTCCACCAAAGCCAACGCTTCAGTGTACAGACGTTCAATGGCTTCCACGTTAGTCTGGAAGAAGCTGAATGCACTTACCTTGAATTTCAGGCCCAGAATTTCTTCTTCGTAGTAATCACGCCCCCACAGGGTCTTCAGATCTTCGCAGATTACCGCATCGGCCAGACTGTCGTTGAAAGTACGGAGAACTCCGACGATGGTATTTTGCAGGTTCAGGCCGCGGAGCATTTCCACAAAGCCTTCTTCGTCGAAACCTTCTTCGGAAGATGTAACGATATTTACCAGCAGCTGACCGGTACGCACGCCCTTACGGACAATCAGATTACGCATAAGGCCTTTGTGAGTACGCTTATGGTATGCCTTGTAGCCCTTGGCTATGGCAAACTGCAGGACACCGTCCAGGATCACGTTAAAGTCAGGATCTACCAGCTGGCACTCATCTACGGTAACGATGGACATGAAGTTGCGCTTTCTGTGCATGCCCAGGGTCATTTCGCCATCCTTCACGAAGTCTCCGAAGGTGTACTCCATCTTGTTTCTGTATTCATACTGACTTGGACAGCCTTCGATGGTATCGATTTTTTCAGGGGTTACGCCCTTGGCTTCCAGCAGTTTCAGTACTTCTGCTTCTTTTGCCGCCAGCTGTTCTGCATAAGGCACACCCTGATGGATGCAGCCCCCGCAAAACTCGCTGTGCGGACACAATTCTCTCTTAAAATCTTCCATATTTATCGTAAAACTCCTTCTTGTATTCCAGGAATCTGTCTTCTTCGATGGCAGTTCTGATGTTCTTCATCATATTGGACAGGAAGTGCAGATTATGGTTGGTAATCAGCATGTGGGATAACAGTTCATCTGCCTTGAACAGATGGCGCAGATACGCCTTGCTGTAGTTGCGGCAGGTGTAGCAGTCGCATTCTGTATCCAGCGGTTCCCAGTCACGGGCATACTTTGCATTCTTAATCTGCACACGGCCGTGAGAAGTCATAGCCAGACCGTGACGTGCAATTCTGGTAGGCAGTACGCAGTCGAACATGTCCACACCGCGTTCTACACCTTCGAACAGGTAGTCCGGGCTGCCTACACCCATCAGATATCTTGGCTTATTTTCAGGCAGGTAATCTACACAGTCGTCCAGCACATCCAGCATGATTTCCTTCGGTTCACCTACGGACAGACCGCCGATGGAATAACCCGGCAGATCCATTTCTACGATGGCTTCTGCACTCTGCTTACGCAGATCCTTATACATACCGCCCTGCATAATACCGAAGAGAGACTGTCTTTCCCAGTCCTGATGGTAGTCCTTGCAGCGCTGCAGCCAGCGGTTGGTACGTTCCAGAGAGTTCTTCGCATACTTCCAGTCTGCAGGATATGGTGTACATTCGTCGAATGCCATCATGATGTCAGAACCCAGATAGTTCTGAATTTCCATAGACTTTTCCGGTGTAATCATGTGGCTGGAACCGTCGATGTGAGAGCGGAACTTTACACCTTCTTCGGTGATTTTACGCATCTGGCCCAGGGAGAAAACCTGGAATCCGCCAGAGTCAGTCAGAATTGCTCTGTCCCAGTTCATAAATTTATGGAGACCGCCAGCTTCTTTTACAATATCGTGGCCAGGTCTCAGATATAAATGATAAGTATTGGACAGGATGATTTCAGCACCCAGTTCCTTTACCTGTTCCGGACGCATACCCTTTACAGTAGCCTGAGTTCCAACCGGCATAAATACCGGAGTCTGGATATCACCGTGAGGTGTATGAACTACACCACGGCGGGCACGGGTTCTGCTGTCCTTTTTAATTAATTCATAAGTTACTGCATGTTTCATACTACTAATGCGCCGCTGAATCCTGCGGCACCCTCCTTTTCATTATGACACATTGACTAAGCGTGTCCCCCGTGGACACACCAATACATAGTATAGTATAACAAAACCCCGCGGAGATTTCCACGGGGTTTTCCCTATTTTGTAAATTAATTCTATGATATGAAGCTTATGCAGTCCAGAACATGGCACGGAAAACGTTTAAGAACACCAGCAGTGCTACCAGTGCGATGTAGCAAATCCGTCGGATTTTGTCCCGCACTGCATCATTCTCCAGAGTACCGGTAAAAACATTCATAGCCACCACGAACATACCGATCGCAATAACGATGGAATATGGTGTTTCTGACATACCTTTGAAATAGATGAAGCCGAACCATACAGATGCCAGTATGGCAAGCAGACTTAAAAATTTTACAAAGTTCTTTATTAATACATTATTCATCGCTACACGCCTGTAGCTCCTTTCGCCTATTTCTTCTTTATTATATTTTCTATAATATATACGCCTGTAGTTGCAACTGCAAAAATAACATGTGTTCCATCAGCAACTTTTAACATATCTCCAATCACAATGATGCCGAAGAACATGATAGCTGCCTGCAGCCATTTCTGAAAATAATCCATTTTACTCACTCCGTCTGTCCTTATACTTCTGCAGGTTTCATGGATTTTTCACTGCAAGCGATGCCGCTGATGCTCTGAACGAGGATTTCATACATCTGCTCGATCTTATCCAGGGACATGTATTCATTAGCTTGGTGGCACATATCCACTTCGTCCGGGAAGATTGGACCAAAGCTTACCATGTTCGGCATCGCCTTGCAGTAGGATGCGCCGTAGTCAATTACGAATTCAGCTTCTGTACCGGTTACATTTTCGTATGCCTTTGCCAGTTCCTTAATATATGGGGCTTCACGGCTTACAAATACTGCAGGCAGGAAGTCTTCACCAACGATTTCACCGCCGTAGGTTCCGCACATCTTTTCGAATGCAGCACGGATTTCTTCCTTAGTGGTAGTATAAGCAAAACGTCCGTTTACAACCACTTCCACGCCATCTTCAGTAGTCTTAATTACGGATGGAGTGTACATATTCTTGTGGATGTATTCACCCAGGTAGTATTCTTCCTTTGGATCCAGACCCAGCTTGGCACCTACGAAGTCGCTGAAGTAATCATAGAGCATATCGATTACCTTCTTGCAGGTATTGTCAGCCAGCTTATATTCTGCATCCAGCTTTTCCTTCATCTTGAACAGTGCATTAACACCCTTATCAGGCAGACAGGTGTGCGCTGCCATGCCGTCTGCAGTTACGATTTCACCGTTGCTCAGAATCACAGTACAGTGTTCCGGTACAATGTTGGATGCTACACCGCAGTCAACAGCCACAATCTTCGGCAGATCTGCAGAAGGCTGCATGTCAGCTTCATTAAAAGCAAAGTTCATTACCAGGTCATAATAGCCCTTTTCTACATTTCCGATTGGGAAGTGGCCGTCCGGAGTGAACGCATAGTCCGGCAGGTCATATTTTGCCACGTACTCATACATGTCAACCCATTCCACTTCTTCCTGGGTACCGATGATCATACGGATTTTTTTATGTAATGGCTCACCGCTGTCCATCACTGCCTTCATAGCATAGAGAGACATAATTGCAGAACCCTTGTCGTCCAGGACACCGCGGCCGTAAACCTTACCATCCTTCACAGTTACATCGTATGGAGGAACGAACCACTGGCTTTCATCACCGATATCAACAACGTCCAGATGTACCAGAATGCCGCATACTTCTTCGCCCTCACCCATTTCTACGATACCAATCTGTCCGTCCACCAGCTTTTCTGTATGGAAGCCCATGCCTGCTGCGATTTCCAGGAAGCAGTCCAGTGCTTTTTCTACATTTACTTTATCAGAAGATACGCTCGGAATCTGTACGACCTTTCTCATATCTTCCAGCATCTGATCTCTCAAAATCTGTTCCATAACTGTTTCTCCTTTGTATTATTTGCAGAAATCGCCCATGATTTCTGTATAAATCTTAAAATATTTTTCAATTGCGGATATTGCGATGATTTCGCTGCTGGAGTGTGCATATTCCATTTCGCCAGGCCCCAAAACAATAGCCGGCATATGTCCGTAATGAGCCAGAAGTCCGGCATCGGTCCAGCAAGGACAGGCCATAAATTCCTGTTCCGTACCGCTGACACGTTCAGCACAAGCTGCCGTACATTGTACAATCGGATCTTCCGGGTTTTGAACAAATCCCTGATGAACATAGCCTTCCTGCATCACGCTCACATCCAGAACTTTGATTGTGGCATTGAAGTTCTCTTCAGATGTGTTCAGTTCATCTACAACTGCCTGCAGCTCACCGCAGCAGTCTTCATAGGATTCCACGCCCGGCAGGAACCTTCTGTCCAGTTGAATATAACAGTCACCAGCCACGGTTGAACACTGGGTACCGCCCTGAATTACCCCAATGTTGATGGTGCTTTCTCCAACGCCCTCCAGGTAACGTGCCCGGATTTCCGGCACCAGAGTTTCCTGCATTTTATTATAATACTTTACCGCCATTTCAATGGCATCGATTCCCTTCCGATACTGTCCGCCGTGAACCGTTCTTCCGTGAAAATCCACCTGATACCATTCCAGACCCTTCTGGGAAATTGCAATGGCGTTTTCGCCCATAGGCTCACCTACGATGGCAGCATCTGCACGGATTCCGTCCTCCAGAACTGCGATTGTACCGATGCTGGCTTCCTCTTCGTCAGCCACAGCGGTAAAAATCACATCACCCGGCAGCATCTCGCCGCTGCGTTTCCATGCAATCAAAGCACCCATCATAGCTGCAATCGGTCCCTTCATGTCAGAAGTACCGCGGCCGTGGATGTTCTCATCTTCGTCAATCCAAGGGGTATAAGCATCTTCCATTCCGTAAGCCGGAACCGTATCCATATGTCCGTTAAACATGAGAGACTTGCCGCCTCCGCTGCCCTTCAGGGTTGCATACACATTGCACCGTCCGTTTTTCAGCGGTCTTATGGTACATGGAATCTCTTCTTTATCAAAAACATTTTTAATATAAGCTGCAACTTCGGCTTCCTGATTTGGAAGGCCGCTGTAGGATGGAATCGCTACCATATCCATGGTCCACTTTACCAGTTCATCCCGGCTTACATATTTAAAGATATCAGTTCTCATGTGTAAAGTCCTTTCTTACAGTCAACTATGCGTGAGCGGTCAGCTGATCCAGCTGCTCCTGCACGTCCCGGATTTCCGCATCCAATGCTTCCTGCATATCCTGCAGTTTGCTGATAGCCATTGCAATCTGGTCGCTTGTATTCTGAATCTGAACCTCGGATTTGCTGATGTGATCCAGTGCCATCCAGTCAAAAATCAGTCCATCGAGGAACCAGTCCCCAAAGGATGTGAATCCATCCATCTGAAAATCAAGGTCGTCATCAATCTTCACGTCTGCCAGTTCCGTGCGGAAGCGGCGCAGTGCATTCTGCAGGTTCCCAATCTCCTTCTGTGCATCATTCATATGGCTGTGTTTGATCATATCGGTGAGAATGCCGCCGCCAAGCAAATCCCAGGTAGCCCATCCGCTGGCACTGCTCAGGCTTCCGGATATGCTCTTTACGATATCCATAGCATCACTGCCGGCTTCATATGCCTCGTCCAATTCTGCCTTCTGTGAATGGAGATATGCAATTCTGCGTTCCAGTTCCAAAATCTCCTTCGCAGTTTCATCCCCTCCGTCAGCCAGCGCCTGACGCTTTTCTTTGAGAACCTGCCTATACTCTGCTTCCACCGCTTCCAGTCCCTGAAGTTCATCGGCCAGAGACCGGATATCCGCCTGAATGTGTTCCAGTTCTCTGCGGGCAGACTCATATCTGGCTGCCGCAGCAAAGGCTTCCTTCTTCTCTTTATCCAGTTTTTCGTCCAGATTTCCTGCAATTCGTGCAAGAATAGAAGCAAAACTCAGAGACTCCAGCTCTGTCACATCATACTGCTCACTGTTGGCAGCCTCCTGAAGCTGCTGGACTTTTCGTTTCTGCTCTTCCAGCTGTACTCCCAGGCTTTCCATCTTTGCGCTAAGCTGGGTTCTGCGGCTCATCTGCTGCTGAAGCTGCTGCAATCTCTCATCAAACTGTTTCATCCTGAATCCCCCTCTCTCATTCAAAAACTAAAGTTATTCGATAAACATTGCATCCCCGTAACTGAAGAAACGGTACTTCTCCTTTACTGCAATGTCGTATACCCTTAAAATATCCTCCCGGTTGTACAGTGCAGAAATCAGCATAAGCAGCGTGGATTTCGGCAGATGGAAGTTAGTAATCAGAGACTTGATAATCTTGAATTCATATCCCGGATAAATGAAAATACCGGTAGAGCCGGAACCGGCCTGCACCAGGTACTTGCCGGAGGCTTCATCGAAGGCTGATGCACTTTCCACCGTTCTGGTAGAAGTAGTTCCAACGGACACAATCCGGCCCCCTGCCAGAATGGTATCGTTAATGGTTTTCGCCGCTTCTTCCTCCACAAAATATTCTTCGAAGTGCATGTGGTGGTCTTCGATTTTTTCTACCTTCACCGGCCTGAATGTGCCAATGCCCACATGGAGTGTTACATAAGCAATCTTAACACCCTTATCACGTGCTTTCTGCAGCAGCTGTGGGGTGAAGTGAAGTCCTGCGGTCGGAGCTGCTACAGAGCCTTCATTCTTGCAGTAAACAGTCTGATAACGGTCCTTATCTTCGCTGTTGTTTCTGCGGTCGATATACGGCGGAAGCGGCATTTCTCCCAGTTCTTCCAGGCGTTCCATGAAGATTCCGTCATATTCAAATTCCACAATGCGGGTACCATCTTCACCGTAATCTTTTACGGTAGCTCTGAATAATTTACCTGGTTTCGGTCCAATCAAGCGGCCTTCTTCATCCATTTCTGCACCAAAGAGTACAGAGTCACCCACTTTCAGACGCTTACCAGGACGAACCATGGTTTCCCATGTATCGCCTTCGATACGCTTAATCAGCAGAAACTCTACCTTGGCACCGGTACCTTCCTTCACGCCGAACATTCTGGCCGGCAGTACCTTTGAATTATTCAGTACCAGACAGTCTCCTTCCTTCAGATAGTCCACGATATCGTAAAAATGTTTGTGCTCCACAGTTCCATCGTTTCTATGAACCACAAGAAGCCGGGAAAAGTCTCTTTTCTCGGCTGGTGTCTGCGCGATTAACTCTTCGGGCAGATTATAATCAAAATCATTAATATGCATTTTTTTCTATTCCTCTCTGTCCTCCGGCATTTCAATGCCCAGATGTTTATATCCCAGGGAAGAAACCATACGCCCTTTCTGTGTACGATACAGAAGTCCTGCCTGAATCAGGTACGGCTCAGAAGAGTCCTCAATGGTAACTCTCTCCTCACCAATGGAAGCAGCAATTGTATCTACACCAACAGGACCTCCGTTGAAGCGCTCGATGATTGCTCTGAGAATTTCACGGTCAATCCGTTCCAGTCCCAGCTCGTCCACACCCAGTGCATTCAGCCCTTCTCTGGTAATATCGATATCTATTATACCATTTCCGCGGACCTGTGAAAAGTCCCTGATTCGTTTCAGCATACGATTTGCGACTCGCGGTGTACCTCTGGAACGGCGCGCCATCTCCGTCAGAGACTCATCATCCACTTCCACTCCCAGAATTCCGGCAGTTCTGGCCAGAATCTTCTTCAGTTCTTCCGTGGTATACATCTCAAACTTGCTGATGACACCGAAACGGTCACGAAGCGGCGCAGACAGACTGCCCGCACGTGTCGTCGCACCGATGAGGGTGAATTTTGCCAGGTCGAGACGGATGGAACGGGCGGAAGGTCCCTTGCCGATGATGATATCCAGAGCATAGTCTTCCATGGCGGAATACAGCACTTCTTCCACCGAACGGTTGAGACGGTGAATTTCGTCGATAAACAGCACGTCATTCTCATTCAGATTGGTCCGAATGGCTGCCAGGTCCCCTGCACGGCCGATGGCCGGTCCCGATGTAATCTTAATGTCCACACCCAGTTCGTTGGCAATGATGCCCGCTAACGTAGTCTTCCCCAGTCCCGGAGGGCCGTAGAACAGCACGTGATCCAGCGGTTCTCCTCGCAGACGGGCTGCATCAATAAAGATTTTCAGATTTTCCTTGGCACTCTGCTGGCCGATATAGTCCGCCAGATACTGAGGACGGAGACCCGCTTCCTGTCGCTGCTCTCCTGTTTTTATCCCTGCGGATGTAATTCTTTCGTTATCCATTAAAATCCTCCCGGGCCGCTAAAACAGATGTTTCAGGGCCTTCTTGATGTAATCTTCGCAGCTCAGTCCTTCTTCCGGTACCTGAGAAATGGCACTGAAGGCTTCTGCCTTGGAATATCCAAGAGCAATCAGTGCGTTGATTGCTTCCACGCGGTTATCCACAGAACCATCTGTTCCCGCACCACCGGAAACACCGCCGCCTGACAATTCAGCCGGAATACCGGAATCGCCCGAACCGCCGGACAGTTTGCCGATTTTTTCTTTCAGTTCCAGAATAATGCGTTCTGCCGTCTTCTTCCCCACACCGTTAGCACGGCTGATTTCTTTCGCATCTTCAAACAGGATAGCCCGCCGCAGTTCTTCCGGTGACAGAGTACTGAGAATGGCCATGGCAGCCTTGGCACCGATACCGTTCACAGTCGTCAGCAGCTCAAAGAGTTCCAATGCCTCCCGGTTGTGAAAACCATACAGGCTGATATCGTCTTCCTTTACCGCCATAGAGGTATACACCATGATTTCTTCCCCTTCACCGTAACGGTACAAAGGGGACCCTGCCGGAATAAAAATCTCAAATCCGATTCCGGAGGCATTTTCCACAATGATACTGTTTTCGAAAGTCATGGAATAAATTCCTTTTATATAACGAATCATAGATTCCTCCTATTTCCCCATCAGTTTTTTCAGCCTGTCGTTACCGGCAGAATGACCATGACAGATGGCCGCTGCCAATGCATCGGCTGTATCATCAGGTTTCGGCACCTTCTCCAGGTTGAGAATCGCCTTAACCATAGCCTGAACCTGTTTCTTGTCTGCACGTCCGTAACCGACCAGTGCCTGCTTAATCTGCAGTGGCGTATATTCACTGATTTTCAGATTTCCATGTGCACAGGCCAGCACAGCCACGCCCCTTGCCTGTCCTACCATGATGGCAGTTTTCGCATTATTATTGAAGAAAAGTTCTTCAATAGCAGCCTCTTCCGGCTGATATGTATCAATGATTGTCTTCAGTTCGTCATACAGAACCTTCAGACGATCCGGCATTTCCATGCCTGCGTCTGTCAAAATAGAGCCGTAAGTCACTACCTGAAACCGGTTTCCGATCTTATCGAGTACACCGTATCCAAGAATGGCGTACCCCGGGTCAATCCCCAAAATTCGCATATTTCACCTCAAAAAATATTTCTTCGTCTTATTATAACACGCGAACATTTGTTTGTCCATATGAATTTATACATTCCTTTATAAACATTTATGCATTTCATGTATACAAGATGTTTCTGACTAAATTTCCTGAAACACTTGAAAAATCAAGGTTTATATGATACAATCCACATAAATCACCCGAAGAGAAAAAGGAGAATGTGTATGCGATATTCACGACAGAACAAGATTATTGAATTAATCAACACATATGAAGTAGACACCCAGGAAAAGCTGGCCTCTCTTCTCCGTGAAAACGGTTTTGAAGTTACACAGGCTACCATTTCCAGGGACATTAAGGATTTGCAGCTTGTAAAAACGCTCTCCGGCAGCGGCAAATATAAATATGCCCTGAATCAGGCTAAGGACATGCCTGTTTCCGACCGTTTCGTCAAGATCTTCAGAGAAACAATTACATCCTTTGCTGCTTCCGGAAATCTGGTGGTAGTAAAGACCCTGTCCGGCTGTGCTTCTGCAGCAGCGGAAGCCATTGATAACAGCGGACTCCCCCACATAATCGGCTCTATCGCAGGCGATAATACCATTTTACTTGTAGCAGACGCCGAAAGTTCCATTCCTGAAATCATACAGGAGTTTCAGGATATGCTCCAGATGAGAGGTAAATAAAGAATGATTCAGCATATCAGCATTCGTAATTTTGCAATAATTGAAAATACGGAAGTAGATTTTGAAGAAGGACTGAACATAATCACCGGCGAAACAGGTGCCGGTAAATCAATCGTAATTGAGGCAGTCAGCCTGGCTCTTGGCAGCCGGGCTGATTCTTCTTATGTCCGCAATGGTGCCGATAAAGCTGTCATTCAGCTGGTCGGTGAACTGGACGGCGAAGAAATCGTTATTACCCGTGAAATTTCCGCTGCAGGGAAAAATCTCTGCCGTCTCAACGGTGAAATCGTGACCCTTGGGCAGCTGAACCAGATTTCCAGAAAACTGGCAGATATTCACGGACAATACGACAACCAGTCCCTCCTTAACCCGGAAAATCACATTACACTGATTGACGCCTACCGCCACGAAACAGTAGATGTTCTGAAAGAAGCCGTACAGAGAGATTTTGAAATCTACTCCCAGGCCAGAACCCAGCTGGGCCGTCTCCTTGCTTCCGAAAAAGAAAATCTTCGAAAGATGGATTTTCTCCGCTACGAAGCCGATGAAATTGAAAAAGCCAATCTGATACCAGGTGAAGATCAGGAACTGGAAGACCGGATTAGCCTGCTGCAGAACAGTGAAAAAATATTCGAAAGCGTTGAAAAAGCCTATGGTGCCCTCTTTGAGCAGTCTCCTTCTGCCATGGATGGAATCCGCAGCAGCATGCGTTCCGTAGAAGAAATTTCCGGTTTCTCCTCTGAAATAGCATCACTGGGACAGGAAATTTCCGATGTATATTATCAGCTGGATGATATCAGCCACAGACTCCGTGAAATCAGAGAATCCCTCACCTTCAATCCCGGTGAACTGGATTCTGCCATTGCACGTCTGAGCCAGATTGAAGGACTGAAAAAGAAGTACGGAGACACCATCGAAGAAATTATTGAATATTATGAGAAGATTTCTTCTCAGCTCAATGTTTTCGAAAACTACGATGAGCATAAAGTCCGCCTCGAAAAAGAACTGAAGCAGGCAGCCCATGCCCTTCGTTTATCCTGTTCCGCCCTTACGGAAGCCCGCAAAATCTCTGCGGCTGAACTTTCCGAAAAAATTCAGGCAGAGCTGGTAGATTTGAACTTTGCTGATGCCAAACTGGATATTCAGATTATTCCATTGGAAAAACCGACTGAAAACGGCATGGATCAGGTAGAAATCCTGATTTCCACCAACCGCGGTGAACCAATGAAGCCACTGGTACGTGTTGCCTCCGGCGGCGAAATGTCCAGAATCATGCTGGCATTCAAGAATATTATCAGCTCCTGCGATCAGATTCCTACCCTGATTTTTGATGAAATCGACACCGGAATCAGCGGCATTACAGCCAGCATCGTCGGACGCAAGCTGAAGGAAATCTCCCGTCACCATCAGATAATCTGCATCACTCACCTTCCTCAGATTGCCGCATGCGGTGATTATAACTTCCGTATTTATAAAGAATCTGACGAAACCAGCACCTTCACTACCGTAGAACGCCTGGACGATGAACAGCAGATCAGAGAGATTGCACGTCTTCTGGGCGGTGACCATATTACAGAGACTACCCTGCAGAGTGCTCATGAACTGATTGAAAGTGCCCATTGTTGATTTGCACTAAAAAACATTTTTAAACCAATATTTTTCAGTCGATTCCACCAAAATAATGTTGACAATGTACTGCAATCATGCAATAATGTCAGTAATTTAATATTTAATCCGAAGAACCTTTCTGAACCTGAAATAAGGAACTGAAGGCGGAGGATACTCTGGAGAACCCCGACTTCGGGTCGGGTGCCGAAGGTGCAAGGTGAAAGCCGAATCTCTCAGGCAAAAGGACAGATTATAAAAAAATGTTTCTTTTACTTAACATTTGATTTGACGATTGAATTGTAACACGGCTCGTTCTTTTAACCAGCCGTGTTTTTCTTTTCCGAAAAACAGCGGCACGAAATTTTTTCTGTTTTAAAGGAGGAGACAAATTATGACATGGCTTTATGATTTTATGGCGGGTCCGCTGAACACCGTTGCATGGATTTATATCCTGCTGCCTTGTGTATTCGTTGGAGGTCTGTATTTTACAATCGGTACCGGTGCGGTGCAGTTCCGCCGTTTCGGTTATGCGATGAAAAACACAATCGGTAAAATGTTTAAAAAGACGGAAGTCGAAGAAGGTGCCGTTACTCCTCTCCAGGCTGTAACAACAGCACTGGCAGCAACTGTTGGTACCGGTAATATCGTCGGTACTTCCCAGGCAATTGCACTCGGCGGCTACGGTGCCATCTTCTGGCTGTGGCTGGCTGCCCTTCTGGGTATGGTTATCAAGTTCGGTGAAGTTACTCTTTCCGTAAACTTCCGGGAAAGAGACGAAAAAGGTGACTGGGTCGGCGGCCCGATGTATTACATAAAGAATGGTCTTGGTCCTAAGTGGAAATGGCTGGCAGTCTTCTTCTGTCTGTTCGCAATTCTGGCATCTTTCGGTATCGGCAACATGTCTCAGGCGAACTCCATCATGGACTCTGTAAAGAATGCAATCATTTCTTTCAATCCTGAATTCACCAATACTGCTGCTGTTGAATGGGGCGTTGGTATTTTCCTGGCAGTTGTAACTGCAGCTGTACTGTTCGGAGGTATTCAGAGAATCGGTGCTGTAACCGAAAAGTTCATTCCGTTTATGAGTGCCCTGTACATCATCTTCACATTTATTGTTATCGGCTCCAATATCGGCAATATCATTCCGGCTCTGAAACTTATCGTTGTCAGTGCATTTAACCCTCAGGCTGTTCTCGGTGCGGGATCTGGTATTCTGCTGAAGAACGCAGTCGTTTGGGGTCTCAGAAGAAGTGCATTCTCCAATGAAGCCGGCCTGGGTTCCGCCGCAATCGCACATGCTGCAGCGCAGACTGAAGGTCCTGTTCAGCAGGGTCTCTTCGGTATCTTTGAAGTATTCATGGATACTATCGTAATCTGTACATTAACTGCTTTAACCATTATCTCCAGCGGAATTGAAATCGAATTCGGTACTGTTCCGGGTTCCGCTTTAATTACTGCTGCATTTGCAACCGTATTCGGTGATAAGATTGCTGCCCTCTTTGTAGCATTCTGCCTGATGATGTTTGCATACTCCACCATCCTGGGCTGGTCTCTCTACGGCACACGCTGCACCCAGTATCTCTTTGGTATCAAAGCATCCAAGGTATATCAGTTCATCTTCATTGCAATTGTAATCGTTGGCTGCGTAAGCCCAATCGAAGCAGTATGGAATCTGGCTGATACCTTTAACGGACTGATGGCAATTCCGAACTTTATCGCACTGTTCGCCCTGTCCCCTGTCCTGTTCAAACTGGTAAAGGAATTCTTTAAAGATAAATAACAATCGCCTATAAAGTGCATCGCGGCACGAAAAATACCCTCTCTGATATTCAGAGAGGGTATTTTTTATAACTAATATTTAACTTTTCGAAAGTTTCTTTTTCAGGCCGCTGAAATCAATTTCCATAACAAAGATACTTGCTACCATCAGTACCGCACCCAGATAAGCCTTTGGAGTAAGAATTTCTCCTACCAGTGCAAATGCTACAATACCAGCAAATACAGGTTCCAAAGCGAAAATTACACCCACATGGGACGCACTTGTATACTGCTGCGCAATCGGCTGAATTACGAATGCAACACCGGTGCAGAAGATAGACAGGAATGCTACGGCCGCCCAGATATTCGGTTCAGTCGGCAGATGCGGAGTTTCTGTGATAAATGCAAGAATGAGATTGCATACACCTGTAACCCCCAGCTGGAATACACCCAGCTGATAAGCGTCAACCTCCTCATGTTCCACAGCCTTTTCGGTCAGAAGCAGGTCAATGGCATATGCTACACCGCACATGGTACACAGAAGGTCACCTTTCAGATTCGCCATATTGATGGAGAAGTCATCCTTCAGTGTAAGGAACGCAATCCCTACGAAGCACATGAGTACTGCAATCAGCATTTTGCGGGAAAGACGCTGTTTCAGGAAAATAAATCCTATGATTGGAGTAAAAATTACAGTCAGCGCACACAGGAATCCTGAGTTTGATAAAGTAGTATACTTAACTCCAAAAGTCGCACCGATATATACAAAAACCAGAGCCACACCAACCAGAACACTGTACTTCAGTGTAGTCTTATTTACATTCAGAAGTTTCTTCCAGGACAGAAGACCTGCAACCGCAAATGCTCCCAGAAAACGATGGGCATTCAGGGTAAACGGATCCATGTCCCCCAGAGCCACATCCATAAGATAATATGAAATCCCCCAGCACAAGGTTACCAGGATCAGCATCATATCTGCCTGCAACTGTTTATTTTTCATATGTATTTCCTCCTAAACATACACCTAAATCCGCCCAATCAGAATTTCAAGAGCCAGTTCCGGTTCCAGAAGCCCTGATTTGATATTGCGGTCCACTTCATAAAGCTGACTGAGCACACTTTTCAGCTTGTTTACCGTAAACAGTTCTGTGTAACCCATCGCCTTTTTAATACGGAATTCACTGCCTCTCATGATTTCAGCAATCTGCGGCAGATTTTTCCCTTCTTCCTTGAATTCAGCCACTTCCAGCATCAGTTCAAACTGGTTCACCAGCATGGAAACGATGCCGAATACATCTCTTCCCGAGCTGAGAATATTATAAAGAAGTCCGAAAGCACGGTCTTTCTGTCCCCCACTGACAGCATCCAGCAGATTAAAGATAAAGGTATCCATATCCCCATTCAGAACCTGTGACACAGCTTCTTCGGTAATCTGGCCTCCGTAACTGTATGCAATCATCTTCTCGATATCATTAACCAGATTAAAGATGCGGTACTCCGTTTCCTTATTGAAATACCCGGACTGATCGATGATCAGTTTCACCAGTTCCCGGTCTGCAGGTACTCCGGCTGCTGTAAACCGTTTGGAAATAAATCCGCTGAGGCTGCTGTAATCAAGCTGACTGAATTCATAGCATTCTGCCCTGTTTTTCAGCAGCTTTACCAGTTCACTCTTTCCTTCCGGATTTATGGTGCTGAATACCAGCAAAGTCCCCTGATTCGGCTCTTTCAGATAGGCTTCCGCCATTTCCAGGTCTGCCGCCGTGAAACCTTTGGCACTGGCACTTCGGAGTGCCGGAAATTCGCTGGCCCATACAATTCTCCGTTCCGACATCATGGAGAAAGTATTGCAGGCATCCAGAATTTCTGCGAGAGACTCGCCCTCATCCTGGAATTTAACGTAATCCAGTGAAACCAGTGCTGGATTTACATACCGTTTCAGCAGGCTTTCTACAGCCCAGTTTATCAGATACCCTTCCTCACCATAGAGAAACAGTACTGACGGCATATCATTTTCTCTTATATCTTTGCTGAACGCTTTAAAAGCGTGCTCTTTACGTTCTTTTTTAAACAAAACATACCACCCTGGTGTCAATATTCAATGACGGAACAGGTCTCAATCCGGTCGTTCTGAAAAGAAAAACCAATCGCCCCATTATAATCATTTCTTCTAATTATTATACCGCGTTTCTGGATTTTTTCAACGGTTATATCACTGGGGTGCCCATAATTGTTGTGCGCACCTACCTGAAACACCGCAATATCAGGATCTACCGCATCAAGAAAAACATCACTGGTACTGGTTGCACTTCCATGGTGGCCGACCTTCAGAATATGAGTTTTCAGCCGTTCTTTCATCCCCTTTTCTTCATAATATTCGACCATTTTCAGTTCACCGGCTTCATCAAGATCTCCTGTAATCAAAATATTCCAGCCATCATAATGAATCATAAATACAGAACATGTTTCATTTGACTCCTGCCCTTCCGATGGATCTATTTCCAGTGGCCAGAGAGTTTCAATCCACACCCTTTCCGAAATACGGACCACTTCCCCCGCTGTCAGGCCTGTTCTCATCTGCTTCACATGATATACTTCAGAAAGCTCTTCCAGCCCTTTATAATGGTCCATATGCAGGTGCGTCGCCATTGCCAGATCCAAATTACCCGCACCATTTTTCAGCAAATATGGTTTCAGAGTTTCCTTTCCAACATTGTAACTCCAGGAACCCCCTCCATCTATCAAAACATCTCGGCTGCCATCCTTTAAATGAATACAGTCCCCCTGCCCTACATCCACGAAAACAAGATCTGCATTCGAAACAGGGCTGACAAACAAATCCGAAATAAATAGTGAAACGGTAATTCCAAGAACCAGCACTGCTCCAATAACCCCGATTCGCCTGCGATGACAGAATATAAAATTTTGTTCAGATAATAAAAAGAAAAGAAGAAAATAAGCGGAAAACACCAGCCATAGCGGAGGGCTGACCACATCACAGCTGCCATGACCGTCCAGTGTGGAGAATTCATTCAGCTTAACTGTAAAAAAACACAGGCTGTCCAGAATAGTATAAAAGATTTCCGGAACATATGAAACTGAGGCGAACAGTAAAAATGCCGCCAGAGCAGTCGGAACAAGTATGCCGGTCAGATAAATTACCGGAATATTAACCACTAGAGAGACCAGAGAAACATAATTGAACTGGTACATCTGATAAAACAGAAGCCCAAGATTTACCGCAAGCGCAGTTGCTATACAATCCGGAAGTTTTGCAGAAAGAACCGGTGTAATAAAACATATGGACGATACCGCCAGAAAAGACATCTGAAATCCTGTACTGAAAATAACATACGGATTCATGAGAATAAGAAGCAGTGCTACCGTGCTCAGCCCTGTGGCCATGTCATAACGCAGATCCAGAAGCTGGGCCGCAGTGTGCAGACAGATCATCATACCAGCCCGAATTACAGATGGAGTCCACATGGATATGGTACCGTATGCAGTAAGCAGCACCAAAAGACAGAATGCCGCTGCAGAACTTCTGCTGTTTCCGAAGATTTTGCGGTACATACTGTACAGAATTCCCACATGGAGACCGCTGACAGCCAGTACATGAGCCGTCCCGTTATTCCGAAAATCTTCGTATATATCTTCGCTGAGTGCCGATGTATCGCCGAACAGAACACCGGAAACAAGCCCTTTCGAAACAGGATTCAGCCGTTCCGTAAACCCGTACCGTTTCTCAATCAGCCATGCGGAAATACGGTCATATACATTCGCATACTCCTCCGAGATTTCCAGCTTATCTGCACTGCATTGAAAAATAATCCCCTGACTTTTAAGATACAGCGCATAATCAAAACATCCCGGATTCCTTCGTCCCTGTGGTATTTCCAGAGGACTCTCAAAACTTATAATCCTTCGGTACAGAGACCAGGGGCGCTCCATCTTCCCATCATACACCAGCAAAATCTTTTCACCCGGCCGTATCCTGTTCCCATCTGCCTCCGTCACTCTCACTTCCATGCGGAATCCCCCCGACTCCGTCTGTTTGATTTTCATAACCTTCCCTGTCAGATTTAAAGATAATTGCTTTTCTACCTTCTCCAATTCAGAGAAAGCTGACTGTTTCAACGAAAACCCAAGGCCATGAAGCAGCATCAAAATGATTACAAGCACCGCTGTGAAGACTAAATTTTTCCTTCTCATTTCTTTCTCCTGTAATTACAGGCAGATAATCCATTTACATTATATTACATAAATGTATATTATTCAACTCCAGGGAATGCTAAAAAAATGAATAAAATTCTTAACTTTATATCAATTATATGGTATACTGTTAATATCTATGTACAGATAGAAAGCGGGTGACTAGTTTTGAATCATTATGAGGATAAAGACAAAGCAAACAAGCCGTCCGGAGACAGTTCCGTACAGTACTCCAGACGTAGAAAAAAAGAAGAAGAAAAGAAGAAAAAAACTTCCCGCCGGGATAAATATGAAGCAAAGCAGACGGAACTTTCCACTGTTGCTGCATCTTCCGGCAACGGCGGTAAAAAGAATAAAAAGAAGAAAAAATACCGTCTCAATTTTAAGCGTATTTTCCTGCTCCTCTTCTGCCTCTGCCTTCTGGCGGGTGTGGCTGTTGTTGGCTGGGTAGCTTCCATCATCATGGATACACCGGATATTGATACCAGTGATATCAACTCCATGCTGACACAGAGTTCCACCCTTTATGATGACAAGGGAGAAGTTATCGATACGGTTGTAGGATCTGACGGTGCAAAACGAACCATTGTCAGCATTAACCAGATTCCGATGGATCTGCAGGATGCCTTTATCGCACTGGAAGACAAGACCTTCCGTGAACATAAGGGCTTCAATATTATCCGAATCTTCGGTGCCATTAAAGACGGGCTTCTGACTGGTGACATCAGCGGTACTTCTACCCTGACCCAGCAGCTGGCAAGAAACGTTTATCTGACAGACAGAATGCAGGAACGTTCTCTTAACCGTAAGATTATCGAAGCCTATTATACTGTAATTCTGGAAGACAGACTGAATAAAGATCAGATTCTGGAGGCGTACCTGAATACCGTAAACTTCGGTGAAGCATTTGGTGCTCAGGCTGCTGCACAGGTATATTTCAGCAAGGATGTAGAAGAACTGACGCTGGCTGAATGTGCCGCACTTGCATCTATTCCGCAGCTTCCAAGCTATCACAAACTTGTAATGCAGGTTTCCGCTACGGAAATTACCGATGAAACAGAAAATCTGATTGTAAAAGACGGAGATGTGGCATATCTGTGGAATGATACTGCAGACGGCCGTATGCAGACCTGTCTGGATCTGATGCTGGAACAGGGCTTTATCAGCCAGGAAGAATATGATGAAGCATCCGCTGTAGAAATCAAGGACATGGTTAATCCGAATACGGAAATGATGAAGACCAAGACCAACTACTTCGCAGATTATACCATTAAGACTGTATTAAAGGACCTGCAGACTGAACTGGGTTACAGCTACGAAAAGGCTTATGATCTGGTTTACTCCGGCGGTATTAAGATTTATACAACCATGAACACGGAAATGCAGGAAATCATTGAGAAGGAACTCTCCAATGATTCCAACTTCCCTACTCTGATTGTTTCCAAGAAAGACAGCAACGGCAATATTCTGGACGATTACGGCAACGTCATGCTGTACAAGTATTCCAATTATATTACAAGCAAGGGCTATTTCCGTCTGAAGCCTTCTGAATACCAGTGGAACAATGATGGTTCCCTGACTGTTTTCCGCGGAAAGCGTCTCAACTTCTACGATACTACTGTTCAGGGTAAGACAGATGTCAGTGTAGAATTCAAGAACATGTATGTAGAAGAAAACGGAACCTTCTATACTATTGCCGGTGGTTATATCAATATTCCGCAGCAGTATAAATCCAAAGACAGTGATGGTAACCTGGTGGTATCCGCACAGTTCTTCACCGACTTCCCTGACTTCCTCAAGCAGAGCGGTGAACGTGTTGTAACCAAGGGATTCACTCTGAATCAGATGGTAATCCAGCCGCAGTCTGCAATGACCATCGTTGATAATGAAACCGGTTATGTAAAAGCCATGGTTGGCGGCCGTAAGGTAAACGGCAGAATGATTCTGAACCGTGCCGTAGCTACCCGTCAGTCCGGTTCCTCCATCAAGCCGCTTACAGTATACGCTCCTGCCCTGCAGAAGAGTTTTGAACTGGAAGCAGAAGGCAATACATTCCCTCTGGTTGATTCTGAATACGGATTCCAGGGAGATAAGCTTTGGGGTGAATATCTGACTGCAGCGTCCATCATCGATGACGAACCGACTACAGTCAACGGCAAGAAATGGCCTGTAAACTCCCCTAATACATTTAACGGACTGATTCCAATGCGTAATGCACTGCAGAAGTCTCTGAATGTATGTGCTGTAAAGATTATGCAGCAGGTTGGAACAGATTACTGCTTCGATCTGGCTGAAAAATTCGGTCTTACTACCCTCGTACGTGAAGGTGATGTAAACGATAATAACCTGGCAGCTCTGGCTCTGGGCGGTCAGTCCAATGGTGTTACCACACTGGAAATGGCAAGTGCTTATACTACTTTCGTAAATGAAGGTGTTCATAAGAGCTACAATGTATATACCAAGGTTACCACAAGAACCGGCGACATCATCCTGGAAGCTGATACAGAAGAAACCGAAGTTCTGGATCCTGGTGTTGCGTGGATTATGAGAGACATGCTTCAGTCCGTAGTTACCGATGGTCTGGGCGGTCCTGCCAGAGTATCCGGTGTCAAGGCCGGCGGTAAGACCGGTACCACTTCCGACCAGTTCGATATCTGGTACTGTGGTTTTACATCCAAGTACTCTGCAGCCGTATGGGTTGGCTCCGATATTAATATCAAGCTGTCCTCCATGTCAAACAAGGCAGCTGCACTGTGGGGTAAAATCATGAATCAGATGCCGGATGTTGCAGGCGGTACCTACTCCGCGAAACCATCCAATGTCATCTCCGTATCTGTAGATACCAAGAGCGGCATGCTGGCAACCGATGCCAGCGGCAAGGATTCCCGTACAGAATACTTCACTAAGGGCACACAGCCTACCGAAACAGATACACTGCATCAGACCGCAAACGTCTGCACAGAATCTGAATTCCTGGCTACCCCATCCTGTCCTGATTACACAGAAAAGAACGGTATTCTGAGACCTTACACACCGAATAAGAAAGTTGCAGATATTAAAAAAGAACTGCCTCACTACTTCTGTAATCTCCATAATCCGGACCCGGAAGTATACAAGGTAAAGAAGGGTCTGGAAGTTACAATCGTTCAGCCAGGTGAACTGGACGAACCGGACGACGACGGCGGTATTCTCAATGCTGACGGTTCCATCTCCTACCCTGACGGTTCAATTGAATTCCCTGACGGAACAATTATGTATCCAGATGGTACAATCACTGAATCTGACAGCGATCCAATTCAGGATGATCCAGATGAAATCATCGTAGGTTAAAAGTTAATTGAAATAAAAAAGGTGTATCTGCCATACGGCGGATACACCTTTTTATTTCATATCATTTTAAATTTCTTTAAATTCCTTTACCCTCTGAACCACATCTTCAGCACCGAAAACAGCAGAACCTGCAACAGCGATTTCCACGCCGGCCTCCATCACTTCCCTGGCATTTGCCAGAGTAACGCCGCCGTCAATTTCAATGGCGAAGTTCAGGCCTCTTTCCTTCTTAATTGCCGCCAGTTCCTTTACCTTATTCAGGGTCTGAGGAATAAACTTCTGTCCGCCAAATCCGGGATTTACAGACATAATCAGTACCAGATCCAAATCCTCCAGAACGCATTCCAGAGAGCTTACAGGTGTTGCAGGATTAATGGAAACCCCTGCCTTCACACCTTTGGACTTGATGTTCTGAATCGTTCTGTGCAGATGAACACATGCTTCCTGATGTACTGTGATAAATTCAGTCTGATCAGTTACAAAATCACCAATATACTGGTCAGGATTTTCAATCATCAGGTGAACATCATAAGGCAGAGATGTTTTGCCGTTAAGACTCTTCATTACTGCAGCACCGAAACTGATATTCGGAACAAAATGTCCGTCCATCACGTCTACGTGAATATAATCTGCGCCGCCTTCTTCAATTTTTTTCACATCAGCTGCCAGTGCTGAAAAATCAGCAGATAAAATAGATGGTGCTAATTTTAACATATGCCTTACCTCTCTGTTCTCTAATATTTCTTTCTGGTACGGATTTCCTCCAGGTTCGCCAGGTAGGAATCGTATCGCTTCTTATGTATGGTTCCGTTGCTCACAGCCTCACGTACAGCGCAATCAGGCTCGCTTACATGACGGCAGTCATCATAGCGGCACTGTCCGCGAATCTGATCCATTTCAGGGTAGAAGCTGGATATATTATCCTCTTCTGCCTCAAGTATTTCAAAGCTGGTGAATCCGGGGGTATCATAAATCATACCGCCGCCTTCAAGCTGGAAGATTTCCACATGACGTGTGGTATGCTTCCCTCTGCGGGTTTTCTGGCTTACTGCACCAGTTTCCATGTTGGCTTCCGGATGAAGCTGATTCAGAATCGTGGATTTGCCTACACCTGAAGGACCTGCCAATGCAGCTTTCTTACCAGCTACCATTTCCTGAAGCTGATCAAGCCCCTGTCCGGTCTGGCAGCTGATTGTCAGCATCGGATAAACGCCGCCGTAAATGCTGCGGATTTCTTCTACATCTTCTTCGGAAACCAGATCACATTTATTCAGGCAGAGAACCGGTTCGATTCCGTTCATTTCCGCCATAATCAGGAATTTGTCAATCAGCATGTAATTAGGTTTTGGATGTGCCGGTGCAAATACAACAATAAAAGTATCCACATTTACAATCGGCGGACGGATAAACTGATTCTTTCTCGGGTGAATTTCATTAATAACACCCTTGCCTTCCTCTGTTTTTTCCAGTTCCACAATATCGCCTACAGCCAGCTTGATTCCGTCATTTTTAAAGATGCCGCGGCCCTTTGCTTCAATCATTCCCTCTTCGGTCAGTACATAATAGAAACCGCCGATTCCTTTTGTGATTAATCCAGTCATAAATTATCCTTCTGTACCTGTATTTTCATCTGGCTGATTCTCTGTATCCGGAGTGTCGTTTCCGGTACCTTCTCCGCCATCACCTGCATCTCCGCCTTCCGGAGCCGGATCATCCAGTTCCGGCGGAAGAATAACTTCAGGTGCTTTCGCAAGTGTATATCCGATTTTCGTTCCGACCTCAACTTCCGTATCGGTGCTGATGGTCTGATACAGAACTGTATTCGGTGGTGCCAGCTCGTTTTCTTCAAACTTCACATTGTCAGCATCTACTGTGAGACCTGCAGCTGCCAGAGCTGCATCAGCCTGCTCCTTGGTAAGACCATACATATTCGGCACTTTTGTCATTTCCTTACCCTTGCCATCGCTGATTTCCACGTTGACAGATGCACCGTTCTTTGCCTTTTCACCGGCCTCAGGAGACTGTGAAATGATAGTACCCTTCGGAAGATGGCTTTCCACCATGGTCTGTGTTCCAAGCTTGAAATTATATTCAGCCAGGTATGCTTCCGCCTGTTCCACATTTTTATTAATAATAGTAGGAACAACTCCATCTTTCTTACCGCGGCTGATATTTACAGTAACTGCAGTGCCCTGTGCCACTACGGTACCTTCTGATGGTGTATGTGAAGTAATATTGCCTTTTTCCTGATCAGGACTGTCTACCTGCTGTCCTTCTTTAATCAGAAGACCCATTGCTTCCAGTTCAGCAGCTGCCTGTTCCATGGTTTTGCCAACCAGATTCGGCACTGCTACATCTGTGTTATCCGGGCCAAACCATCCAAGCATGGTTCCCAGTGCGAAAATGCCTGCTCCGCCAAGAATCAGTGCTGCAATCACAATGGCAGCAGCCAGCTTGCCCAAACCATTGTTCTTGCTTCTGCTTCTTTCACGGTCTCTTTCACGTTCTCTTTCGCGGTCTCTTTCGCGGTTGTGTTCCCGTTCTCTCTCACGTGCACGTTCAAGTTCCTTTTCAGAACTGTCAGCAGCAGTCTCAGCATTATAAAAACGTTCGCGGCGCATAATCGTATCCCTGCGTTCCGGATAATCCGGAGTGGATTTATTATCGAAGTCCAGATGAGCCAGATCTGCCTCACTTGCCAGAAATGCCTTCTTACCCATGACTTTGGTAATAAAGTCGATATTATCCAGTTCCTCGATTACCTCATCAACCTTGCTGTAGCGGTTAGTCTGGTACTTATCAGTAGCCTTCATAATCACACGCTCCAGCTGAGGCGGAATGCCTGCAGTCAGCTGTGAAGGAGGTGTCATCGGATTATTGATGTGCATCAGAGCGATGGAAATAGCATTATCCCCGTCAAATGGTACTTTGCCGGTAAGCATTTCGTACATTACAATCCCCAGAGAGTAAATGTCCGTACGCTCATCGACATAAGAGCCTCTGGCCTGCTCTGGTGAAAGATAATGTACAGAACCCATCACCTTATTGCTTTCTGTCACATTGGACTGGTCCACAGCACGTGCAATACCAAAGTCTGCCAGCTTTGCTACACCGTTGCTGTTAATCAGCACATTGTGCGGCTTCACATCCCTGTGAATAATCTGATTCTTATGTGCAAGGCTGAGAGCAGAAGCAATCTGACGGGAAATGTCGATGACTTCCTTATAATCCATCTTGCCTTTTTCTGCAATGATCTGGCTGAGAGGCTTGCCTTCGACCAGTTCCATTACGATAAAGTTTATGTTGCCTTCCTTGCCTACGTCAAAGACACTCACAATATTCGGATGAGTCAGTCCAGCCGCTGCCTGAGATTCCTTTTTAAAATTATCTACGAAAGTCTCGTCCTTCGTAAATTCCGGTCTCAGTATTTTAATGGCAACATACCGGTTCAGAAGACGGCAGCGGGCTTTATATACCACTGCCATGCCGCCTTCGCCGATTTTTTCAATCAGCTCATATCTGCCAGCAAGCAATCTTCTACCCATTGATATCTTCCTCCATAACCTTTAAGCATACAACGGTAACGTTGTCGTGACCGCCGTTGAGATTGGCGCGAAGCACCAGTTCTGAACAGGTAGCTGACATGGTCATTCCATCTTCCAGAACGTCTATGATTTCTTCATCAGATAATTCATCATAAAGACCATCGGTACACATCAGAATGATGTCCCCCTCCATAATATCCACCTGGAAGAAATCAGGTTCCACACTGCATTCTGCCCCCAGAGCACGGGTAATTACATTCTTGCGTTCATCATGGGCAGCTTCATCAGGGGTAAGAATTCCTGCTTTTACCAGGCTGTATACATAGGTATGGTCTTCTGTCAGCTGAGTCAGCTGTCCATTTCGGAACAGATAAGCTCTGCTGTCACCTACATTGCTGATATAGGCCTTACCCTTATTCGTGTACACCACTACAACCGTTGTGGCCATGCCGTAATTAGCGTCATATTTATGAGCCATATTATAAATATAGCTGTTTGCGTTTTCCAGACAGGTCTGGAAATAGTTTGCGATTTCGTATTTATCCTCCGTCGGTGCGACAGGAGATTTATCTATGTATCCGGCAATCTGGCTTACAGCTGTCCGGCTTGCAATTTCACCGGCATTTCCGCCGCCAACACCGTCAGCAACCACATAAACTCTGTTCGACGGCAAAATGAAGCATGCATCTTCATTATTTTTCCGCCGAAGTCCGCGGTCGCTCTTGAATCCAACTTGCATATTATTTCTCCCTTAAACTACACTCTGCACATTTTGCTGATAAAGAAACCATCGGTTTCACGGTCCGGATCCAGCTGTTTCATGAACTCCAGACGGAATTCCGGATGACGGCTGCAGAATGCCTCCACCTGCTTTTCGTTTTCATCAGGATTTACAGTGCAGGTGCTGTAAACCAGCGCGCCGCCCGGCTTAACATAAGAGGATGCGGCTTCCAGAATTTCCTTCTGCCGCTGTACCAGCTCAGCAAAATCCAGTTCCGCGTCAGCTTTTGTCTTGATTTCCGGCTTTCTGCGGATTACACCCAGGCCGGAGCACGGAACATCCGCCAGCACACAGTCCGCCATACCCTTCAGTTCTTCTCTGGCAGTTCTGCCATCCTGACAGCGTGTTTTCACAATTTCAGTTCCCAGTCGTTCTGCCTGTTTCTGAATCAGTTCTAGCTTATGGTCGTAAATATCAAAGGCGTAAACTTCCCCTTCATTGTCCATCAGCTCTGCCATTGCCATTGTCTTTCCGCCTGGTGCTGCGCACACATCCACCACCAGATTGCCAGGCTTCGGATTTACTGTATCCGCTGCCAATGTGGAAGCTTCATCCTGCACGGAGAACCAGCCTTCGCGGAACAGACCATGTTCGAGAATTCCTGTGCCCTTACCTGTAACAAGAATGCTGCGCTCAGAAAGCGTTCCGGCTTCAGTCTGAAAACCGGCTTCACTGAGTTTTTCCATCAGATCCGCACGGCTTCCCTTCATCAGGTTTGTACGAAGACACAACAGGGGCCGTCCGTTGGATGCTGCCAGAAGTTCTTCTGTTTTATCCGGACCATAGGCAGAAAGCCACAGGTCCACCAGCCAGGAAGCAGCAGAATAGCGCACAGAAAGATATTTTGCGGGGTCAGTCTTACGGTCAGGAAGTGAGTCTGCCAGAGCAGACTGCTGACGCTGGAAATTACGCAGCACACCGTTGATAAACTTGTCGCGGCCGCGGCAGAATTTACGTGCCAGAACAACAGATTCATTGATTGCCGCATAATCCGGTACGGAATCCATTGCCATAATCTGATACACACCCATCCGCAGAATGGTCAGATCCTGCTTCTTCACCTTCTTCAGACCGGAGGCAACCAGTGCACCCAGGTAATAGTCCAGGAGAATCTTGTTTTCCAGAACCCCGTAGACCAGTTCCCTGACAAATGCAGGGTTTTCCGGACGGTTCTTTTCTATGAAATTGTTCAGAGCCAGATTGGAGTAGGACTGGTTTGTTTCCATGTCCAGAAGCACCTCATAGGCTGTTTTGCGGTTTAAATCCATAATTAATCTCTGTTTCTTAATGCTAAAATACGAATCAGGTTCATGATTGCCATTGCAAGGGATGCCACGTAAGTCATGGCAGCTGCGCTGAGTACTTTTCTCGCGCCTCGCTTTTCATCGTCCATAATGATTCCCAGACTTTCCATCTGTGCCATGGCACGGCTGCTTGCGTTAAATTCCACAGGAAGTGTAATCGCATGGAACAGAATAACAGCCAGGAATGCGATCACGCCAATCATGAAGAGCATATCACCGATACCGGAAGAAGCACCCAGAATAATACCGAATACAATCAGCGGCCAGCTGAGCTGGGATGCAAAATTAACAATCGGTACGATATTGTTTCTCATCAACAGCGGCGTATATTCTTCTTCATGCTGAATAGCATGACCTGCTTCGTGACAAGCTACACTTACTGCAGCCACGGAATTCACACCGTATACGGTCTGAGAAAGACGCAGAACGCGGTAACGTGGATCGTAATGGTCAGTCAGACTGCCCCGGATCTGTTCAATTGCAACATCCTGCAGACCGCTGGCATCCAGCATTCTTCTGGCAGCCTGCGCCCCGGTCAGTCCACGCATAGCTCTCACATTGGAATATTTTTTAAAGTTCCCCTGCACTTTGAACTGAGCATACATTGTAAAAATGATAGCCGGCAGGAGCAGAATATAACTCCAGTCATAGTAATACATAATCTCATTCTCCTTTATTTCCCGCAGATAATATCTGCTCTATTTCAGTATGGTTCCCGCTTCGATGGTGTTTCCGCGCAGGTAATCCTTAACAGCAACACGCTTCTTGCCAGGAACCTGAATTTCAGTTACCACCAAAATCTTTCCGCCGCAGGCAATCTTCATACCGTCATTTCCGGCGCTGATTACAGTACCGTTTTCCTTTTCAGTGGTTTCGCCGGTAGGCAGTGCAGACCAGAGCTTCATCACCAGTCCGTTGTAGTCGCAGAATGCACCAGGCCATGGATCAAAACCACGGATCAGGCGCTCGATTTCCACCGGAGACTTGCTGAAGTCAATTTTGCCGTCCTGCTTCTTAATCAGGCCTGCATAGGTAGACAGGCTGTCATCCTGAGGCTCAGGAGTGATTTCACCAGCATCCAGCATTGGCAGTGTTTCAACCAGAAGCTTTGCACCTGCTTCTGCCAGTGCATCGTGGAGCTGTTCCCCGTTCATACGGCCGATTTCCACTTCTACCTTGGTCAGCATATCACCTGTATCCAGACCTTCGCCCATCTGCATGATGGTAACACCGGTTACTTCTTCACCAGTTACGATGGCATTCTGAATCGGAGATGCACCTCTCAGCTTCGGCAGCAGAGATGCGTGTACATTGACACAGCCCAGTCTTGGCAGGTCCAGTACTTCTTTCGGCAGAATCTGGCCATATGCCACAACTACCATGATATCAGGATTATATTCCTTCAGCTGAGCCAGCAGTTCTTCATTTCCTCTTACCTTTTCAGGCTGCAGAACGGTCAGGCCATATTCCAGGGCCTTTTCCTTCACCGGTGTGAACTGAACCTTCTTGCCGCGGTCTCTTGCCTTATCCGGCTGTGTGATGACATAACCCACTTCGTGGCCTGCCTGCACCATGGCATCCAGTACGTTCACCGCAAAATCCGGTGTTCCCATAAATACTGTTCTCATAACTTGCGTTCCTCTACTTTTCGTTATAATCGAATTCTTCGTCGAATTCATCGTAGTCTTCTTCCATTTCTGCTGCAGCTTCACGGATGTTGGTCGCCTTGTCAGTGTACAGAATGCCGTCCAGATGATCGTATTCGTGGCACATAACGCGTGCATGGAAGTCTTCGAATTCGTAAACCCTGGTTTCACCGTCCAGGTCCATAGCCTGGATTTTGATGTACTGCGGACGCTCTACGGTACCAATCATGCCGGGAACGCTGAGGCAGCCTTCATCATCCACCTGCAGACCGGACTGTTCCAGGATTACAGGGTTAATCATATAGTAAATTTCACCTTCAGCAGGTTCTGCGATAAACATTCTTCTGGCCACGCCTACCTGAGGTGCAGCAATACCTACGCCATACTGTTCATGCATGGTTTCCAGCATGTCTTCCATGGTCAGACGGATGCGGTCAGTAATTTCCTTAACTTCTCTGCATTCCTTACGCAGAATGTCGTCGCCTTCTACAACAATGTTTCTAATAGCCATTTTAATTCCTCCTATAACGTGCTGTATGGATTAATGTCCAGATTCATATTACAGTTAATTTTGTCTTTTATTAAAATTTTATTGAAATTATCTAACAGATATATGTATTTATTGCGGTTGCCGCGTGGGCATTTGATTAAAATATAGTACCGTGCCTCTTCGCCCTTGAAGTTTACAGCAACCCGCGGTGCCAGTATCTGGCGGGCATTTTCCGGTCCTATGGCATTTTCCATATACACTCTGCAGCGTTCTGCAGCAGCCAGTGCAGTTTCCTCATCTTCTGAGGTAAAATTCGCCATAATCAGATCGGTAAACGGTGGATACTCCATAAACTCACGAAGTCTGATTTCCTGACCGAAGAATGTATGATAATCATGATTCTTTGCTGCTTTAAGCGCATAATTGTCAGGCTCATAAGTCTGAACAATCACCGTGCCCTGCTCCTCACCGCGTCCGGCACGGCCGGCCACCTGTGTTACCAGCTGGAAGGTCCTCTCTGTAGAACGGTAGTCCGGAATATTCAGACTCACGTCCGCAGCAATAACACCAACCAGACCTACATTTTTAAAATCAAGCCCCTTCGCTACCAGCTGAGTTCCGATAAGAATATCGGTCTCACCTTTTGAGAAAGCATCCAGAATCCGGTCCAGATCCTTTCTTGTCTTCACAACATCCAGATCCAGACGGTCAACTTTTGCATCAGGGAAAAACTCTGCCGTAACTTCCTCTACCTGCTCCGTACCCACACCGAAGTACTTGATATACTTGCTGGAGCACTCCGGACAGGTTTTGGGAACCGGGAACTTACGTCCGCAGTAATGACAGACCGCGGCATTGGAATGCTTGTGATACGTAAGGGAAATTCCGCATTTCGGACATTTCATCACCGTACCGCATTCTCTGCAGGAAATGAAGCTGGAATAACCGCGGCGGTTCTGGAAAAGAATCACCTGCTGGCCTTCTTTCAGCACCTGCTGCATTTTGGAATACAGTTTCCTGCTGAACATGGTCATGTTCCCTGCTTTCAGTTCCTCACGCATATCGATGATTTCCACTTCCGGAAGCGGAGTCCTGTTATAACGCTCCTTCAGCTCAATCAGCTGATAAATGCCTTCCCGGCACCGCTGATAGGATACTACCGACGGAGTCGCACTGCCCAGCACCAGCACCCCGTTATAATATTTCAGACGCTTCAGCGCCACATCCACCGTTTCATATTTCGGCGTCATATCCGCCTTATAGGTCGCTTCATGCTCTTCATCCATGATGATGACACCGATGTTTTCCAGCGGACTGAATACACCAAGCCGCGCACCGATAACAATTCGTGCTTCACCTCTGCGGATTCTCTGCCACTCATCGTAGCGTTCCCTCTGGGTCAGCTTGCTGTGCATCACGGCAATATTCTGCTTGCCGAAGCGCCCCGCAAAACGCTGTACCATCTGACTGGTCAGTCCGATTTCCGGCACCAGCATAATGGCTGTTTTACCCAAATCCAGACAGCGCTGGATGGCCTCCATATAAACTTCCGTCTTACCGCTTGAAGTAACGCCATGTATGAGAAACATTTCGTGGATGCCGGCATCGATTGCATCATGAATCCGGTCCACCGCCGTCTGCTGTTCTGCAGTCAAAGCCTGAGGACGGCTGTATTCGCCTTCCAGTCCTTTATACGGTTCTTTTTCCTTTCCCGGCTTGGCAGCCTTTCCCTTCGGAAGGAAACACTGAATGCAGTCATAGTACTTGATTCCGTACCGCTGCTTCATCCAGGCTGCAGTGGTCATAATTTCCTGTGTAAGCGGAAGCGAATCATCCCGCTGAGTAACAGATTTTATTTTTTCTTCCGGATAATCCTCCGGAGCTTCACGGAATCGATAGATATAACCGTGTTTTTCCTTGTCGGACTGTCCGAATGGAAGGACAACCCTGTCACCCACATTTATGCTTTCGTCAACCACCCGGTATGTGAACAGGTTGTCAATATGTTTGCTTTTATTGTCGACAATGATGTCAGCGTACCTCATTCACACCTCTCAAACCCGTTTTGGCTGACCGTAATATGCTTACAGTAAATAAATATTGTGTGCTTCACAAGTATCAATCATTTCCTGCGGCCATACAGATACCTGTACTTCACCGATGTGAGCCTTACGCAGGAAGAACATACACAGACGGCTCTGACCGATACCACCGCCGATGGTGTATGGCAGACGATCTTCCAGAATCGCCTTGTGGAATTCCAGTTCTCTGCGGTGATCGCAGCCTGCCTTGGTCAGCTGTCTGTCCATTGCTTCTGCGTCTACACGGATACCCATGGAAGACAGTTCCACCGCTCTGTCCAGAACTTCGTCCCACAGAATGATGTCGCCGTTCAGTTCCCAGTCATCGTAGTCCGGTGCTCTGCCGCCGTGCTTTTCGCCAGAAGCAAGTACATCACCAATCTTCATGATAAATACTGCACCGTGTTCCTTGGTAATCAGGTCTTCTCTTTCTTCCGGAGTTACATCAGGATACATATCTTCCAGTTCCTGTGTGGTTACGAAGAAAATTTCATTCGGAAGTTCAGTCTGAATGCCTCTGTACAGACGGTTCACGTAGTCGCCCAGGTTCTTCATGGCATTATAGATGGTAGTTACCACTTCACGCAGGTATTCCTCTGTTCTCTGCTCCTTGGTGATTACCTTTTCCCAGTCCCACTGGTCTACGTAAACGGAGTGCAGGTTATCCAGATCTTCGTCTCTTCTGATTGCGTTCATGTCAGTATAGATACCGTGGCCAGGCTGAATGCCGTACTTACCCAGAGCCATTCTCTTCCACTTGGCCAGGGACTGCACGATTTCCACCTGCTGCTCATCCATACCCTTTAATGTAAATTCTACTCTTCTTTCAAAACCGTTTAAGTTGTCGTTCAGACCACTTTCCGGTGTAACAAACAGCGGTGCGGATACACGGCGCAGATTCAGGCCGTATGCCAGCTCCTGCTGGAAATAGTCCTTGATTTTCTTGATTGCACGCTGACTTTCCATCAGGTCAATCACCGGTTCATAGTTTTCAGGTAAAATTAATGCCATTTTTCATTCTCCTTCTGAATATATTCAGCGTCTGCCCTATTCCCACTTGGAAAATTCGCATCCGCAGTAATTCTGTCTGTAAAGTTCGTATTCCTTTGAAAGCTGAATGCTTCTCTGGAAGCCTGCCTTTTTCTTAAAGTCCAGGTCCAGGAATTCCACCTTGCAGTCTTTCGCGATCTGACTTCCGATGGCGGAAATCAGAGGATAGTTCTTATGCGGGCTGACCGTCAGTGTAGTACCGAAAGCATAGTACCCTTCTTTCTGCGCAAAACGTGCCGCTTCCTCCAGTCTTTGCTGGAAACACAGTGTGCAGCGCGCACCGCCCTCCGGCTCATCTTCATAGCCCTCAACCATGCGGAAATAGCTTTCCGGATCATAGTCTCCCTCGATGAAGTCCACATGGTCTTCCTCGCTCAGCTCCTGATTATATGCGTTTAGGAACTGAATCTGGGCTGCCTTACGCCGTTCGTACTCTTCCGGATCTGTAATGCATGGGTTGAAGTAGAAAATCGTCACCTTCCAGTCCGGCAAAACACGCTCAATGCAGGCTGTGCTGCACGGTCCGCAGCAGGAATGAAGAAGCAGTGTTTTCTTCACTGTTTCGGTCTCTGTCTGCAGCGGAAAATACTCCGGCTGACATTCCTGCTGACCGTAAAACATGGCTTCATGACTGCATTCTGAACAATTTTTCTTTTCCAAGAATACACCCTCCTTGCAAAATAGCAATACTTCTGCTATTCTAATATCCTAAGGATATATTTTACCACAAACACGAGATATTTGAAAGAGATAAACATAATATGAACGAAAAAATTAAGGAATATAAAGAACTTTTTGGGGAGCAGCGCTTCCACTCCATCAGCACCTGGCTGAAACGTCAGTTCGGCGAAAAAACCATCAAACTGGCCATCGACGGCGGCTTCACCTGCCCAAACCGTGACGGTTCCAAAGGCCACGGCGGCTGCCTCTTCTGCTCAGATAATGGTGCCGGAGAATTTGCCTCTAACGTAGAAGATCAGATTCAGCTCTACGCTGATAAATGGCCGAATGCACGCTATCTGGGATACTTCCAGAACCATACCAACACCTACGCACCGGTGGAGGAACTCAGAGAAAAATATGAGGCAATTCTGGCAAATCCTAAGATTGAAGGCCTGGTTATCGGAACACGTCCCGACTGCCTCAGTGAAGAAGTTCTGGACTTATTAGGCGAAATTAATAAAACCCACTTCCTGTGGATTGAACTGGGTCTGCAGACCATGCACGAAGAAACGGCAGAGCTGATTAACCGCTGCTACTCTCTCGATGTTTTTGAAAAAGCTATGGAAGGCCTGAGAAGCCGCGAAATCAAGACAGTGGTACATTTAATTTTGGGACTGCCTGGTGAAACCCGTGAAATGATGCTGGACTCCGTCCGTTATGTGGCAAACCAGCCGGATCTCTTCGGAATGAAACTGCACCTTCTGAACGTGGTAAAAGGCTCCCGCATGGCGCAGGACTACTCTGAATACCAGCCTTTTGCATCCATTGAGGAATATGTAAACCTGGTAGTGGAATGTCTGGAGCTGATTCCGCCTCAGGTAACCATTCACCGTCTCACCGGCGATGCACCGCGCTCCATCCTGATAACACCGCCTTGGAGTTTCAATAAGAGAACCATATTAAACAGCATCAACGAACAGCTGCACCTGCGCGACACCTGGCAGGGAAAGAAATGCGGAAAATAAATTTTCAGTAATATAAAACCGCCTGATCGGCGGTTTTTTCTTTTTTGATGTAAGTCAGAATATCTCACCTTCCACCATAATATATTCTTCCAGGAGGTGACTTTCATGGTTAAAAATCCGAGACTTTTAGTTGTCTGTATAGCAGTCCCCCTTCTGGCCGGTGCTCTGGCCAGTTTTCTGACCAAAGACAGTATGGCAGCATTTGCTGCAATAGAAAAACCGCCCCTTTCACCGCCGGGACTACTCTTCCCGATAGTGTGGACGGTTCTGTATGTTTTGATGGGTGCAGCGTCCTATCTGGTACTTACATCAGATGCCAGACAGGAAGATATCGATCATGCCATAACCGCATATGGACTGCAGCTGGCGATGAACTTTTTATGGTCCATTATATTCTTCCGACTGGAATGGTACCTTGCTGCGTTTATCTGGCTCGTATTGCTTTGGGTTGCCATACTGTATACGCTGCTTGTTTTCCGCAAAATCAACAAGCCCGCGGGCTGGCTTCTCGTGCCTTATCTATTATGGGTTACCTTCGCCGGTTACCTGAATCTGTCAATTTATCTGCTGAATCGATGAAGACCGAGATGGCGTTGCATATTATCGACCGATTTTTTTATTATCCAACAAAATCTCAAATTTCCACTGTTTTTTCGGAGTTTGAGCTCTGTTTTCGTCTTGATTTTGCATATTTTTTTCGTTTTATCCAAAAATCCAACAGTTTTTCGATTTTCGTTGGATTTTGGAAATTAGTGATTTATTTATGCAACAACGCTCCGTAATCAAGTCGAAAACATCTTAAAAAATGTAACTAAAAGGGATAATGTTGCATAAATTAAAATTTCATCGAATTTCTGCAACGCATACTTTTCCATAGCCTATCTCCTGCTAAAAGAAACTTTCCAGAACATAGATCAGATTCTGCTCCGAATCCCAGAAGAATATGATTTCATCAGTTCCGTCCTTGATTCTGTTCCAGGAACCGCACCGGTTATAAACCGGCCGATCCTCTGCCGGAACTTCAATTTCATCCAGCCATGCCTCCGCCGCCTGACTTACTGTTTCGTAATGCCTGGTCTCGTGTTCATTCGCAGACCAGGCGAACATGAGATCAATATAATCCTCATGCTCATACTTAAATACATGATACCGTAGTCCATCTCCGGTAAAGCTTGGCCCGGAATCCTTTGCGTAGACTTCCTGCATCTTCGCCTGCCACGGCAGCGATATTCCCCAGTTTGCTTCTAACGCCGCAGCATAGGATGGTACCCATCCGGTAACAATCACAAGCCCCACTGTCACAATTACAGCTGCCGCGAGCATCCATTTCTTCCATTTCATCTCAAATCCCCCCTGATGAACGCTACACGTCCTTAATCTCAGCCTTCTGTGAGCTTTCCTGAACGCTTTCGATGCCGTTTAAGCAGGACTCTCTGCTCTTATATCCTTCAGACACAGCGATAACCTGATTATTAGCCGCCTTCAACTGGAAACGGTATTCCCCGGCAGCATCCTTGTATACTTCGAAGGTACCCGGCTTTCTGCTCGGTACCTCCTCTTCCTCATTTGCTACTGCCCGCAGCTTTTTATACAGAACAGCGAAAAATGCACTGACTTTTTCCGCACTTTCTTCAGTAAATTCCAGTTCTGCTTCTTCCATCATTGCAGCAGTAATTTCAACTGCCCCTTCAAATGCTTCTTCATGAAATGCCATAATCTTTACCTCCTGTTATAAATAATACGCCGTCTCATTAATCTCCTTTAACTTATGAATCAGTTCCAGATTCTTTTCATCTGTGAAGCTTGCCTCAAGCAACTCCCAGTCTGTCTCCGCTGTTACGCCTCGCTTCTTCATTTCTACAGCAGCATATGGCCAGAAGTCATAAGTATCATCCGGGAACTTTCCTTTGAAAGCATCACTGCTCATGCCAAACAAGCCGTCCCCATAACAGAATTCCTTGCCATTGTCCATAACCAGAGTGATAAGCACCTCACTGCCTTTTTCCTCCAGCGTATAATGATCCACATCCGCCCAGCTGTAATGCATACCACGGCGAACCAGATATTTTGATACGCCCTCTTCATCAACCTGCTCCACGCACATGCCCGCCGCGAAGTTTGCTGCCAGAAGAAGAGTCAGAAAAACAGCTGTTACACCGATAAACTGGCTTTGCACCGAACCATCAGATGCGATATTTCCCAGCAGATTCTTCATCAGCCATGCCATCACTGCGAAGAAACACAGAGCCGGTACAGCGACACAGACCAGCCAAAGCGTATTTTCTACGGCATATGCAGTATCTCCCCCAAACATTCGGTCATACAGCCCGAAAATCAGAAATGTTCCGCCAACAAGTGCTGCCAGGTAAATCATAATGCAGACGGTCGCGGTAATCAATCCTTTTCCTTTCGTTTCCTGTTTCATTGTGTCGCCTCCTTAGCCATTACAGCTGCCTATTCCATAAACAGCAGTTTGCCTTCCTGATTGTAAATCGAAGCTCCCGATCCTCGCCAATTCATATCGTCATCAATCATCTGACCGTCCTTATCGCTTTGCCAGCGTTCCGCAATGCATCTGTAAACCAGTCCATATTGGTCCACAACCTCTGCCACAAGCTCAAAACGTGAGCCGAACGGCAATTCATATTTTTCCTTGCATTCAGCTGTATACATTCCGTATTCATCTGCCGGAATCTCAGTTCTTTCCTGAACTTTCCCATCCAGAACTTCAAGCAGATGGACAGACTTGATTTCAGTCATGTCACCCTTGCTGTCAATGTTAATCTGAACAGTTCCATCACACTCTGCAGTAGAGTAATCTCTTCCCCGCGGGCCGAAAGACCATTTGCCATTCAGATGAGCACTTACATCCGGGAGCATGTCATAGCGCGGATGGATGCTCCAGCCCAGGTATTCCGTTCTCACCTGGCTGCCGTCCCTCATCACCATGGACTCGATCTGACAATTGTCAAAAAGCGCAGTTTCCACTTCCGCCCGGAAGCTTCCGTCCTTCACAGTCATCGGATATTCCTGACTTCCAACCTGCAAAACAGCCTCCGTCACACCTTCCAGATATTCTTTCGGTGTGATTGTGACTTTAATATTGGCCGTTTCTGACTCCACATCCATGGAACTAATCTTCCATTCTTTGAAGGTGAGCAGGCTCGCCTCCTTTTCCAGCATTTCATCTACCTCCCGGTAGATACTGTTAATCTGGCTTTCCAGGGACTGAACCCTGTGCTGCAGATATCCTGTTTCCTGCTCCAGTTCATCTTTTAAGTTTTGAATCCGCACAAAACTGACAACCAGCATAATACAGAGTCCTGCCACGAATATTCTCTTCATCCAGTCTTTCATTTTTATTCCCTTTCATATCTTTGAATACACTCTATTGGAGATTACCCAGCAATATAACAGTCAGCAAAAGTATTCCTGCAATGCAGAAGATAATCCGTATAATCCCAAATAACTTATGCTGCATGCGCAGCCGTATTATATCTATGTCAGTGAAGATACAGAATCCCAAAGCCACGATACCAAATATACAGAATAACACTCTTTCATTCATGAAATACACCCCCATTGAAAACTGTTTTCATAAATATCCATAAATCCACAGATTGCTTTCGCCTGCTTTAACCCCTCTGTTGAACTGCTGTCCAGATTCATTGCCAGTCCACTGGTACATCCACTTACCTGAATCCCCAATACCGGAAAATATAATCCATTTTCCATAAGCATCGACAGCCCTGGCTTATAGTCACGTAGGATAGCAATCATCACAGCTCTCGGATTTTTAAAGACTGCATATCCATCACGGTTTGCTCCAACAGCAAACTCCGGCCCCAGTGACTCAAAATATTCTACATTTACACTCCCTTTAATATTCCCGGTTCCCGGCAAATACTCCTGACTGTAACCGTAACCCGGAGTCGGCTGCGTTCGAATAAGGAAAAATGCCAGACAAAGAATAAATATGACGATGAGGCATTTTATAAGGAATACAACCCCATATTTTTTCTGCAATGGACAGATGATTTCATAATCTTACACCTCGATATTCAACAAATTTATTCATCCATTTTCGTGCTCTAAAGGTTTAGCACGAAAAGTATAATAAGAATCTATTTTTGAAACTACAAAACTGTGAGTTTCATTGCCATCTAAATGATAATTTTTCACCTGCTTACCATTTACATATTTGATATCCAGTTCACCAGTAACAGCCCATGCCACGGCTTCATTATTTTCATCATATTCAATAGGCTTGAAAGATTTTATCGAAAAATTATTTGCTTCTGAAATATGATGTGCCAATGCATCTTCCTGGGTTACGGCTTCGCACATCCATTCAAAAAACAATTTTTCTGCAACATTCTCAACTGGCAATCCTGCCGCATCCTCTATTGATAGCTTGACCACACATGTATAATCAAAAATGGATTCAATCGTGTTTTCTGTATTACTCCAATCATCACTGGTCCGATTACATCCAGCACCTAATAAAACCAGGATGGCAATCAATGATAAAATAGAAAACTTTTTCATGCAATCCCCCTCTTCTATCCTATTGGAAATTATCTGCTTCGAACAAGGTGTTCCAGTTTCTCTCTATATGGTTTTATTGTCTTTCCAAGCTCGTCATCATAGTAAATCCAGAAATACTTTTCTTCCTCGAAAGCATTCAGTTCTTCCAGCAGGCTATGATTCGCATCCTGTAATTGACATAAAAAGTCTTTTTCCGACTCCGATACAGGTGTCTTCATATCTGAAAGAACAGAGGAAATGTATCCCCATTCCGCAGTCAGATAGTCTTCACCAAACAGAATTTCCGAAACAGCATCAAATTCACCGCCCAGCGCCTGGAACTTTTGTGCAGCACTCCGGATATAAAAGTCCTGGGTCTTGGAATCCGATGTTCTTAATACCGTATCAATGTCATTGATAACAAGTTCGGTGCCTTCGCGTAATTCTTCCATGTGTTCCTTCGCCCAGACGACATTTTGCTGAATCTTACCCAAGTAAAAGCCAAAAGAAGTAAAAATTACTGCAGCAATTAATACACCTATCACCCGTTTCATAGTTTATTCCCCCACTTCAAACACACACTCCGCTGACTTACTGCCCTTCATGTAATAATCAAATCTCATCTTATATATCCCCGGTTCCAGCGGTTCATCCAGGTCATATTTATAACTGAACCGGCAAAATGGCCGGTTTGTGAATGCGATATCGTGATGGAACTGCGGATTGGATGACAATGCCTCCCAACTTTCACCTGATTGACGGAAGACAAACACATCTTCATCCGGAAAGCCGGTTATAAAAGGCCGTACCGACCAGCTGACCACCGTATATTCAACCCGCTCCGGTGTCACATTATCCACATGCAGATGTATCAGTTTCTCCGGTACTGTAAAATTAACCGCAAGCACTATCATTATCACTGCAGCAGCGATAAACAACACAGTTTTTAGCCTTTTACTTTTCATAATACTGCTCCCCCTCGTAGAAATTACACCCTTAAGGTCAAATTTTTTCCTTTACAAGAATCCCGCCTGGCCGGCTGAAGATAAATTCAATAAGTTCCATAATAGCAGCAGTTCCGCATGCCATAGCCAGGACATGCCATGGTTGTAAATCATAATCTATAAAATCCTCTGCCAGGTTCAGAACGAAAACTACCAGAGCCCATACAAAACCTGTAATCGTTCTGGATCGGAACAGCGGAATTTTCTGTGGTTCAATCAACCGAATCTCTTCCTCACACTCGCTTCTTCCATCTGAGAATTTCACCTGCAGATAGTCATGAGCAGCCTTCTCAAATTCCTGATAGTACTTACTCAACTTGCCCACATCCTGTGTCCGAAGTGCATCTGCAATATCACGTCGTGTATGGAAGTCCATTCTCACGGTATAGGACAGTATGCCGTTCTTTTCAATGGTATGTTCCCGGTATCGTGATGCATGCCCGCTTTCTTCATAGACTTTCTTTTTCAGAAACTCGGCCAGAGCCTGCACGTATTCAACTTTACTCTCCGATGAATCGAAAGTCAGTTCCGCCTCAAACCGGTCTTCGTGCCGTTTTACAATCAATGTTACTTTAATCATAGTTCTGTTCCTTATATATTTCTGTAAATAAAAAACCCGCAGAAAATCATGCTTCATCAAGCATAGTCCTCTGCGGGGCATTTCCCAAAAATAATCTCCTTATATCCTGCGCCCGCAGGCACATTCCCTAATAACCCTTTTTATCATAATAAAGTATTTATGGTATTTTGTCAATTTTTATTATCTGTCTTACTCTTTTCCTCTACTTCCTTTATTCAATAAATATATCTTCTTCCATCAGCTGCTCTGCACTCAGCGGCACTCCGCGTTCCAGAAGCTGCAGGCTACATTCAAACTGCGGCCGAATCTTCTCATACGCTTCAGATTCCAGGAACTCGTTCTTTATGGACTTCACCAGCTCATTCAGTTCTTCTGCGGAGACTCCTGATCCGGCATATACAGCAGTCAGAATCACGTTATCTTCCTGCACTTTTCGGTCTGCAAGTACCCATTCCTCTACAGTGATTCCAAGCACTTCACAGGCTTTCAGGTACCAGTCCACAGAAGACAGAGACCTGGATGTCATTTCAATCTGCTTATCCAAGTTTTCCTGCTCAGGCATGAGTCCTTCTTTGTCTGCATACCACTCCATGGATGCACACTGAAGCCAAGCTTCTTTCGCAGTTGCCAGAGCCTTATCTGTTCCCTGCCACTGTCCCAGGGAAACCTGATAGTAACGGTAAAGTTCCGTATAAGGCGTCTTCTTTCCCAGCTGCTCAGCAATCTTTGCCGCTTCCCAGGCTCCCTTTACTTCTGCTGCCACACGTTCGTATGCCATAAGTTTTCCTGAAAGTTTTCGCATCGCAGGCAGGAAATACATCTCATCCATTTCCACTGCGGTAATGGTTTCGCCACTTTGCTTTCCTGCCATCTGGCTTTCCGGATCCAAATACCAGACCTGTCCATCCAGCTCCATCTTCACCGCAAAATCTTCTTCACCCAATTCTTCGCGATTTCCGGCTGCTGCGACCTCTTCCAGTGCCGCATCCAGGATATCAGCCAGATAAAGGCTGTCACCTTTGTCCAGATACAGAGAATCCACACCCTCTTTCGACAGTTTCATAAAGCCACTGTCATCATGGGAATATTCACGTACCTTCAGGTCAATTGCTGTAAGCTGCCTGAGCAGCTCAGAATTCACTTCCAGAACATAGGACTGAGTAATCTCTTCACCCTGACACAGATTAAGGTAAACATCTTCCAGTCCGGCAGCAGTAATAAAGTAATTATCGTTCCCACTCTCAATCATCACATATAAATATAACCCCGTCAGATTCTCTGCTGCCTCCATGTCCTCATTAACTGGCAGTGACTTCAGATCAATAGATTCCAGCAGCTCCACCATCTCCATTTTACGGTCTTCCGGATAAGCCAGCGTCACAGAGCGTCCGTCTACCGTCTCGATAAAACTGTAAAATACAGCCTCATCATTGCTGTACGGAATAACATCCGATATTTTGCCGGGAGTGGAATCACCGGCCGGACCGCCGCATGCCGCAAGACTCACACATAAAAGCAACACGATCCATATGGCAAGTTTCTTTTTCATCTCCAATCCTTCCTCTCTTAATCCTGTACCAACAATGCTGTCAGCTCATCGATTTTCCGTTCCAGCTGTGCGATTTTGGCCTCTGTAATGCGGCGGCTGCGATTCACGGTATCTGCCAGAAAATAATACAGCGTTCCGAAAAAGACCACGGTGCCAAGTATAATCGCCTTTAACCCGTCTTTAAATCAAATTACTTATATCTGCAGTCAGCTTCCCGCAAGCATAGCAGACATAGGCCGTTTTCTTACTGGTTTCTGCGTTACCAATCTCCTTAAATTTACCAAAGAAGCCTTTCGGCTGAAGGTTGCGAAGATAAAATTCCCCCCAATCAGGCACTATGCCTGCCAGTCCATCGTCTATGGTCCACCTTGCAATATCTCGTGCCCCGTTAATGATGCCTCGAAGCATGATGCCTCCGCAGAATTGACACCGTGTCTCATCACCCTCCAAAATCTGCCGGCATGCAAACGCCAGATTTCTCCAGTTGTCCTCACTGGAATGACGCATAGAGTTCGGCAAAGTCATGACCTTAGGAAGCAGTTCGTCCGGAAGAGAATACGGGACATAAGATTTTGCTGTGAAAAACACACGCTCCACAAGGTCCGGCATTTCTGCCAGAAAAGCTTCTGCGGTACGGCAGCCCCCTTTGCCGAAACCAATGAGTATAGCCTGTTCATATCCGGCTGCATAGAAAAGCTCCTTCAGCTGCATCGCCTGATCCTGCCACCGGTCAGATACAAACCCCTGCGGCTTATCCGACTGCCCGCAGCCCAGAAAATCAATCAAAACAATCTTATACCCTGAAGGCATATAGCCTATAAAAGTCTGTACCGTATTCCCCGGATACCCATCATCCGGTATCAGAATCATTGGTTTTAAGTTACCTTCCGTTCTGAATTCATCGTAACAGCACTTATATCCACGATATGTAAATTCCTTCATAACACGCACCCCAAATTTCACGCACTTACTTTCAGCATGACTCCCTTTCTATTACAATCCTCGCCACAAACGTACTATAACAAGAAGTAAAAAAAGCGTTCCTAATAGAAAATCAAAGAAAGCACTGTTCTTTTTTCCGGTTCTTACATTTATCACACCGCTGCATAAGCAGACCATCCCCAAGCAAACATTCATTATGGGCATTGTAATATCATAGGAAAGAGTCTTCGTTAGAGCCAAAATCCCAAAAATCATCCCCACACTTGAAAAAATTAATTTTAGCTTATCCATACTATACCACCTTTTATTTTACACACATCACCGTATCAACATTTAATTCTATTTCTTAGAAAACAGCTTCTTGAAGAAATCCGGTACGCTGCTGAAAGATTTATCCAGACGAGCATATGTATTACTTGCTGATCTGCTGTTCACCGCCGGGATTTCATGCAGTCCCTGCTTTTCACGTTCATCATTTACGTTTTTCAGGAGATCCTTTGATGCAATCACGTCTTGGGAGGCCTCTCTTTCATCTTTTGGAGGATGAATCATGAAGTAAATCATTGCAATCGCAACAAGTACAGCAAAAATAATAATCCAGACATGCACATAAGTAAGTTTAATCAAAATCCACATCAGTACATCTTTCATCTTACATTCCCCTTTCTATACACAAATACCGGCAGTCCGGCACTCTTTGCCAAACCGCCGGTATTCTTTCTTACCGTTATTTTACCTTATTAACGCATGAAACGCAACCTGCTTATTCTGCGTCTTCTGCCTGAACTTCGACAGGTTCTACGCATGCTCCTTTATATTCACTACCTGCCAGTTTCCCTCTTCATCGGGCTGCAGATACCACAGCGACGGAATCCGCCAGCTTCCGGTGGTCACTTCGCCCTTCTCATCCAGGCCTTCCTGTGAGTAATAAACCCACATCCACCCTTCTGTAAGGTCAAAATGCGCTGACCAAAGCTTCATTTCATGCCACTCATCCACCACATCAGGATAGGAATCGGCCGCATGGCAGTAACGGCTCAGTGGTCCATACTTTTCCTTTGCTTCCTCCCAGGTCAATCCAAGCTCTTCACATGCACTTTCAGCAGTTTCCATTATTTCCGTAGCAGTCACAAGATCCTGCGGCGAGCCACGGAATACCAGCTTTGAAATTTCACCTGTTGTATAATAGCTTGGAATCCAGACCTGCGCCATATGATATAGCGGGAACCAGTACACCAGCAAAATCGCCAGCACCAGCGCCATCCCCCATCCAATCAGCTGACGTCTGTGGCGGGTGTTTTGCCGGGAAGCAAGGTCCACGGTCTCCCTGTATACGGCAACCAGCTGGGTGTTAAAGTTGTTTTGTATGGCAGTCTGCTCTGCAGGCAGTATCGCTGTGATGGTTTCCTCTTCATTTCGTCTGCACTGCAGTACTTCCAGAACAGTGATTCCAAGCACGGCCGCGATATCTTCCAGTTTCGGAATATCCGGCAGACATTTTTCCCTCTCCCACTTGCTGACTGCAGCGGTGGACACATGCAGCTTTTCAGCAAGCTCCGTCTGCGTCATTCCCAGGCGGGTACGTTCTTCTTTTATAAATTTGGCAAAACTTTCTGTGGTCATAATATCCCCTCCTGCCTATATTTAAGCCGAAACAGGAGAAAAAGTAAAGCGACCTGCGGTTGAATTTAAGAAGACAATCGAATTTTTCAATAATACCGGTCCGGCAGTCGGTATCCACCGGTTCCCATACCGATACAGTGCCAGTATCCGTCGTCCTGCTTTTCAAGAACGACCTGCCTGTACGCAGTCAGCATTCCTTCATATGCACCGGTTCCTTCTCGTGTGTTTCCAGCCCAAACAGCACTTGAATATGGGTATATCGGATCAAAAGCATACTCAAATCCGGCAACCACTGCCTTTCCATCGTCAGCTACCTCCATGATGTCCCAGTCAACAACTTCATACGCATATACTCCGGATTCATTTCCCGGAGACAGGGACATAAGATGAGAACCATAGATGTTATAAATAAATTTTTCTGCCGCGGATTCCGCACTGCCGTCAAGCTGGAATTTAATCTGCATCGAATCCCGTTCCAGCTGATGATATATGCCACGGATGCTTACTGCAACTGAGTACTGCGGATAGTCCTGGCATTCTGCCCTCCAATAAGTAGAGCTCTCTCCATCAAAATATTCAACCGTATCGTCTTCATAAAAGACCATACGCTGACTGCCATCTGCAGAGGATGCTGTGACCGACCAGGAGCTGCTGGTCTGATGTTCCTTCATTTCCTTCCACTGGTATTCGTGAAGTCTCATTATCAGTTCTTCTGTATGCGCTTCTTCTGCCGCATACGAGCTGAAATCACCTTCATTTTCCATAGAAAGCATAAAGGATACCGGTTCTTCTGCTGCCATAAGTTCAGAAAATGCATTCTCAACATCCGCAGCTTTTGCCGGGGTCTCGTTTTCCTGCTGCCAGTTCCAGTCATTCAGCAGTTCCATGGAAGCAGCAGTATATGCGCTACCATATTCCTGCAGCATTTCAGGAGTATTGTATTTTGTATCAATAATCTCAGTGTTAATCCAGCAGATTGGAGTCCAGACTTTTTCACCTAAACGATATCCATAATGCATCAGAAGATATGGCTGTCCGGTTGAACTCCATTCGGTAATTTCCTCTCCATCCATTTTCATTCCTTCTACCTCTTCCACAGCTTCAGGACTGTTTGGAAGCAGCCTGTATTCCAAACGATATAAGTTTACCCCACTGTTTTCCGCTGCAGTACCGGTACTGATCTGTTCCATATTGGAAATACGAGCACCTACAATGGTATAGCCGGAATACATGCCGATTGTATCGTACTCTGCCATGCGGCGGTAAACATATTCTTTGGCATACTGTACAGCCTCATTCTCAATATGTTTTGGTACGGAGGAAGTATCTATTGGCATCATGGTATCAGCGATTCCCCTGCTGTCCACACTGCCTTTGATATATTCCCAAAGCTCAGGACTCTCAATGATTAACAGTTTTCCTTCGCGCCCATAATAGGCCCCGGTCTGCGGATCTTCAAACATGAGTCCAATGGTTCCATCATCCAGGCACTTAAACAGCCAGAGTTTATCATCTCTATAAAGTGCAAGGCGATATCCTTCCTCATTGGCACCGTCAGCATCCTTTCGGAAACACGCTTCATCTGTTATGGTTCCAAGAAGCTGTGCCAGATCCTTAAATTCGGTTTCAGAAATTGTATAGGAAATTTCTTCCGCACCGTATCCCTTGGCCATTTCTGCCCACTGAATGTTCTCTGCAGTCACACTGCTGGTCCACTCTTCAAAGCTTGCAGGTTTGTCTTTCGCGCCGGTAAATGTACATATCATTGCGACAGCAGCTATAATAACAACCGCGACGAAAGTATATACCGCCATCTTTGGCTTTTTCGCGATCAGAGCGATTCGTTCCTTAATGCTCTTTCCGCTTCCAGTCATGGTCGTAGCAGTATTAAAAAGTGCTGTGTGTTTCTCGCAGGTTACAGAAAGCAGGGTTCTGCCGTAGGACGCTCGTTCGTTGTCTCCCAGACGGATCAAAGTCGCTTCATCACAGGCAAGCTCTGCGTCTTCCCTTGACAGCTTAGCTGCCCACCAAACAAGCGGGTTATACCAGTGAATTGCTATGACCAGGCACCGCAGCACGGCCCATATATGGTCCTTATGGTAAAAGTGGGTTGTTTCATGTTCTACTGCATAGCGGAAGACATTCTCCTGCTCCGCAGCTTCCTCTGTCACATAAATTGCCGGCTTGAAAAGCCCAAACAGACAAGGTGTATCGACTTTATCCGTGATATATACCGGAAGTTTTGATAATTCAGTTTCCCTCTTCGTTCTTGATTCCTTCAGTTCGCCGGCAAACCTGCAGTTGCTGAAGAGAAATACCAGAAGAATCACTGCAGTACCAATCTTCCAGATTGGCATCAGAATATTTCGAAGGCTCAGCGCTGTCTTCATTCTGCTGAATTCTTCAGGAGTCTTATTTTCTGCAACGACAGTCACTTCATCACCAAGAAAGCCATAATACCCTTCAACTGCCCCGCTATGCATATGTTCAATGGAATCAACACCTTCCATGCTTTCAATTTCCTTCACCACTGAAACATTTTCCACTGCATTGAGAAGGCTCAGATCCGTTGCCCCAAATTCAAAGGGAAATAGCAGGCGAATCAGTACAATCGCCCAAAGCGCATACTGCAGCCGAAGTGAGATTTTGCCCCGTAGAACAGCTCTCAGAAAAATAATGATTAAAATCAGTACACTTGAAGTAACAATCCAGTTAATCATCTTCGCCTCCCCCTTCCATCGCATCCAAAATTGAATGGAGCTGGTCAATCTCTGCTTTTGATAAAGCCTCTTTCTTTGTCAGCGAGCTTACCAGCATACTTACACTTCCGTGATATACGCGGCTTAAGAAGTCCTTCGTTTCATGAAGTGCAGCATCGTCTCTTCGAAGAACCGGGCTGAATGTCTTCTTACTTCCTTCACTGTCAGATGAGACCGCCCCTTTTGCCTCCAGTCTCGATAACAGTGTCAGGGTAGTGGACCTGCTCCACCCTTCTTTTTCTTCAAGGTAGTTCGTAACTTCTCTGCCGGTTCTTGGGGAATCTTCCCACAGACATTCCATTACGCTCCACTCCGCTTCCGTTAAGTTTATATTACGATGTGGCATACATTACACCCCCATTCTGTCTACGTTTGTAAGCAGATTTTATCATTTTTGTCTACAGACGTCAACAGAATAATAAGTATGCGCACGCGAAGAGTTTCGTAAACTGCAAGTAATATAAATACATAAAAAGCCGCAGTATACCACGAAGGCACAACTGCGGCTCTGTGTATTTGATGAAATCATTTAGATATTCCTCACGTTACTCCCTCAAATAAAGTTCCAATCAGAATATTCCCGGAATCAGGTGTGCCAGACCAAGTCCGGCAGCGAAGGAAGCCACATTGGCCACCACTGCATATACTGCAGATTTTGCCCGGAGATCCGGATTGCCGCTGATTCTGTGCAGGAAGGTGGTGTAAAGTACGACTTCTACCGCCAGAACAATCAGCTCCAAGCCGATAAAGCTTGTGGTGAAGGCCATCTGCCCAGACTTATAGTTAATCACATTCAGTGCCACATTCAGCCCAACCTGGGTCACCAGGTTCACACTGGCGAGAAACGCAAGCACCCGATTCTGCCGCAGTCCAAAGAACCATGCGATAATCAGTTCCAATATGATTGTCAGAATAATCCGCAAAATCAGATTTTCTACTTCCTGTGTGTAATCGTAGCTTTGCTCAGCTGCAATGGATCCGGACTCCCAGTCTGCCAGATCTGCTGTGAAGTAGCTGTCGAAGGCATACCGTTCATAAATCGGGCTGACACAGAAGGTATCGCTGTCCGGAAAATACAGCAAAATCTTAAACTCCGACGGTGGGTAATACGTCCATCTCAGTGGATTTTGCGCAGAGCACTCCCACCATTCCTGCAGGAACCAGAAGCCGTCCGTATCCTTATATTCCACGAACTTCTTCCAGGTTTCATAACCTTCCTCTCCATAGGCCCAGTGATAATACTCTGAGGTTCCATCCCAGGCAGAAGCAGGCCCTGTGGAGTCGTGCAACGAGAGCAAGGTTCCATAAAAAAGTTCCTCTGGCGCGTTGATAAAATCCACGTGCACCGATGGTTTCGGCCCCATGTCTGCATAGGCAGTGAGTGGCAGGGCAGAAATCAAAACCATAATAATAAAGATTTGCGTCAGCTTTTTCATATGATTTCCCCCTTTGTTAAATTGGAATTATCAGTCTGATAATACATTCCCTGCCCCATCATAAATAGGAATTATGATTTCGGTTCCTTCTGGCACATCAGCATGGCATCCCAATGTATATTCTGTATCTCTGACTATCTGATACAATGAGACGATTACACCAGCGCCTATTTCCTCAACCCTTTCATTGCCATCAGTGAAAAGATGTACAGTTATGTCAAAATCATTTTTATTATCAATTGTCAATATTCCTGTATTAGAAATAATTTTTTCATCACTATATGAAATCACATAAGCATTGTCTGAAGATTCTTCTGCACATGTAATAATACAATCCCATCTTTTCTGTGGCGCTGTTTGGTTATTACACGCAGCCATAGCAACTACACAAACCATTGCTAAAACGAATGCTGTCAACTTTTTCATATAAGCACACCCCTTTTCCAAATCCGGATTTATAAAACATCCAGCACATCTAACCCGCCAAGATCTTCGTTGAAAATCCGTTCTATACTTACCCCATCTATTTCAAGACATCGCGTCCTTTCAACGAGAATATCAAATTCATAGAACGCACACAATGTAATCGCTGTTCCATCTGTATCGCAGCAGAAATGCCACGCATTGTGGCTATTGGTAATAGAATAATCCTTACCATCATATCGAAATTCTATTTCTCTTCCGTGCATCAAATAGTCTGCAAGTTCGTCGAATGTAATTTTCCACATAACTACCTCTCTAGTATTCTACCGTATGACCATTGACGTCATAGAAGGTGATGTTTCCGGCATTAACAGGTAAGACAATAGCAAATGGCTTCTCCGAGTCTACCTCAATTACCTGAACATCATTTCCATTATCAATCTCAAGACGTTCTACCTTCTGTGCGTTCATAGAAATAAATACACGTTCAGAATATCCTTCTATCGTAAATTCGGCAATGTATTCTTCTACCGATGCAAGGCTTCCACCTTCACGGAAGAAATATCCGAAAGATAGTCCCGGACGATTTACATATACCGAAAACGTGTGGTCAGACATGTTTTGCGGGTAGGAAATAAATCCAGCCATCGTATCAGATACACTGCCGGTAACCATCCAGTCATCTTGGATTTTCTGCGATTCGCGTATATCGGTTTCCAGATTCTTTTCGGTCACGCCTATGTCATTGTTGACATACAGGAACGCTACAACCAACAGACACACCAGCAAAACAGCCAATATAATCTTACCAATCGCATTTACCTGATTTCTCATATTGAGTCCTTTCATCTATTCTGCGGAATATGCGTTTATTCGAAGTAGTCATACTTGCAAAACGGACATTTTGGATAATCAAAATCGTGCATTTTGCCGCAGTTGGGGCACTCTTTCTGCATCAGTTCCTCTTCAATCGGTTCATCTGAATAAAATTCAATCTTTCCGCAGCCCTCACACATATAAATATTAACTTCCAGTGCTCCTGCAAGGAGATTTGAAAAATCTCCTAAAAGCCAACCGGTTCGTCCGAGCTGTAAGCTTTCTCTTTTTATGAAAATCATCTGTTTCCCACAGCGTAAGCATTCCATATCCTTCATAACACATACCTCCAGATTATCCACTACAGTGATCACTTAAATCGAAAAGACAGTCCGGCGATAAAACCAGCCAGACTGTCCTTCAGTTGTATCCCCTAACTCAATTTTACTATATTAACGTGGTGAATACAATATTTTTGTACTTGCTCTGCTATGAATGTTACTGCGGCAAAGCGTCCATCAGCTTTTCAGCCATAAACAGCATGCGTTCTTCGCTCATCCAAAGTTCTGCCTCCCTGCCATTGATTGTAACCGGTTCAAATTCTGACACAGCAATTTCGCTGGTTTCCAAATTCACTCTGAACATACTGTCATCGTACAGCAAGGCCTCCGGTTTCACTTCTGTCTCGTTAAATTCAAAGTAAATCTCGAATCCCGGATAAGAGTCCACAGTCCTGCCTTCATCGTCCAAAAATTGTACTTCCATGTATCTGGCAAAGACAAATGTGGCGTCTGTCAGTTCAGGGAAGATTCCCTGTACTGCTTTTCGCGGAAAAACATACGAAAATTCGCCGTCTCTTTCAATCATCCCGTCATCAAATATATAATCGATTGCTTCCGTAAAGTAACTGCAGCCGCTGTTCACCCACTTTATAGGGTTCTTCCGGCTCATAAACAGTTTCGCTTCATACCGGTCTCCATTTTGGAGTTCCTTACCGATAACCACTTCTTTCTGATTGTGCTTGCCTTCCTCATAGGTCAGGATAGATAAAATCTCCGCTTCCCCAAACATATTCTCTTCACACCACTTTTCCACCGCCGCCTCTACACTGTTTGCTGCAATATATCCCCTGAGCAGCACTCCGCAGAGGGCAGTAAGAAACAGCGCGATGCATAGATTTTGCAGGGCGGCATGTCGACGGGACCGCCGGTGGGTTTTTACCCAATATTTCCCCTTCTCAAAATATCTTCTCATGGCCTTACCTCCCCACTGGTCAGATTCATGCCAAAGCTGAATCCTTCGCCAAATTTATTGTAGCTTACAGCAATATCCTGTGCATCCCGGTCAAACCGCTCCCAGGTCAGAACATACAGGCCAACCTTGTTCTCATCTTCACCCTGCCCGCTGTAATGTTCCGAGGAGTGAGGCTTGACCCCGTCGATCAGAATCTCAATGCTGTTGCTTCCCATGCTGTAAGCGCCTTCACTGGTCACATAAACTACCAGCCGCCCATCAAAATCATCATAGACAAAGTTTCGGAATGTAATCTCCGTATCCAGCACTTCCACGGTGTAATCAGTCTGCCAGTTATAGTACACGTCGCCGGTTTGGTTATAGTCCGGATCATAGTGCTTGATTTTCGCTGCATACTTTTCTTCCAGTTCCAGATTATCGGGACGATCTGCCAGCGCAGAAACTCCCATGACAGCAAACAGAAGCAATGCACAGCATGCAGTCACAGCCAGTGCCGCCCAGCTTCCGATCCAGAGCCAGCCTAGCCATGGTTTATGCTCCCGGTTCAGTTCCCGGCCAAGTTCCGCCGGATTTCCCATGGACTGAAGCACACGTTCTTCATCTTCATATTCTTCCATACGGTCTTCCATATGCTCCATCAGTTCCTGCCGAATCTTTCGTCGGTCAGGTGCAAAGTGGATTTCACGGAGTACCGCATCCATCCATTTTTCTCTGTCCATAGCTACACCAACCCGAATTCGGTTCCCAGTGCAACCTTGTTCACAGCTTTGCTGAACACCAGCCACTGCTCCTTTTCCCCTTCCAGCTGCTCCAAGCCCGCAGGTGTAATGTGATAGTACTTCCTCTCCTTACCGGACTCGCTTTTCTCTCTGTAAGACACTACGAATCCGTCATTTTCCATGCGGTGAAGCACTGGGTAGAGGCTTCCTTCCTTAAACTCAAAAGTTTTGTCCGAACGGTCCTCTAAAGTCTTAATGATTTCGTATCCGTAATAGTCCTTTTCTGCCAGCAGACTCAGCACCAGCAAAACCGTGCTTCCTCCCACTAATCCCTTATCCAGTTTCATACCTTTACCCCCCCTTCTACAGGCGATTGCATATGATAATATACATAGATTATCAATGCATCTTTCTTTATTCTTATTATACATAGATAATCTATGTAAGTCAATAGATAAAAAAAGAGATGTCAGCATCTGTGACATCTCTGAATATCTCTTTAAAATGTGCTTTCACGTTATGGGAATTTCCTATCACTTCAATCAGTTCTCCCCTATATCGAACCGATATTCTGCTTCGTATATTCCACCCTTTTGATCATCCAATGCAGCATAAATTGTGTAATGCGCTGGATAGGACGGAAGATCAAATGCAAAAGTTTCCGCCATGTCCTTTTGCTTCACCCTATAGCTGGTCTTATAATCCCACGACTCAATCAAGATCTCTACTGGTGCTGCGAGCGGCATGGAAAAGCTGAGCTTTGCATCAGTAAAGGTACTTGAACTGTAGATACCTGCGGATTCGTAAGGCTGAAGGTCAAGATCCTTCAGAACTCTGCTATTTCCATCTTTCGTATATACCAGCTTATTAACAGAAGCATCTAAATCGCTGTCACCATACGGTTCATCATAAGAAAGTACTGCCGTTATAACTGGGATTGGCGGCACTATAGAATCAATGTAGTCCCAGTCAACAGATTCCGGCAAATGATAAACAGTCGTGATGTCAGTCACATCCTTCAAATAAAATGATTTTATATAGTTTGTGTGCAGATCCACTATCATAAAACCATCTGAACTGTCATACCAAAGCAGCAGACTCTTTTCATCATCAGAATAGGTATAATTTCCTGTCATCTCCTGGGTCTTAAGTCCCGCAATATACCCCGTCAAAGCATCCGCATCAATATTGTCAGTGGCTGTACTGTATCTTCCGCCATCAGCATCGATTTCACTTACAGTAAAATTGGTAAGCTCCTTCCCCTGAAAAACGGTATCTGCCCCGGTATCATCACCGTATGCCAATGCTACATAGCCACTTGTGATACAAAGTATGAAGAAGACTGCAGCTGTAATCAATGCACCAGTTCTTCTCTTTGCCGGCTTTACGATAGATTTCAGCCTGTAGTGCATTGCTGCAGCGGATGCGGAAAGACAGGTAGAAAAGCCTCTGTCATCTCCAGCGCTGCGAAGAATCAGATTTGCATAGCGATTGCGGGTTTCATCATCTGCATTCAAAAGCACTGTTTCATCACAGCTCAGTTCCAGATCCTCCGCACTTTTTTTCATGGCAAACCACATAAGTGGATTAAACCAGCACATCGCCGTACAGAATACCATAAAGAACTTAGACCAGCTGTCTTCTCTTCCGATATGTACAAGCTCATGTCTGAAAATTAATCTTAGATCATCTTCAGAATAGGTTCTTTCAGGCAAAACAATACGGACGCTTCTCTTAAATAGCCCAATTGTCAGCGGAGTCTCTACATCCGGTGTCATTACCAGTTTGAACCGGGTCTTTTTAATTCCTGCATCCTCTACCTCATCATGAAGTACCTTCAGTACTACAGGGTCAGCTGCCAGCTCTGTATTTTTTAAAATCTTTCTCCGAAAAACAATGTGGCCAGCTATGTTCCATAAAAGAACTGCCGCAAAGCCAATAACCCAAACTGCTGCCAGAATTTCAATGAATCTTCCTGGTACATGAATTATGAAAAGCGGACTCTCATTTTTCATAAAGCTCTGCTGCGTCAGATACAGGTAATTAGGCATCAGCCACATCATAGCACAGGTCCTGGCTGCAATATACCTTCTCAGGAAAGGCATAATCAGCACGAGAATACCATAGTAAATGGCGGTATGAAGAAAAATATCAAAGCAAACCGACAGCATCATCTTGGCTGTTAATTGGCCGCCGTAGAATTTCAGTCCAAGAAGCACCATTACAAGAAGAACTGCAGGTAAAAGTGCTCCGTGAATCTGCGGCAGGTACTTTACTTCCCCATTGTATTTCGTACCCTCACCGATTTCTTCATCACACCGTGAAAATATGGCCCATGCAATCACAAGGCTGAAAATTCCGGTAAAGAGAAATTTAATAGCAAATTCAGTACTCATAATTCCCCCTTATCCAGAAGATCTCGTAGCTCTGCTATTTCCTCCTTTGTCAGACCGCTGTCACACAGAGCATTTGCAAAGACGGAAAGGTTTCCGCCGCAAAGCTTCTGGAAGAAATTCTTGCTTTGTGATGCAAGATACTCTTCCTGTGATACACATGGAGTATAGTAGCTCTTGCGTCCCTTCTTTTCTATAGTAATAAACCCCTTTTCGTTTAAACGTGTCAGTAAAGTTAATAAAGTCGTCATGGCCATCGGATGGGACTTATACAGGATTTCCTCTATATCCGTTCTTGCTGCCGGTGCCTGGCAAGCCCAAAGAGCCTGCATCACTTCCTGCTCCGCATCCGGCAGGCGGCGAATCATCTTTTTCATAGCCTCACTCCTCTACAGTTGTAGTATTTAATTGTATTCTACATATGTAGAGTATGAAAGTCAATAGAGATTTTACTATAAAGCAAACCTCGAGTAACTTTTTACTCGAGGCTTGTAATCTTATTTGTCAAAACTTTCTGGAATGCATATCTGGAAGTAAACTCCGCCTGGGCGGTTTCTCGCTTCACAGGTTCCCCCATGAGCACGCACCGCTTCGAAAACGATTGCAAGCCCTAAACCAGTCCCACCATCCAAACGATTTCGCGCCTTATCTACTCTGTAGAATGGTTCCCATATTCTTGGCAAATCATCTTCCGGAATTGGCAAACCATCGTTATCTACAATGATGACCGCCGCACCGTCTTCTTCATGTAATGAAATCTTAATGGTTCCACCCGCCGTAGTATGACGCAGAGCATTTGAAGCAAGGTTGGTAAGTATTTTGCGAAGATACTCTTTATCCCCTTCAATCTGTACACCCTCTAAGGATGGAAGCAGGTTAACCTTCTTCTGTTCCAGGGCAAGAGCCATAGGACCCCATACTTCTTTCATCAGCGAAGGTAAATCAACAGTTTCAATATGAAGCGTTTCCCCTTTCTCGAGCCGTGAAAGTTCCAGTAAACTATTAACCAGACTGGCTATCAGGTCACTTTCTTCCAAAACAATATTCAGATAGGCTGCTCGCTTTTCCGGTTCAATATCTTCCATAAGGCACTCAGCATGAGCACGGAGAATTGTTAATGGAGTTTTCAGTTCATGTGCTGCAGAACGGGTAAATTCCCGCTCCCGCTCTAGCTGCATTTCCAGCTTTTGCTGAGCTGAATTGAATGCTGCTGCTAAGGTACTCAATTCTGCAATTGACGTATCCATTTGACACTTACCTTCTGCCACTTCATTGCAGAGAGTCTCAACCGGTAATGTAACCCTTTTAGAAAGTTTCGCAGAAAGAATAACCAGTACGGCCAAAGTTAAAAGCAGCGTACTCATATACAGTCCAATATTCTGCTTGATTGCTGCAGGAAGTACATTACATTCTACTGCTACATAGTGCAGTACACCATCTGGATCAGAAGTGCCTAAAGCAAAGCCATTGGCAGTTACTGCAGCTCGCCGTTCCCCTGCAAGTTCCCTATCTAAGATTGCATGTGCCTCTCTGAAAGATGCCAGGCGCCGAGTCATATTAACTGGACCGTCTTTTCCACTGCTGCTCCAGGAAGGAAGCAACACGCTGCGTACACGAATATACGCAAAATCCCATGTTTTGCTTTCACCTTCTGTGGTGGTCTCAACCATCGTTTCGGCAGAGCCGTCCGGATGAACAATCTCAATTTTCTGTACTGCAATCTCATAGCCCGGAAGCTCCACGCCTGTTATGCGTGCAAACCTGCCATCACTATTTTTCCCCTCTCCATATTCATGTTCAGGAATAATCATATACTCCCAGCTGTCTCTATTTTCAAGGATCCAATTGGCTAGTTCAATCTGACCCTGATCGTCGAGTCCTTCATCAAAGGAAAAATACCATCGCTGTCCCAGGTCGGCCCCCTCCTGATTGCCCCAGCCCCAGGCCAGCTGGCTTCGTTCATACCCTGATGCAGTACGAGCAACAAATGCAATACCTCCATCAAGTCCACTAATCTGTCCTAAAGATGAACTGCTGAGATTATGAATCAAAATGTTTCTTGCTTCATCCCCCAGTCTGTAAACAAGATCTTCAGTATAAAATTCATAATACTCTTCCAAGCTAGCTTGTGCACCGCGGGCCTCTGTTTCTACACGGGTTTCCAGCTCATTGTAAGTGTTCCTTGTAAACAAAAGCATCGTACAAACCCACAGCAGAAGAAAGGTAATGGCAAGAGGCTGCAATAAATGCATCCGAAGGCGTCGTTCTTTATTTTCCCTCAAACCTTTCATAATTACACCTCCTCCAATTTATACCCAACTTTATACATCGTTTTGATTTGATTTCCCGAAGGTCCAAGTGCCGAGCGTAGACTGCGTATCCGCACATCGACTGCCCGATCTTCCCCTTCAAAATCGATTCCCCACACTTTATCCAGCAATTGCTCCCGGCTGAGTACGTTCCCCTGATTCCGCATCAGGCATAAAAGTAATTCATATTCTTTTGGCGACAGTTTTATTTCTTCCTGCAGAACCATACATATACGCCGATTAACATCAATCGAAATAGCACCACAGGTTAGAAGACCACTCACATAACTTCCGTTTCGGCGGCGAATCAGTGCCTGTGTTTTAGCCAGAAGGACAGCAAGGGAAAACGGTTTTGCTACGTAGTCATCACAGCCCAGAGCATATCCCTTTAAAACATCCTCCTCGCCACCCAGTGCAGTAAGAAATAAAATCGGGACATTACTGTTTTTTCGTACTGCCTGACAAACAGCAAATCCATCCAGTTCCGGCATCAAAACATCCAGCAAAATAGCATCATAATCATTGTCCCTCAGAATATCCAGGGCTTCTTCCCCATTTCTAGCTAAATCGCAAGACAATCCATGTGTAGTAAAATAGTCTAATATAACATTACGGATGCGCGCTTCATCTTCTACTATCAAGACTTTTTCCATGCTCTATCCCTCCTTTCGCCATTATATTATCAAAAAGTTATGTCGAAATGATGTTTAATTATAGCATGCGATTTCATTTTCTCACAAGACGAATCGGGGTTTTACTACAGGTTCTCCTATTACAGTTGATAAAGTAAAGCCCCTGATAAACAAACTTGAATAAGGTAAAAGAAAAAGCGAGGATTATCCCCGCTTTCTGCTATCTCATTCTATTTATATTTCTTTCTCTTTTCTAAAACTATTGCAACGGTAAAAACAAACATCATGTACAAAAGAGATATAATTTGCATAGCAAGCATCGCATTCTCAAAAGGTCTTATGAGAACACCAAACAAATACATCGGTGCTGATGCAGAAAACATTTGTGAAAAAGCAGCTAATGCAATATTTCTTGTTTCATCAGTCATAATCTCGAACTGCCAAATGTAAATCAGCAACGAGCAAATTCCTGCAATGTGAGCAGCGAAAACCGCTGATACTGTTTTCCATGTGCTATGTGCACATCGTTTACCAAGACAAAACCAAAATACTGTTGTCAGCAGGGGTAATAAATAAAAGCCTGACATGCCAATTACAGGAACCATTATCATAATATTAAGCAAATAGCCAACGATTATAGGAACAAAACCCAATAATACCAAACTGATTTTCTTCATGCAAGTCCCCTCCTCTTTCAAGTTTAAATTTATTCGCCTTTCTCGACTAATTTTTTCACACTATATGTATTTTCTATGTAGTTTTCAATATATCCACACTCGGGACATACCGCACACTTAATTCTTCCTAATGACATCTTTATGAGACCTGGTTCCCTCACTTCAATGCCATTGGCACTACTTACACACTTAACAACTAAGTCTTCAATCATTGCGGTTTCACATCTTAAACATTTTCTCATACAGATATCCCCCCTCGATCAAATTTGTTTATTATTAGTTATACCATATAAATAAAGTCTAAAACAGGGAACCTTCTATCCAGTCTCTTATGCTGTCTGCAGCAACAAAAGTCCCAATTCCTGCGTATTAAAAATATGAGACGATACTCCGTTCACCTCATTTTATTATAGCGTTACCGCGTTAAAGTATGATATAATATATTAGTTATATCGAAGTATGGGGAATATTAAAGGGGGAAAGTATGAGTAAAGTAAGGATGTTTTTCGCAATACCAGTAATGATATTTGGTCTTTTAGGATTAACAAAAGTCATTTCCTATGATATCGCACTTCTAATGACCTCTGCAGGACTGGGACCCGTTTGTCTATGTAATGTAATGGAATTGAAGAACTAAGATCTGGAAAAAAATATGGTGCTGCAGCTGATTTCCTATTTGCTATGGCCTTTTTTATACTGGCGGTCATTCGCATCTTACGTGTAGTTCAGTAAGGGATTTCTGGCGAAGTGTTATAATTGGTAAAATACAGTAAAGATATTTTGACTGATAAGAAAGGATGGAATGATGAAAAGAAAAATAATTATTTTGATTCCGGTTATAATTGTTTGTCTTCTGTTCAACTGGGGAATAGGACCTTATTCAAGTGGGCCTGCTGTCAGGGATCTAACAGATGCGTTAAAAGACATCTATGGAGAACCTTACACTGACAGAGAAGTAGAAAATGGAACAGAAGATATGGAGATATCAGTTGAAACACAAAATTATTTTTTAACTGATTGGAACTTTCGCCGCTTTTGGGGATGGGATTATCATTATGAATGTAAAGTGATATACACTACTTATTCAAATGATGAAGCAGTCAGCATAAAGACAATTACTTATGATGCAATTGACCCTATGAACTTTGAAGAGCAATGGGAGAGAGCGTATCTGATTATGGAAAGTGTAAAAGAAGAATTTACTCAATCATAAAGCAATACCCTCCCTTCTCATACTTTGTGAAGGAGGCTTTTATAATCCAGAATAAGTTATGTGTGGTTCAGGATTCCATGAAATCAAAGTGAAGACGGTAAAAAAAAGTTTTGGTTTGATTTCTACCAGAAAAAAGCAGTAAAATAAACAGTAAATAAGGGCTGATGAGGATCAGCCCTTATTTCATTCAATAATATCTGTTATTCCTCCGGCTGTTTCCAGTAGTCTTCTGGATTTACCGGCTGTCCGTCTTTTAGCAGCTGAAGATGAAGGTGGGCACCGGTTGCCTGCCCGGTTTTTCCTACGGTACCGATTTCATCACCCTGATTCACCAGATCTCCCTGGGACACTTTCAGTTCTTTTAAGTGTGCATAAAGAGTGCTGTATCCTTCTTCATGAGCGATTACTATATAGTATCCCTTTTGCCCATCAAACTCTGCTGTAAGCACTTTCCCCTTTGCTGCTGCAAGTACCGAAGTCCCCTCTTCTGCCATAAAGTCAATCCCATCATGTACATAGCCGGTGAACGGGTTTTCCTTTGCAAACGGAGCCGTGATGAGAAAACGATCCTGCTCTTTAACGGTGGTTCCTTCTGAATTAAGAATTTCACCTTTTGCAAATACTTTATCAAGCTCAAATGTCTTTGCTGCATATACCCCTGCAGTACCCAAGGCTAAAACTAAGACGGCTGCCAGCAGAAGTAAAGCCTTTTTATGTATGAAAACACCCCTGTTTTCACTTTTCTTATTCATCTTTTCATGTATCCTTTCCAGAGTATCTTCTGGAGCTTTAAGGCTTGAAAAGGCCTTTGAAATCATTTCCTTATCACTCATTACGATTCCTCTTCTTTCAAATACTGCTTAAGCTGCATTCTCGCACGGGAAAGTCTGGTACCTACAGTTCCTGCAGGGATTTCAAGAAATTCGGCAATTTCTTTTATGGAATATCCTTCTATGTAGTACAGGAGGACAATCAGGCGGCTTTTCTTATCAAGCCGCATAATTGCTTCAAACAGTTCCCTGTAAGATGGATCCTCAAATACAAGTGTTTCAGCATAATCATCGATATTCTCGCATCTTCGGAAAGGTCTGCGCCATATCTTCCGGCATTCGTTGACTGTCACCTTCATGAGCCAGTTTCGAATGTGATCTTCACTTTCAAACTTTGTATCTGTCCGGTACAGACTAAGAAGGACGTTTTGCGTTACATCGTCTGCATCTGCCGGGGATTTCAGCCAGCTGAAGGCCAGTCTGTAAATCATGTCCATATATTTTTCTGCGAGCGAATTGAACTTAGCAGTATCAAGCATGATGTTATCTCCTTTTGAAAAGCTTCTCATAGATATTATCCAGCAGGACGAGGATATTTTTCACGTGGCGAAAAAAATTTCAAGAAAAAACTCCTGATGGAATTATCAGGAGCATGGGGTCATCGTTTTAGTTTTTCCAGCAGAATCCGTGCTGCAGCATGTTTTCCATCTCATACATCAATCATGTCTTCATCAATAATCATTTTCTGCAATTTTCACACCGGTATACTGTCAAAGTTCCGCCTTTCAGAGAAGATGTCAGCTTGATATTACGTTTTTTACTGACAAGTATTCCTTCGTCCCATTTCGCCGGATACCATTCTAATGGAATCATGATATTCGTTTGCTCCACGAAACCTTTTTCCATTTCACCATTGCAGTAAGGACAGGCATGCTGCATTCCTTTATTTTTCATTGTTTTTCCCTCTTTTCTGTTCTGCGTATATACAACGCACTGGAAATTATACCGGTGATAAATGTAGCCACAAGGAAGAATATCCTCTGAGGCATTCCTCCGAAGCCCGGTGCATCAGGTTTCTCATCCGCACAAAGGGTGAAAGTCAGTTCCCCATCCGGCAGGCTGTCGAGATGGAGTTCGTATCCCGGATTTTGCCATTCGAATCCCTCCGGCCCGCTCTTGGTCATGTAAAACGGCGTATTCACTTCGATGTCTAGCGTGCCAAAATCCGCCCAGGTCTGCGCTGGTGACAGCAGGTAAGTGTACTTATAAATCGGCGGCTCGTAATCACTATCGATGGCAGGATAAATCGGAGCCGTAACTGCATTTACAATTCGCTCTCCAGGACCGATGACGATATCGTATTCATACCACTGCATGAGCTGATGGGACATATTGAAATTCACGTCAAAGGCCGGAATCGCACCGCCTCCCCAGCTGCAGTTTCTCAGCAGCGTGATGATTGCGTTGTACCAGTCAGACTCCAGCACTCCGTATTTTGCATCGTATTCTGCCATGGCAAAATCTTTCAGCATCATGCTCTCCGTTCCCACCAGGGTCATGGTACCCTCAATCTCTGTTTCACAGGCACCGTTTTCGTAGAACTTCCAGTCAATCATCGGCTCCAAAGGCTCACCAATTACGTAAACTTCCATCAGTTTCTCAGGCTCAACCCAGGACTCAAGCTGCACTCCGCCATCTTCCAAAGAACGACCGCCATTGCAGTTTTGGAAGTAAACCCGAGTCCGCGCCTCGTCCGCATTGAGCATGAAGGCTGCACTGGCTGCATTGTACGTTTCCAAATCTACACCGCTTGCCTGGTAAGTAAATAGTGTTACCGGTATATCTGGACGGTAAAAATCGTCTTTCATATATCCATCATGCAGATTTTCCAGATCCTCGTCCAGCTTAAACTGTTCATCCGGGAAAAACAGAGTATGACGAATAGTGTAGTCCACTGGCTCGCCATCTACAGTGATATCATATTTATCAGCGTATGCAAAGGCCTCACCATAATCCGGTTCTCCGCCGAATGGGAAGACCAATGTTGCTTCCACTGTGTAATCAGCTGGATTATAGAAGGTATATTCCGCTTTCACCTTTGCGTCATACTTCAGGAAATCCGCTTCTTCTCTGTAGTAATTTTCCGGGAACTGGCCGAGATCAAAAGTCAGCAGTTCCTTCTCAACTGTAATCGGGCAGTCCCCGTCTGTAATCATCGCCCCTGTCGCATCCGTTCCATGCCAGTAAGACTGTGCAGAGTTTGCGAAAGCCGGTGCCGCTGACATGGAAACCAGCAGCAGTAACGCCAAACTCATTATAAGAATTTTTCTCCAGTTTCTCATAGTGCCCCTCCCTAATACCCTCATATATCATAGTATATATTTCTTCCTCAGCTTCGTCTGATAAATCCACCCATCCTCTGCTTCTTCCGCAATTTCAAGCCGCCCTTCGTCTATAAAGATTTTCACTCTGTACGTCAGCCAGCTGTCCCAAATACCTATCTGATGCTCCAGGACACCAGCAATCAGAGGTCCGGCGCCGAACTCACCTTTTTCCTCATCCAGACGTTCCACCTGTTTCCAAAGCAGATGGTCATAAAAATCTTCCGGCACACTGACAACCTTTCCGCCGATTACAGCCCGCAGCGGAGTATTTTCCCGGCAAAGCTCCTGCCAGTCGGCCGCACACTTCATGACAAACTGCACAGGCATGAGCTGGGTGGATTTTGCAAGGTGACCCACATATGCCGGATCCACGCCGCCCCAGCCGGCGAACGTTTCCACTGTTTCCGAGGTCGCATTATAGTACCATTCGGGCAACTTGACAGCGTGGACCTTGTCCAGCGGAACCCCAGCCTTACGCATTTTATGGCAAAACCACAGCAGCCCGCAGTATTCATCTGCATTCTGGCTGTACCAGATGCGGACAGGCTCACCCTCAGCAATCCGCTCCATAGCACGCTCGGCCATATCCCGGTACCGCTCATATCTCTTTTGATAATAGCTGTTCTCATCATTCCCTGCACCATGTTTGACTGTATCACGGATATGACGCAGGCGATCCACGCTGAATTCCTCTTCATCCAGATTTCCCATGCTCAACCCCAGTTCAAAGTCATAAACATCGGAAGACTTTCCTCCCAGCGGAATGGCCGACTCCCAGGCACGGCGCTTTTTTTCATGGAAGGCCTTCCGAATGGCATCAATCTCTTCCTGAGAAGGTGCTTCGCCTGAACTTCCTTTCGTACCAAAAAAAAGCATCCCAGGATGTCCCTCATCGTTATATGGACCCTCACCGTAATGCTGTGCCTGTTTCAGTAAGCCCCCTGCACTGTCGCCGAAAACAATCTCAATCATAAATGTAGTCCCCTTTCTCTATTCTAAAATCCATTATAGCGTTAATGTATTAAAGTGTGTTATAATAAGTTAATTATAACAAAAGAGGGTATAAGAGTAAATAAAAAGGGGGTTATTTACATGACAGAAAATTATTGCAGCAAGAGCTGTACCGAATGTACAAAGCAAGAGCAGCTGGCTAAAGATGCTCCCATCCTGGGTAAATGGCTCTGGCTTCTGTTCTGGCTGATTGTTCCGAGTTCAATTATCAGTCTTATATCTGCGGATTCTATTGGTGAATTGTATCCGAAATTATATTTCATCGGGCAAATTCTCAGTGCAGGATGCTCTGCACTTTATGGTTTCATTCTTCTTCAGCTTGTAAAGCAGGAACCGATGTATAAAACCGCGGGAATACTTGTCTTAATTACATCGGCGGTCAGTGCTGTATTAGCTCTGATTTCCGGGCTTGGTGAAATACATAAATGGACATTGCTAATTTCTCTCCCTGCTGCAGTTGCTGCTTTTGTTGGCGAATATTACGAATTCATGGCGCATTCATTTGTGGTAAATGATGTTGACAGAGAACTGGCAATGAAATGGGAACGACTTTGGAAATGGTATATTAGATGCTATATTGCCATAATTGCATCCATTGCAGTTACAATTATAATACCAGCTATTGCGATTATAATTTTGTTCGGAGCTGCAATCGGTATAGCGGTTGTATCCATCATGAAGCTGGTCTATGTATACCGGACCGCAAAACTCTTCCGTGAGTATTCTGACGTATAGTAATGAGGTATCCATATGAGGAAATATAAAGTATTTTTTATATCGCTGCTGTTCATTGCTGTAATACTGGTTCTTCTGTCATGGCTGCTTCCAGTGGAACATACTGTCTTTCTGGCAGCTGATGATACGGTAAAACTCGGGACAGAAAGTCTCGAGTACCGACTGGTGAACCTTTCTCTGCATACAATTTATTATGGCGCAGATGACTGGGTTGAAAAGCTGGATGATGGGCAGTGGAAACGTGTTAAGATGACAGGGGATCTTCGATATGAGATGTGGCTTGGCATTTCATCACGACTGAATCGAAAAAACCGGCAAAACATGGTCTGCTGCCTTGCTGCGTACAATATTGATAGGCCTGGACGATATAGAATTGCTAAGCACATTGAAGTTGATGAAGACAAAGAAAACCATATCATTTACAGCGAGTTTACAGTTACAGAATAAAATTAAGGGGGGTATTTTTACGAGAACAACATCGGAATTAAGAGCGGCTGCAAGGTCAGCACTGCAGGGCAACTGGGGAAAAGCTGTGCTGGTTGGTCTGGTGGCTTCCCTTCTGGGTGGTACAGGTTCCAGCGGTCCTGAAATCAATTTTGAGTACAATGACAATGGTGCCAATGTGAATCTTGAGTTCGCCGGACAGACCATCTACTCCACCAGCGAAAGTCTGAATCCTCAGCTTGCTGCATTTCTTACCGGTGCAGCAACGTTTATCATCATCGCAGCCATTGTATTTGCCGTAATCATGATTCTTATCGGCAGTATTGTGGAAATCGGCTATGCGAAAGTGAACCTGAACCTGATGCAGCATGAAGAACCGTCTTTTGATACGTTGTTTGCTTATCTTCCATATTGGAAGACTGCTGTCATATCCAGTCTTCTCAGAAGCCTGTATGTACTGCTTTGGTCGCTTCTCTTCATCATTCCTGGCATTGTGGCAAGTTACAGTTACAGAATGACTTCATATATTCTGGCTGAAAATCCTGAATTAACAGCCAGTGAAGCCATCGATATGTCCAAACAGATGATGGAAGGAAAACGAATGGATCTGTTCATCCTGGAACTCACCTTCCTGGGCTGGGACATTCTCTGCATGCTGACTCTGGGTATTGGATACCTCTGGCTTGGACCGTACAAGCAGGCAACATTTGCTGTATTTTATAAAGACCTCAGATACGGTACACCTGGTGTAATCTGATTTTTTACTGAAACATAATTTAAAGGGTGTCGCTTCGGCTGATATTTCATCAGCTGGGCGGCACCCTTTTCTTTTATCATATTCTGTCTTTAAAATATTTCTTCGTCACCAGCCAGCACAGCGGTACCAGGTACATGTAGCAAGCGTATGGCATGGAACTGATTCCCGCTCCGAAGAAACTGGTTGAAGTCGGAGGCCAAG
>JAZNKW010000070.1:0-2665 GCA_045578745.1 Anaerovoracaceae bacterium
TTCCGCTAAGACTGACCACCCAGTTAAGCAGGGTCTGATGGGTGCTTTCGAAGTATTCATGGATACTATCGTTGTATGTTCCATGACTGGTCTGGTAGTTATCGTAACTGGTTTCTGGTCCTCCGGTCTGCAGGGTGCTACTCTGACTCTGACTGCGTTCGAATCCGGTATGGGTTACTTCGGCAGAATTCTGATCGCTGTATCCATCTTCCTGTTCGGTCTGACTACTTCCACTGGTTGGTTCACTTACTACAGCGTAATTCTGAAGCACTGGCTGGGCAACAACAAGAAGGTTCTGGCTGTTGCAGAAAAGATCTTCATCCTGGGTACTCCACTGTGGGGTATGGCTGTAACTTTAGCTAACGTATATGCTAACGGTACTCCTGCACAGCTGTGGACAATCTGTGACTTCACTACCATCGTTCCTACTTTCGTAAACGTAGTAACTCTGTTCCTGCTGAGCGGTACTTTCGTAAAGCTGCTGAAGGACTACAAGGCTCGTTACATGGGTATCGGTGAAGTAGATCCTGAAATGGAACTGTTCTTCGAAGACAAAAAGAGAAAGTAATGGTATAATTACGTACATAAAGTAAATTTTGGAAAGGGACTGTAAATACAGCCCCTTTTCGTATCAAAAAAGGAGGAGGTAAAATGGATACAATTTTTTATAATGGCCTGATTCGTTCCATGGACGAAGAAGGTACCTGTTATGAGGCAATTGGTATCACCGGAGATAAGATTTCCTTCTTAGGCAGCAACGAAGATGCTGCTGCTCTGGAAGCTGCAGAAAGAATTGACCTGAATGGTGCAGTTCTGATGCCATCTTTCAACGAAGGCCACATGCACCTGTCCAACTATGCTTTCGTAAACTGCAACGTTCCTCTGTTCCACTGCACATCCGTGGAAGAGTGTATCGCAGAAGCAAAGGCATATCTGGCAGAGCATCCTGATGCAAAGTGGATGTACTGCAGAGGCTTCAATGAAGATAACTTTACCGGTGAAAAGAGATATCCTACCAAGCAGGAACTGGATGCAATCAGTGACCAGATTCCGATTCTGTTCGTACGTGTATGCGGCCATGTGGCTGTAACCAACTCCCCGGCTTTAAGAGAAATCATGAAGCTGGAACAGGCAGCAGCACTGACAGAAGAAATCATCGAAGAAGACGGAAGACTGTACGAAGGTGCATGTCCTCTGTTCTACCTGATTCTGGACAAGCCGGATCAGGAATACATCAAGAATCTGCTCCGTTTCGGCATGAAGGAGCTGAACAAGTGCGGTATCACTGTATGCCAGCCGGATGACTTCAAGTCTGTACCAGGTGCGGACTGGAGAGATATCATGGGTGCATACAAGGCTCTGGAAGCGGAAGGTGAAATGACTGTCCGTGTTTACCAGCAGTGCCTGTTCGAAAGATTCTGCGACTACGAAGAGTTCCTGGAAGCAGGCCACAGAACCGGTCAGGGCGGTGACTTCTACCGTCTGGGACCTCTGAAGCTGCTGCTGGACGGCTCTCTGGGCGCAAAGACTGCAGCTCTGACTCAGCCTTATGAAGGTACTGAAGATGAGTACGGTATCGCAATCTTTACCCAGGAAGAACTGGATGAATTCGTAATCACTGCACAGAAGAACCATACTCAGGTTGCAGTTCACTGCATCGGCGACAAGGCTATGGAAATGTGCATTGAATCCTTCAAGAAGGCAAATGAAATTTATCCTCTGGAAGATATGCGTCACGGTATCGTACATGTGCAGATTACTACAGAACATGTTATGGAAGAAATGGCTGCAAACGGTATCGTAGCATACATTCAGCCTGTATTCGTAGACTATGACATGGACATCGCTGAAAAGTGCGTAGGTGCTGAACGTGTTCAGCACACTTATGCATGGAAGAAGCTGATTGACATGGGCGTTCTCTGCGTAGGCGGTTCCGATGCACCGGTAGAAAGCTTCGATATTCTCGACAACATCTACTATGCAGTGACCCGTGAAAAGCTGAAGGGCGGTCCGGAAGGCGGCTGGCTGCCGCAGTACAAGCTGCCGGTAGACGAAGCAATCCGTCTGTTCACCAGCTATGCTGCCAAGTCCTGCTTCTATGAAGACAGACTGGGCATGCTGAAGCCTGGCTACCTGGCAGACCTGGTAGTTCTGGAAGAAGACCTGTACGCAGTAGAACCACATCACATCAAGGATGTAAAGGTTCTGAGAACTGTGTGCGGCGGCAAGACTGTATACGAAGCATAATGCATAAAGTATAAAATCATACGGAAGCGGAGCGTCAAACTGAGTATTTTCAGTGAGATGCTCCGTTTTTATTGTATTCCTTACTTGTAATTTCCAGATGTTTATGGTAAACTAAACTATGTATGCCCGGCTTGACGAAACAGCCGGGATTTTCATGTAACCGTTAAAAAATAAGATTTTGCATATAGTATAGTAAGAGAAAAAAGGAGACACAAATCGTGATTACAGTAAGCAACGTAAGTTTAAACTTCAGCGGCAGCTACCTGTTTAAGGACGTAGACCTGAAGTTTACCGCAGGCAACTGCTACGGCATCATCGGTGCCAACGGCGCAGGTAAGTCCACTTTCCTGAGAATTCTGTCCGGTGACCTGGAACCATCCACCGGTAACGTATCCATCAAGCCGCACACCCGTATGTC
>JAZNKW010000071.1:0-28018 GCA_045578745.1 Anaerovoracaceae bacterium
CAGGTGCTTACCACTACTCTATGGCATCCAACTACAACAAGCTGCCAAAGCCACCAATCGTAATGCTGAGAGGCGGAAACGAAAACTATGTGGCTGTTAAGAGAGAGTCCTTCGAAGACCTGTGCAGAAACGATCTGTAAATTTCTGAACACCAAATATAAATAACAAAAAGGACGGATATGATCATAAGTATCCGTCCTTTTTGTTGTTTTTTTGGAAGAATTATGGTATGATTTAATTTGTATGAGTATGTCCTTATATTTGTATAAATTTTATGATATATAGTTCGGAGGTAACGACGATGAGAATTATTTTAGACGGTATGGGCGGTGACCACGCTCCGGCTTCTGTAGTAGAAGGCGCAGTGCTGGCATCCAAAAAAATTGAACACGAAGTCTGCATTATTGGTCAGGAAGAACTGATTCATGCAGAACTGGGCAAGTATAAATATGATGCGGCTAAGATTACGGTAGTTGATGCCAGAGAAGTCATTACAAATGATGATGCACCGGTAAGAGCAGTCCGTTCCAAGAAGGATTCTTCTATCGTTAAGGGTATCAACATGGTTAAGAACGGCGAAGGAGATATCTTTATTTCCGCCGGCAGCACCGGAGCTCTCATGGCAGGCGGACTTTTCCTGCTGGGAAGAATCCAGGGGATTGACCGTCCTGCACTGGCAAGTGTATATCCGATTCTGGGCAAAAAAGCTTCTCTGCTGCTGGACGCAGGTGCCAATGCGGAATGTAAGCCGAACAACCTGCTGGAATTCGGTATCATGGGCAACATTTACATGGAAAAGGTTCTGGGACGTGAAAATCCAAGAGTCGGTCTGGTAAATCTGGGTGCGGAAGCTGCCAAGGGCAACACTCTGACCAAGGCTGCATATGAGCTGCTGGAACAGAGCCATCTGAACTTTATTGGTAATGTGGAAGCAAGAGAAGTTCCTAAGGGAGCCTGTGATGTTATCGTTGCTGACGGCTTCACAGGAAATGTAATCTTGAAGCTGACAGAAGGTTTGGCATGGAACATCCTGCAGGTGATGAAAAAGAAGTTTACCGACGGTGTGAAAGCAAAGCTGGGTGCGGCACTTCTGCTGGATAAAATCGGTGAGCTGAAGAAAGATTTTGACTATTCTGAATATGGCGGAGCACCGATTCTGGGCGTAAAGGGTCCGATTGTTAAGATGCATGGTTCTTCCAGCGCAAATGCGGTAATGAACACTATTCTGAAAGGTATTCCGTTTGTAGAAGGCAGGGTTGTGGAAACCATTCAGAACTCTGTACTGGAAATCGAGGAGATTACACTCAGTGAATAATTTGGAATTTGAACGTGTTATAGGATATTCCTTCCGGAATCCGGAATATCTGGACCGGGCGCTGACCCACAGTTCCTATAACAAAGAGATGAAAACACATCATGTAGACAATGAACGGCTTGAGTTTCTGGGGGATGCTTTCTTTGATGCCATCATCAGTGTGGAACTGTTCCATCGTATGGGACAAGTAACAGAAGGCAAACTGACCAAAACACGTGCACAGGTGGTCTGTGAGCGCTCACTGGCAGAAACCGCCCGCCGTTTGAATGTGGGTAAATATATCAATATGGGCCATGGTGAAGACAGCGCCGGAGGACGTCATAAGGACTCCATTCTGGCAGATGCCATGGAAGCTATCATAGGTGCCATTTTCCTGGACGGCGGCTATGATTCCGCACAGAAGTTTGTTGTGGCGGCTTTTGATGAGACTATTGAAAAGGCTGCGGCAGGAAAACTCTTTTCCGATTACAAATCAGAAATTCAGGAACTGCTTCAGGCGAAAGGCCGGGCAGTGAATATTACATATGAAATTGACAGGGAAGAAGGTCCTGCACACGATAAGACCTTCTATGTACGTCTGGAATGCAACGGACAGGTACTGGGCAGAGGCAGCGGAAAGAGCAAAAAAGAAGCCGAACAGAATGCCGCCCGTGCAGCCCTGGAGAGAGGAGAAATTTAATGTATTTTAAACGACTGGAGATGCACGGATTCAAATCCTTTGCGGAACCTGTAACTATAGAGTTCCATGAAGGTGTTACCTGTATCGTAGGCCCAAATGGTTCCGGTAAGTCCAATATCAGTGACGCCATCCGCTGGGTACTGGGGGAGCAGAGTCCGAAGATGCTGCGTGGCGGAAAGATGGAAGAAGTTATCTTTGCCGGTACAGCCAGCCGAAAATCCAGAGGTATGGCGGAAGTTACTCTGGTTATCGACAATACCACGGGAATTCTGCCTATCGATTATAACGAAGTAGCCATTACCCGCCGTATGTACCGTTCAGGAGAAAGCGAATATCTGATTAATAACAATCAGTGCCGCCTCCGTGATATTCGTGAACTGATTATGGATACCGGTATCGGTGTAGACGGATACTCTTTGATCGGTCAGGGTAAGATTGCAGATATCGTAAGCAGCAAAGCAGAAAGCCGCCGTGAAATCTTTGAAGAAGCGGCAGGGGTTGTACTGTATAAGTCCAAGAAGGCGGAGGCAGAACGCAAACTGAATTCCACCAATGCCAATCTGGAACGTGCCAACGATATCATTACGGAAATTGAAGGCCGTATCGACGGGCTGAGGGAAGACAGTATCAAGGCCAAGGAATACCTGCAGCTGAAAGAGCGCTATCAGGAACTGGAAATTAATATTTCCCTGAAGAGTATCGACCGTCTGGAAGCAGCCAATGAAGCGCTGAAGAACGATATCGGTGAATTAACGGCTGCCATTGAGACCCTCAATGCTTCCAAGAATGAGGCAGACCGTCAGCTGAACGAAAGCCGTCAGCGCAGCGAACATCTGGAGCAGCTGGGTAGTGAAGCACAGGATAAGCTGCTGGCCAAGGTGGAAGAAATCAATCTCCTGACCAGCCAGTCCCAGTTAAATGAAGAACGTCTGTCAACTATTGAACGTGACAAGGCACGTATTGCCGATGAAATCGCTGATTTCAATGAAAAAATGATCCGCGAGCTGGAAAATGCACAGACTCTGGAAAACCAGAAGGCTGAAGTTGCTGAAAAACTGGAAGGTGCAGAACAGCTGCTGGCAGAAAAAGTGGCAGAGCACAGCCGAGTTATGGCTGTTGCAGCAGGATTTACCGAAGCAGCTGACCGTGCGAGAAATCAGCTTTACGAAGTAAATAACAAGATATCCGAAGAAAAGTCCGAAGCCCGGACCTACGAAAACTATAAAGAGACCCTGCAGAAACGTAAGAACCAGATTCTTCAGGATCAGGATGAAATGGAGCACAATGCGGCATCCTATGAAAACCTGATGGCACAGGCACACCGTGAAAAGAAGGAAGCCGATGATTTGCTGAAAACCCTGGAGTCCTCTCTGGAAGAAGCCCGTGCTGACAGGGAAGAATACATGGAAGAGCTGCGCCAGCTTTCTAAAAAGAGAGAAGACCTGCGTATGCGCGGAACGGAAATGGCATCCCGTAAGAAGACCATTGAAGAAATGGAAAACAATTACGAGGGTTATAATGCCGGCGTCCGTTATATCATGAAGCACAGACGTCCGGGTATCCGCGGTGTAGTTACGGACCTGATGAAGGTTCCGGCAGGATATGAAACTGCCATGGAAACTGCGCTGGGGCTCGGTGCACAGAACATCGTCTGTGATAATGATGAAGACGCAAAGGCAGCAATCCGTTCCCTGAAGGAAAACCATGCAGGCCGCTGTACCTTCCTGCCGCTCAGCTCTGTAAAGAGCCGCAAGGCGGATGTGGAACGCCGTGTGGAACAGGTGGAAGGCTACCTGGGTCTGGCGGTGGACTGTATCGAATTCAAAAAAGAATACGAAGGCGTATTCAATTATCTCCTGGGCCGTGTGGCTGTAGTGGATAATATGGACAACGCCGTTATTCTGAGCAAAATGTCCGGTACCGGCGGTCTCCGGTTTGTCACACTGGATGGGGAAGTTATCAATTCCAGCGGTGCCATTACCGGTGGTAAGAGCAAGAATGCAACCGGTCATCTTCTGGAAAGAAAACAGGAAGTCTTCCGAATGGAAGAAGAACTGAAGGAGATGCGTAAAGAAATCGCAGCAGCCAATGAGCGTCTGGAAGAGCTGAAGGACATCACTGGTGAGATGGAAGAAGTTATTAAGGATACCGAACGTGACTTCCATCAAGCCCAGCTCCAGTCCAGCACTCTGAATACTCGAATTCAGACTCTGGAAGAAAGCGGAAAGGACCTGGAAAAGGGCCGCGAAAAGTCTGAACGTGAACTGGCGGCAATAGAAAAAGATTTTGCTGAGGCAGACCGCGAGATTTCCCAGCACCTGAAGAATGCGGATGAACTTAAAGAAGAAATAAGCCGGATTAACCATACTATTGAAGAAAATCTGAAGGCCTGGGAAGAAGCGAAGATTGATGTGGATCACGCAAGTGAAGCAATTACCCAGACCCGAATTACGAAGAATGAATGGGACGGTAAGATGGATTCCTTTAACCAGCTGCTGGCAAGAGTGAAGGAAACTACCGATGACCTGCATAATCAGATTGACGTGCGAAGCATGCAGCAGGATAAACTGGAAGCAGAAAAGAACCGTATCCTTTACGGAACCGAAGGCTCTGCCGGCAAGGTTGAGGAAATGGAAGCTGAAAAGGCAGAACTGGAAAGCTACATCAGCGTGGTTCGTGAAGAACGTTCCCAGCTGTCTGAAACAATCAGCCGTCTGTCTGAAGAACAGAGCCAGGTCGCTGATAAGCTGAACAGCTTCCAGGATCAGAAGTATCAGACTGAAATCAAGATTGCAAAGAATGATACCCAGCTGGAAACCTTCAAGGAAAAACTCTGGGAGGAATTTGAAATTTCCTATCTGCAGGCAATGGAATACCGCAAGGCAGATTTTGCCATGAGTACCGCACAGAAGGAAAGCAGAGATATCAAGAACCGTATCCGCGAACTGGGCGATGTCAATGTAGGTGCAATCAGAGAATACGACGAAGTCAACGAAAGATACACGTTCCTGACCGAGCAGCGTGCTGATATTCTGAAGGCCATGGATGAACTGAAGAAGATTATCCATGATATGGACAGAACAATCCGTGATAAGTTTAAGGAAAGCTTTGACCAGATTGTAATCAACTTCGAAGATATCTTCAGACAGCTCTTCGGCGGCGGTCATGCAGAACTCCGTCTGGACGATGAAAACAATCCGCTGGAATCCGGCATTGAAATCATCGCACAGCCGCCCGGAAAGAAACTGCAGAACATCAATCTGATGTCTGGTGGTGAAAAGACCATGACAGCGATTGCTCTGATGTTCGCGGTTCTGAAGACCAAACCGACCCCGTTCTGTATTCTGGACGAGGTGGAAGCGGCACTGGACGATGCCAACATCGACCGTTTTGCTACTTACCTGCGTAAGTTCGAAAATATTCAGTTTGCAATTGTCACTCACCAGAAGGCTACCATGGAACATGCTGATGTACTGTATGGTGTAACCATGCCGGAACAGGGTATTTCCAAGGTTCTGAGCCTGCGTCTGGGTGACAGTTTCGATATATAGCAAGATACAGCAAGGAGGACAGAAATGTCATTATTTAAAGAAAAAAAATCCTTCTTCGGACGTCTCTCCGAAAAAATCAGTGACGTAATTATGATGCGTGCTGAGGTGGATGAAGACCTGATGGATGACCTGGAAGAAATCCTGATTACTTCTGATATCGGCATGGATACCACCATGCACATTATGGAGCAGCTCCGTACGAAGATTAAGAATGAGAATATTACAGCACCTGACCGTGTAAAGGATGCTCTGAAGGAAATCATGACCGGTCTGGTGGACAAGGGTGAACGTCAGCTCCTCTGCAGTGAAACACCGCTGGTTGTTATGATGATCGGCATCAACGGCGGCGGTAAGACCACTTCCATCGGTAAGATTGCACACCGTCTGAAGGGGGAAGGCAAGACTGTTATGCTGGCAGCTGCCGATACCTTCCGTGCGGCGGCAGCAGAACAGCTGGCTATCTGGGGCGAAAGAAACGGCATCAATGTGGTAAAGCACCAGGAAGGTGCAGACCCGTCTGCAGTTATCTTTGACGCAATCCAGTCTGCAAAAGCCAAGAAAATCGACGTACTGATCTGCGATACAGCAGGACGTCTGCAGAATAAGAAGAATCTGATGAATGAACTGGAAAAGATGAACAAGGTCATTTCCAGAGAATATCCGGAGGCGCACAGAGAAACCCTGCTGGTTCTCGATGCGACAACCGGAAAGAACGCAGTTTCCCAGGCGAAGGAATTCGGCGATGTGGCGGATATCACCGGCATCGTGCTGACCAAGCTGGACGGAACTGCCAAAGGTGGTATCGCCATTACCGTGGCGGACGAGTTTGATATGCCGGTGAAGTTCATCGGTGTAGGTGAGGGCATCGAAGATATGATTGCTTTCGATCCTGAACAGTTTATAGGAGGTATTTTCGATGAGTAAACCAATTGTTGCCATCGTTGGCAGACCAAATGTTGGTAAATCCACATTTTTCAACAAAATCGTTGGCCGCCGCGTATCCATCGTAGAAGATACACCTGGCGTAACCAGAGACCGTATTTATGCAGAAGCTGAATGGCTGGGCGTACATTTTGCCCTGATTGATACCGGCGGTATTGAACCTGCCAGTGCAGATATCATCCTGTCCCAGATGCGTGAACAGGCACAGATTGCCATGGATATGGCAGACGTTATTCTGTTCGTAGTAGATGGTAAGGACGGCCTGACCACTGCAGACCGCGAAGTTGCAACCATGCTGCGCCGTACCGGTAAGCCTGTAATTCTGGTTGTAAACAAGATTGATGCTCCGCATAAGCTGGGAATGGACTTCTATGATTTCTACGAGCTGGGCCTGGGCGAACCGATTCCGGTGTCCGCTATCAACATGCTCAACTTCGGTGACGTACTGGATGAAATCGTTCAGAGCTTCCCTAAGATTGACTACGATGAAGACGATGATACTACCAAGATTGCTGTAATCGGTAAGCCAAACGTAGGTAAGTCTTCTCTGATTAACTGTCTGCTGGGTGAAAACCGTGTAATCGTATCTCCGATTGCAGGTACTACCAGAGACTCCATCGATACACCGTTTGAACAGGACGGTGAAAAGTATATCCTGATCGATACTGCAGGTATCCGCCGTAAGAGCAAGGTAACTGACGATATCGAACGTTACTCTGTAATCAGAGCAACTGCAGCAGTAGAACGCTGTGACGTAGCCCTGCTGGTTATCGATGCTGCAGAAGGTCTGACAGAACAGGATAAGAAAATCGCAGGTATTGCCCACGAAGCCGGCAAGGGTATCATTATCGTTGTCAACAAGTGGGACCTGATCGAAAAGGAAACAAACACCATGCGTGACTTCCAGAGAGGTCTGGAAGCAGAGCTGCTGTTCATGAACTATGCACCTTGTCTGTTCATTTCCGTTAAGGACAAAGTTCGTGTAAACCGCGTTATCGAAATGTGCCGTGCTGTTGCCGAAAACCGTGCAATGCGTGTTCCTACCGGTCAGCTGAACAGCCTGATTTCCGATGCAACCATGATGAAGCAGCCGCCTTCCGATAAGGGCCGCAGACTGAAGATTTACTACGCGACTCAGGTTGGCGTTAAGCCGCCTCTGTTCAGCTTCCAGATCAACGACCGTGAGCTGATGCACTTCTCTTACGCACGTTATCTGGAAAACAAGATCCGTGAAGGCTACGGCTTCAACGGTACTTCCATCAAGTTCGTCTTCAGAGAGAAGGGAGAAAAGTTCGAATAATGGGTGCAATGGGAATTCTTTCAATTGTAATTGCATATTTCCTGGGCAATATTTCCCCGGCAATCATCCTGGGAAGAATGAACGGGATTGATATTAAAAAAGAGGGAAGCGGAAACGCAGGTACTACCAATGTACTCCGTACTCTGGGAAAGAAAGCTGCCGTAATTACTATGGTGGTGGATATTCTGAAGGGGGTAATCGGGGTAAAGCTGGGAATGCTTCTGGCAGGACCGGCTGCGGCAAGCTGGTGTGCTGTGGCTGCTTTCTGCGGCCATATCTGGCCGGCGCTGTACAATTTCCGCGGAGGCAAGGGTGTAGCAACTGCTTTCGGCGTTATTACAGCGGTAAACTGGCAGCTTGGTCTGGCCGTTCTGGCTGTTGTGGCAGTCTTTGTTATCCTGTCAAAACGTATGTCATTAGGGTCCATTATGGGGGCAGTCTCTTTCCCTCTGCTGGCATGGCTGATGGAACCGGGGTTCTTTGTTCCAGGCTTCATCATGGCAGTCATCGTAGTGGTGAAGCACCGTGCCAATATTGGCCGTCTGATCAGGGGAGAAGAACCGAAAATGTCCTTTAAAAAATAAAAAGGGGATTGGAACATATGAGTAGTATTAAAAAAATCGGTGTAATCGGTGCAGGCAGTTTCGGTACTGCCCTGGCACTTATACTGGTAAATAAAGGTCATCAGGTCCGCATCTGGAGCCGTGACGCACGGCAGCTGGATCTGATGAAGGAAACCCGTGAAAATCCTAAGTTCCTGCCGGGTGTTGTGCTTCCGGAAGCGCTGGATATGGCGTATACTCTGGAAGATGCAGTGAAGGGTGCAGATATTGTACTCTTTGGGGTTCCGGCACAGGCATTCCGCAGCGTATTTGCTGCGGCGTCAGAATATCTGGAACCGCAGACCATCGTGGTTAATGTGGCGAAAGGGATTGAAATGGGTACTTTGCTCCGCCTGTCTCAGGTGGCAAAGGAAGTGAAGCCGGATGTGCGTTATGTAACGCTTTCCGGTCCGTCTCATGCGGAAGAGGTTGCCGGAAATCTTCCTACCACTGTTGCTGTTGCAGCAGAAGAGGAAGAACTGGCACTGGAAGTTCAGGATGCTTTTATGACCGAGCGCTTCCGTGTCTACAGCAATCACGATGTAATTGGTGTGGAACTGGGCGGTTCACTGAAGAATATCATTGCTCTGGGTGCCGGGATTTCCGATGGTCTGGGCTTTGGCGATAATGCCAAAGCAGCCCTCATGACCCGTGGAATCACGGAAATGTGCCGTCTTGGTACATCTATGGGTTCAGAGCTGAATACTTTTTCCGGACTGACCGGAATTGGTGACCTGATTGTAACCTGTACTTCCATGCATTCCAGAAACCGTCGCTGCGGTATTCTCATCGGACAGGGGGTTCCTCCGGAAGAGGCAAAAAAGCAGATCGGCATGGTTGTAGAAGGCATTACGACAGCTGAAGCAGCCTATGCACTGGCTCAGCAGATTGGCATTGAAATGCCGATTACAGAATGTATTTACAAAGTAATCCACGGAGAAATGGATGCGCGTGATGCGGTATCCCTTCTCATGGAACGTGATAAAAAGAATGAAATGCAAATTATCTAGTTTGGAAGAGGGGGAGTTCAGGTGAAGGACAGAATCGAAGAACTGAAAAACATTGCTGCTGCGGAAGTTGTCAGCCATATGCCGGAACTTAAGAAAATCAGAGATTACCTCTATCAGAATCCGGAAGTGGGCGGAACAGAAGAAAAGGCAGAAGCTATTCTGACAAAGACCTACGAAGAACACGGTTTTGAAGTGACCAGAGATTTTCATAAGATTCCATACTGCTTCCGTGCTGTATATGACAGCGGAAAGCCGGGTCCAACAATCGGACTTACCAGTGAATATGATGCTCTGCCGGAAATCGGCCATGGATGCGGTCACAATATTATTGCAACGGCACCGATGGGTGCAGCATTCGGTCTGAAGGCTGTACTGGATGAGATTGGCGGTAAGGTGATTGTGTTCGGTACTCCGGCAGAAGAATGTTTTGTAAGCAAGGTCCAGCTGGTGAACGAAGGCGCTTTCAAGGAAGTGGACGTGGCCATGACGGTTCATCCGAACCCTGTAAATCTGGCCAGCGGAAAGACGACTGCACTGGATGCATGGCAGGTTGACTTCTATGGAAAATCAGCTCATGCGGGTGCTCACCCCGAAGACGGAATCAATGCGCTGGATGCAGCAGTTCATTTCTATACACTGATTGGATTTGAAAAGCAGTATATGAAAGAAACAAACATCTATGGTGTCTTCGCTGACGGTGGTGAAAAATGCAGTGTGATTCCGGATCATGCGGCAGTAAAATATCTGGTCCGTGCCAACACCGTGAAGGATGTTATGAAGATCCGTGCCATGTTCGAGCGCTGCGCATCTGCAGCTGCAGGTGCGGTTGGTGCCACATATAAAATCTGGAACAATGAACCGGGAAATATGGACATGGTGACCAATGACACCCTCAGTGATGTTTTTAATCAGTACTATGAAGAACTTGGCGGCGGCAAAATGCCGAAGGGGGCCAGCGGCGGATCCACCGATATGGGGGATGTAAGCCATGTGGTTCCTGCCATCCATCCGTGGATTGGTCTGAACTGTCCTGCTTTTAATCTGCACTCAAAAGGGTTCGCAGATGCGACCATTACCCCTGCAGCAGACAGAGCTCTGCAGATTGGTGGGCAGGCACTGGCACTCACTGCCATAGATGTGCTGACCCGTCCGGAGCTGCTGGATGCAATTAAAGCAGAATTTGCGGAGGCACAGAAAGAATGGTAAATAAAACATTTCATATTACCACCTACGGATGTCAAATGAATGAACATGACTCCGAGAATATAGCCGGCATGCTTCTGGAACGGGGATATACCCGAGCGGAAGACCAGAAGAGTGCTGACATTGTTATTTTCAACACCTGCAGCATTCGTGAGAATGCGGACAACCGTTTCCTGGGCACCCTGGGTCAGCTGAAAAAAAGAAAGGTTGCATCTCTGAAAGACTTAACAATCTGCGTATGCGGCTGCATGATGCAGCAGCCACAGGTTGTGGATGAGATGAAAGAAAAATTCCCGTGGGTAGACGTTATTTTCGGTACTCACAACATCCATGAGTTTCCTGAACTGCTGGAAAAGTATTTTGCAAAAAATAAAAGACAGCGTTCTGTCTGGGAAGAGCATGGTGAAATTGTAGAAGGTCTTCCTTGTGACAGACTCTTCCGCCACAAGGCATTCGTCAACATCATGTACGGATGCAACAACTTCTGTACATACTGCATCGTACCGTACACACGCGGAAGAGAACGGAGCAGAAAGCCGGAAGATATCGTAAATGAAGTACGCCGCCTGGCAGCAGATGGTGTGCGCGAAATCATGCTTCTGGGACAGAATGTAAACTCCTATAAGGGTGTGGATGCTGACGGCATGCAGATAGACTTTGCGGACCTGATTTATATGCTGAATGAAATCGATGGTCTGGAAAGAATCCGCTTCATGACAAGCCATCCGAAAGACCTGTCCGACAAGCTGATTCAGGCTTTTGTGGACTGCAGGAAACTGGCAAGATGGATTCATCTGCCTATGCAGGCGGGCTCCAGTGCAGTGCTCAAACGAATGAACCGACGCTATACCAGAGAGCAGTATCTGGAACTGGTCAGAAAGCTTCGTGCTGCAGTACCTGATATTGCGATCAGTACAGATATTATTGTAGGCTTCCCGGGTGAAACGGAGGAAGATTTCGAACAGACACTTACTTTATGTGAAGAAGTACGTTATGACTCTGCATTTACTTTCATGTACTCCATCCGGAGAGGGACACCTGCAGAAAAATACGAAGATCAGGTTCCGGAAGAAGTCAAGCACGCACGTTTTGACCGTCTTGTAGAAACCGTAAACCGCATTTCCATCGAAAAGAATGCCGCATTTGTAGGACGCACAGAGGAAATTCTGGTAGACGGTCCGGGCAGAAACGGGGAAGAAAACTTCGGCGGCAGAACCAATACCTTCAAACTGGTTAATTTTGAAGGAACTCCTGACATGGTAGGAAAAAAGTATATGGTCAAAATTACAGATTCAAATACTTTTAGTCTTGTAGGTGAAGTGGTTTCTGAGGTATAATATTCATGGGGATTGGATTTTTAAACAGGGGATTTGAGTTTTATCGAGAAAGGACTTAAGGTATGGATATTTTCTCTATTATCACACTCCTGGGCGGTCTGGCCATGTTTCTCTACGGTATGGAGGTCATGGGTGACGGCTTGAAAAATGCTTCAGGTTCTGCCCTGAAGAACATTCTTGGAAAAGCAACACAGAATGTTGTGCTCGGTGTTGTTACCGGTATGCTGGTAACCGCAGTGATTCAGAGTTCTACCGCTACCATTGTTCTGACCGTAGGTCTGATCAGTGCAGGTATTCTGAATCTGAAACAGGCAACCAGCATCGTTATGGGTGCTAACATCGGTACAACTGTAACCGCACAGATTATTCGTCTGATGGACATTGATTCCGGCGGAAGCTTTGTACTGGAAATGTTTAAGCCTTCCACGCTGGCTCCTCTTGCACTGATTCTTGGTATTATCATGATCATGTTCGTGAAGAGCAGCAAGAGCAACACTGTGGGAGAAATCGCCATGGGCTTTGGTATCCTCTTCTCCGGTCTGATGAATATGACAGCCGCAGTAGAACCGCTTTCCGAATCGGATCAGTTTATCGATCTGATGCTCCGTTTCGGTGATCAGCCTCTGCTGGCAATCCTGGTAGGTCTGGTCATGACCGTTATCGTACAGAGTTCTTCTGCTATGGTAGGTATGATTCAGGCACTGTCTGTAACCGGTGCCATGACCTTTAATCTGGTGTATCCGCTGATTATGGGTATTAACCTGGGTACTTGCGTAACTACAGCTATGGTATGTTCCATCGGTTCTTCCAAGGATGCGAAGAGAACCGGTATCGTGCATATCGTATTCAATACAATCGGTACCGTTCTGTTTATGGCAGTTATGACTGTGGTTAAGGGTGCCGGCGGTTTCCCTGAACTGTGGGAAAGCATCGCTGACAGCGGTATGATTGCAAACTTCCAGACAATCTTCAACCTGCTGACTGCAGTGGCTCTGATTCCGTTTGCAGGAATGCTGGTTAAGCTGTCTCTGGCCATTGTAAAGCCGGATGCACAGGAAGAAGAAGACCGTGCAGACCTGATGGTTCCGGACGAAAAACTGTTCCAGGTTCCTGCTATGGCTCTGGCTGAAGCAAACAAGGCTATCGCTCATATGGGTGAAGTAGCTATGAAGAACATGAAGCGAAGCTTTAAGCTGCTGAATACCTGGGATATTACAAGAGTGGATGTTATCAATGATAACGAAGACCAGCTGGATGAATTCACTGATAAGATGGACAACTATCTGGTAAATCTGTCCAGATATGTGGAAACTGACTATGATAACCAGTATATCAATACTCTGATGCAGGGCAGCTCCAACTTCGAAAGAATCGGTGACCATGCTGTAAATATCATGGAAGTTGCTGATGTAGTGGAAAAGGAAAAGATTGTTTTCACAGAAGGTGCAAAGGCCGAACTGCAGATTGTAAAGGAAGCGGTTATGGAAATTACAGGTTACACTGTAAGTGCCTTCGCTACTCTGAATACAGATGAAGCCAAGAAGATTGAACCTCTCGAAGAAGTTATCGACGATATGGTTGTTATGCTGAAAGACCGTCACATTGAACGTCTGAAGGCAGGCAACTGCAGCACTACCAGCGGTATGGCATTTATTGATGTGCTGACCAACCTGGAAAGAATCGCTGACCAGTGTTCCAATATCGCACTGCTGATTCTGAGTATGGAAGACCGTTCTATTCTGGGCAACCACCATGGTTATGTTCACCAGCTGCATAAGGGCGGCGACGTGACTTATGATAAGGAACTGGCTCATCAGAAAGATCATTATCTTGGTCGTCTGAATGCTGTTGAAGAACAGCCTGTGATGATTGGAGAGGCTGACAATTCTCACTTCAAGCCAATCAATAAAATGTAATTTTACATAGTTAAAAGATTATGAAACCGGTCGGGTTAAATCCCGGCCGGTTCTTTTTATTATTGCAGATTGGCATCCGCATAATCACGAAGGACCTGCATATATTTTAATAAAGCGAGGTTTCACGGAGGGATACTATGACGAATATGAGCGTATATCAGGATATCAGCCGAAGGGCTGACGGAAATATCTACATGGGAATAACAGGGCCTGTCAGAACCGGAAAGTCTACTTTTATCCGCCGGTTTATGGATGTGATGGTTTTGCCTAATATGGTAAATCAGTATGAAAAAGCACGGGTGATGGACGAAATGCCGCAGAGCGGGGAAGGGCGTACCATCACCACATCCGAACCCAAATTTATTCCTCCGGAAGCGGTACCCGTGTCTGCAGGGAATGGGGCGGTCTTTTCTGTACGGCTTGTGGACTGTGTGGGATATCTGATTCCCGGAGTGCTTGGCCACGAAGAGGACGGCAGGGAGCGGATGGTACATACACCATGGTCTGAAGAAAAAGTGCCATTCAGTCAGGCGGCAGAAACGGGGACCGAAAAAGTTATCAGAGAACATTCTGTAGTTGGGATTGTAGTTACAACAGATGGAACAATCGGTGAAATTCCAAGAAACAATTATCTGGAGGCAGAAGAAAAAACAGTAAATCAGCTGAAAGAACTGGCGAAACCTTTTGTAGTGGTGCTGAATACAGTAAATCCGCAGCGGACGGAAACCAGGGAACTGGCACACCGGCTGGAAGATAAGTACGGAGTTCCTGTCATTGCAGCCAATTGTCAGAAGATGGGCAGGGAAGGCTTTGATGAAATCTTTCAGAAGCTGATTTATCAGTTCCCTGCAGCCGAAGTGGACTTCCGTCTGCCGGGATACCTGGATGCTCTGCCTGCCAGTCACTGGATAAAAGAAAGTATTATCGGCAGTGTGCGTAACTGGATGAATCATTTTGATACTCTGGGTGATATCATGGAAACCTGTACCATGATTGCAGACGGAAAAATCGTGAAAGAAGTACGGATTATAAAAACGGACCCGGGTGAGGGTATCGTAGTTCTGGAACCGGTTCTGGACAGCAGTCTGTATTACAATGTGGTGGAAGAACTGATGGGTGCTCCGGTGGAAAACGACAGCCAGATGTTTCTCCTTCTCCGTGAATATGCCGGTGCGAAAATGGCCTACGATAATATTCGTGGAGCCCTGCAGCAGGCAGAAGCTGCAGACTACGGAATTGTGGCACCGAAACTCTCAGATATGGTTCTGGATAAACCGCAGGTATTCCGGCAGGGTAACAAGTATGGTGTCCGTATGACAGCAACAGCACCTTGTCTTCACATTATCCGCACCAATATTACCACGGAAGTATCCCCGGTAGTGGGGACGGAAAGCCAGTCAGAAGATCTGGCAAACTACCTGACAGAACAGTTTGGAAATGAAGAAACAGATATCTGGGAAACCAATCTCTTTGGTAAATCCCTGAAAGAAATGGTTACTGAGCAGATGGAAAGCAAGGTAAACCATATGCCGCAGCAGCTCCGCGGAAAAGTGCAGCGATCCCTTCAGCGGATCAGTGACGAAAGAAAAGATTACTTTATCTGCATCATTCTCTGACAGGGACACATACTATTCCCATGAAAAAAAGACTGGAACAGGGAGTTATATTACTGGGCACCTTTCTCGTAGCATTTATGGGGAGTGCCCTGAATCCGGCTATTCCGTCCATTTCCGGCGAATTTCATGCAGGCGCTTCTCAGTCAGGATGGATTGTCACTGCATACATGGTTACATGCACTGCTTTGCCGGTGCCTTTTGGGAGATGGACTGAACAGACCGAACCGAAGAAAATTCTGGCAGGCGGATTAGGTATTTTCACCGCCGCGTCCCTCGTAGGGATATTTATTCCGTCCATGAGCCTGCTTCTTGGAGTCCGTGCACTGCAGGGAATCGGTACGGCTATGATTTACAGTACCGGAATGTGGATTCTGATCAGAGGAGCGAGTGAAGCTCTCCGTGCAAAACTTCTTGGATATTCTTCTGCGGCCATGTATCTGGGGCTTGCATCGGGGCCGGCGGCAGGTGGAATTCTGAATCAGTATCTGGGATGGCGAATGATATTTGCAGCTGCGGCAGTGTTTTCTGCCGTGGCTTTTTCCGGTTCACTGATGATTCTGAAGCATGTAAAACCGGCGCACCCCGGCTTTCCTGTACCAGGCAAAACATATCCATCCGGCGTCAGCATCATCCTTTATACTGCGGCTGCAGCAGCATTTACCGCAGGACTTCAGCTGATTTCGGCAGGCTGGTGGGGATGGATTGCGGTGGCAGGAGGTTTTATATTGATTGTTCTGTATGCTGTCAGAGAAAAGCAGACTGAAAGGCCGCTGCTTCCGCTGAAACAGCTCAGAAAACGGCCTGCTCTGGGGATTAACTGCATATCCTCCATGATCAGCTGCGGTGTGAATTTCCTGATAAATTATCTGCTTTCGCTGTATCTGCAGATTGGTATGGGTTTTTCTCCACAGAAAGCGGGGCTGCTGCTGATCTTTTCGCCGGCAGTTCAGGCATTAACCTCCGCAGGAGTTGGAAAAGTGATGCAGCAAACCGGTGTCAGACCGCATATGCTGGCATCAATCGGGATTTTGGGGAGCGGAGGAGCAGCATTGTGGTTCAGCAGAATAAACGGTCAGTGGCCAGTCTGGTCAATCTGCGTAGGATTAGGAGCAGCAGGCTTTTTCAGCGCCATGTTTACGGCACCAAACACCCTGGAAATTATGACTGCAGCAGGAAAGGAGAGGATGAATCTGGCATCTGCCCTGATTTCTACCGTTCGGTCATTGGGGAACAGTATAGGGGTTGCATCAGCATCTATTGCTTCTTCTTTTCTCCTGGGACAGGCCAGACTCAGTGAATCAGATCCGGAAATGCTTGCGGAAGTAATGAAACTTGTCTTTTCTTTCTGGACAGTTTTGTGTATACTTGGATTCATTATGGAATTAAGGAAGAAAGTATGATATAATAAAATTTAGTTTAAAATTCAAGGAGGAGCAAATGAAATTTTTACTGGCACTCTGGTTCGGGAAGGCTATCAACTTCCTGATCAACATTATCGATAAGACACGTGGATCCAACTTCTCCGGTGAGAAGGCACTTCTCATAGATAAGCAGATGGTGGCCCACTTTAAGGGAATTGACCCGGAAAAGGTACTGTTCATCACAGGTACCAACGGCAAGTCTACTTCCAACAACCTGATTAATCATATTCTGAAGACCAACGGTAAGACCGTAATTTCCAATCTGGAAGGTGCGAACCTGCTGGCTGGTGTTGCTACTGCACTGCTGAAGAGTTCCGACCTGTTCGGCCGTGTGAAGGCGGATTACTTCATCTTTGAAACCGATGAACGTTTCCTGCCGATTATTCACGCTCAGCTGCCTGCGAAGAACCTGCTGGTAACCAACCTGCAGAAAGACCAGGTTCAGCGTAACGGTGACCCGGACTTCATCTACCGTAAGGTGGCACCGGTTATGAAGAAGGAGGGCATGCGCCTCTTCCTGAATAATGAAGAGCCAAGAGCCAAGTCCTTCGATCAGGTGACTTCCAATGTGATTACCTACGGTGTGGAAAAACATGCAGACTCTTTCGTAAAGCAGGAAGGATTCCCTACTATGGCATGTCCTGTCTGCCATCATAAGATTGTCTTCGAACATTACAACAACGATGGTGTAGGTCCGTTCCGCTGCACACACTGCGGAAATAAGAGCAACCCTGAGGCGGACTATGTGGTACGCGATGTGGATTTTGCAGGACGCAAGTTCACTGCAGAGGGCGTGGAATTCAACATGCCTTACAACATTCCGTACATGCTCTACAACTACGCAGCAGCTGTAGCCGTAGCGAAGGAATTTGCAGGAATCGAACCTGCAGACGCGGCGAAGGCTTTCGGCAGCTTCAAGAACGTAGGCGGCCGTTTCGAAATCCTGAAGTACAAGGATAAGACCATCAAGTACATGAGAATCAAGCAGGAAAATCCGGAAACTCTCCAGACCTGCATCAATATCATGGCTGGTGATCAGGAAAAAAAGATGGTATGTCTGGGCCTCTGCCCGCTGGTGGACATGATTCCGAACTACACTAACACTTTCTATGCCTTCGACTGTGATTTCAGCCAGCTGGCAGCAGGGGATGTGGAAAAATACTTCTGCTTCTCTGAACGTGTCTGCTACGACACTGCAAACCGCCTGATTTACGAAGGTGTTGATCCTGAAAAGATTGTTATCATCGACAGTGAAGATGTAGAACAGATTTTTGCGGAAATCGATAAGGCAGAAACTGACAACATTTACATGATTACATGGCTGCATACTTATGAGCATATGCAGAAGAAACTGAAGCTGAAGGAGGCGGAATAACATGGCTGAAATGAATAAGACAATCAGAGCAGCATGGCTGTTCCCTGACATTCTGTATATCCACGGCGAGCGCGGCAACCTGCTGGCTCTGGAGCGCGTGGCAAAATTCGCAGGTGCGGAGGCTGTCATCGACCGCATTGATTTCGATACAGAAGGTTTTGATCCGATGAACTATGACTTCATCTTCTGCCCTCCGGGTGAAATTGCTTCTTTTAATGCGGTGGTAGAATGGCTGAAGCCTTATAAGTCTCAGTTTGAAGCTTTCGTGAAAGCAGGAAGAGTCCTGCTGGTAACAGGGACAAGCCAGTGTATCTTCGGCGGTATTACGAAGAGAGAAGACGGCAGCACCGTGGAAGGTCTGGGGCTGATCGACTGTGACTTCACTGAAAGAAGACTGGTTTACGGTGACGACCTGAACTACATGGCACAGTTTGGCGGGGAAGAGTTTGAAATCTTCGGATCTCAGATTCAGATGATGGATGTGGAAAGCAGAGAAGAGCCCTTCGGTCAGCTGATGTATGGTTTCGGCAATACCGGTAAGGACCGCAATGAAGGCTCGATAAAGAATCATTCCATCTTTACCAATACTCTGGGTCCAATTCTGGTACTGAACCCATGGCTGACGAAGAAGATTGTAATGCTCTGTACAGGCTGTGAAGATTTCGATTTCGACATGAGTCTGGAAATGAAGTCTCTGGAAACAAAGAAGCAGTTCACAGCAGGCAAGGTAAGCCGTCTGACAAACTGCAAATAAAATATCATAAACATAAAATAAGAACCTGTCCGATGGACAGGTTCTTTTGTGTATCAGGTTATTACGGCAGCTGGTGACCACAGTATGGACAGAAATGATAAGGTTCCTCCAGAGTGTCCGTCTGCAGAACGGAAGGACTGCAGTTTCCCTTGAAGTTACTGCTGGTAATGATGGACTCTTTCTGTTCTTCGTAACGTGCCTGTGCGTTGGCTTCCGCCAGAGTCAGGATGTGCTTGATTTCAGCCAGATCCTGACTCTGCTTCAGGCTGGAAACCTGTTCCATGAAGCCGGCGGATAAAATACCGGTAGGAATGGCCACCATACCTACACCCAGGAAGGTAAGGATAACACCGCAGATTTTACCGGCAAGGGTGATTGGCACCACATCACCGTAACCTACGGTCAGCAGGGTATTGGCAGCCCACCAGAACCCGGAGAATGCATTGGCGAAGGCCTCAGGCTGTGCTTCATGTTCCAGACTGTACATGAGCAGAGATGAAGCAGTCATGAGAATCAGCACGATGAAAGAAGAGGACAGCAGCTGCCCTTTTTTCTTAATTAGAACATTTGCAATAACGTGAAGCGGGTCCGCGTAATTATGAATCCGGAAGATCCGCAGAATTCGGATAATCCGGAAGAGCCGGAACACACCGCCGCCCATCGGCAGGAAATACGGAATACAGGACAGAAAATCTACCAGTCCAACCCATGAGAAAATGAATTTCAGCCGGGCTTTCGCTGCAGGTAAACGGAAGTGTTCATAGTAGTAGTCTGCAGTCCATATCCGCAGACCGTAATCGACGGTAAAGAACAGTACTGTTACTGTTTCCAGAACATTCAGCAGCGGAAGATGAGCCGCCGACTGGGGGAATGTTTCGAAAATTGCGATGAACAGGTTCAGCAATACAGCAATCATCAGTACAATATCATAGGTACGGCTGGGAATATCATTGAGATTCCCAACCTGAATAATTGTATAAACGCGTTTTCTTAACATAAGTACCTCATAGCATTTTTTCGGAAGTTAAATTTCTGTTAATATATTACCGTTTTCTTCTGCCTGCGTCAAGGAAGAAACGAATCAGCCCGGAATACACAGTTCCGTTCCGATCATCAGGTTGTATGGATCCATGGTCGGGTTGGCACGCATGAGTGCGTCCAGCCGGATGGAGTGTTTTTTCGCAATTAAGTAAAGCGTATCGCCGGCGACAACCGTGTGTTTCATCATGCACTGCTGCGGAGGTTTTGGAAGCTGATCTTCCGTTCCGGGGATGCAGAGCCGGGTTCCGATCTGCAGGTTGTAAGGATTGTCGATGCAGTTAACCCTCATGAGCAGACTGACCGGCAGGTCATATTTTTCAGCAATGGTATAAAGGGTATCGCCTTCGCTGACTGTGTAAACATCAATACAAACCAGGGATGTATTCATGAAAAACCACCTTTCTTCTGGAAATCTCCATATGTCTTTTACGATATATATATTTCAAAAGGGGGTGAAATGTGATAGAATAATACGATATCATTTATTAATTTTGAAAGAGGGGTAACAGAATTAAACTATGAAAAGAATGTTTCGAAATGTGAATCCATCCATTATCATTATTCTTCTGGTGATGGGCGGCAGCCGTCTCATGTCAGGCGGCAGCATCAGCGACTGGATTTATGATACACTGGTCAGCCTGCCCGGTATTATTATTGCACTGACCTTCCATGAAGCTGCTCACGGATATATGTCATACTGGCTGGGAGACCCGACACCAAAGCTTCAGGGCCGTCTGTCACTGAATCCGACACACCATATCGATCCTGTTGGTTTCGTAACACTGCTTCTTTTTGGCTTCGGCTGGGGGGAACCGGTGCAGATCGATCCGCGGTACTATAAGCACCGCCGCCGTGACGAATTCCTGGTTTCCATCGCAGGGGTTGTGACCAATCTGCTGCTGGCAGTTGTTACATCCTTTGTAATCAAGGCTCTGCTGAATCATATGACAGAGGCTTTCTATGTGGGTATCGGAAGTGTGCTGCTGGATATTCTGGTTTATCTGTTTATGATTAACCTGGTTCTCATGGCATTTAATCTGCTTCCGGTGCCTCCGCTGGACGGTTTCGGCATCCTGACTCAGATTTTCAATCTGGAAAAATACGACTGGTACTGGAAGTACTACCGTCATGGTTTCGCAGTTCTCATGCTGCTGATTCTCTTCGACATTACCGACATGGTAATCGGACCTGTAAGCGGTTTCTTCTATGACCTGCTGCTGTTCTAAAGGGGGAGAACGATATGAATGATGCTGTAAATGAAATCCGGCAGAGTCTCCTGGCCCTGCAGGACATGAAATACAGAGATTTTCACGGAGCACTGATGCCTACTGTGGACCGCAGTACCATCATCGGTGTACGCATGCCGGCGCTTCGGTGTCTGGTAAAGGAAATCAGCCGACAGCCGGAACTGGTCCGTGAATTCATGGGCAGCCTGCCGCATCTGTACTATGAAGAAAACAACGTACACGGATGCCTCATTGCGGGCTGCAGGGACTTCGAAACCTGTATTAAGCAGCTCACCGATTTCCTGCCCTACATGGACAACTGGGCTACCTGCGACATGCTGGTGCCGAAAATCTTTGCAAAACACCGCAGTCAGCTGCTCCCGTACATAGAGACCTGGCTGGCCTCTGACCATCCATATACCGTCCGTTTCGGCATGAAAATGCTCATGGACTTTTATCTGGACGATGCTTTCGAAGCAAAATATCCTGCCATGGTGGCATCGGTCAAGTCTGAGGAATACTACGTCAACATGATGATCGCCTGGTATTTCGCTACCGCCCTGGCGAAACAGTGGGATTCTGTGATAGGATATTTTGCAGAGCCGGGAGGGAACGGAAGACCGGCACTGGATAAGTGGACCCACAATAAGGCCATTCAGAAGGCCATCGAAAGCTACCGCATTACCGAAGAACAGAAGGCGTACCTGCGTACGCTGAAAATAAAGTAAAATTATAAACCTGGAGGAAGCAAACATGCTGAAGACAAGATTAGACAGAATTCAGAGAGACATTGAAGAAATGGCCAAGTTCACCTGCGTAGAAGGAATCGGATGCACCCGTTTCACCTATTCGAAGGAATTCGCAGGCGCGAGAGACTACATCGTGGCTGAAATGAAGGCAGCAGGACTGGAAGTCCGTGAAGACGCTGTAGGCATCATCATCGGCCGCATGGAAGGCAAGAACCCTGATGCACCGGTTATCATGACCGGAAGCCATTTTGACACCGTAAAGACAGGCGGACGTTTCGACGGCCCTGCAGGCGTTACTGCAGCCCTGGAGACAGCCAGAACCCTTCACGATGAAGGTTTTGTACCTGAAGTTCCAATTGAATTCGTGGCACTGCCGGAAGAAGAAGGCGCAAGATTCGGTGCAGGCCTCTTTGGCAGCCGTGCCATCTGCGGCCAGCTGAAACCGGGTGAAATTGAAAATAACCGCGACTGGGACGGCATCTCCGTGGCAGAAGCCATGAGGGAATACGGCCTGGATCCTGCAAAAGCCGCAGAAGCACAGAGAAAGCCGGGCGAAATCGGCAAGTTCATCGAGCTTCACATCGAACAGGGACCGCTGCTGGAAAAGAATAAGATCGATGTCGGTATTGTAGATGCCATCGTAGGCCTGAGAGTGCTCAATGTGCGCGTTCACGGCCGTTCCGACCATGCAGGCAATACTCCTATGCATATGCGTGCAGACACCATGCTGGCAGCTGCCAAGGCCATTACAGCAGGTACTGAAAAGGCCATCGAGCTGGGTGAAGGCACCGTAATGACCTGCGGACGCCTGGAAACCGTACCAGGTGCGTTCAACATCGTAGCAAAGGAAACCTTCTTCCAGATTGACTGCCGAAGCAAAACCCTGGCTAACGTGGACAAGGTACTGGAAGTAGTACGTGCGTCCTTAGATAAAAGCTGCGAAGAAAATGCCGGATTATACTACGATATGGAAGAAATGGTATTCGCAAACGAACTGCCAATGCAGCCGGAAATTAAGGATGCTCTTCGTCAGTCTGCTGATGAAGCAGGCATCACCTATACCGACATGCTGTCCGGTGCAGGCCACGATGCCATGATCATGGGTTCCATTTGCGGTGCAGCCATGGTATTTGTACCAAGCAAAGACGGCCGCAGCCACGTTCCGGAAGAATGGACTGACTACGAAGACCTGCAGAAGGGCGTAGAAGTGGTTTACAGAACCGTGAAGCAGCTGGCTTCTCAGAAATAAGAAAATATAAAACACCCGATACCTGTTTATCGGGTGTTTTTCTGTTATGCCAGCAAATCCTGCATATTACATTTTAAAACACTGGAAAGCCTGAGCAGAATATCTGCCTGGGCTTTTTTTATGTCCTTGGCCTTCCGTTCGTAGGCGCGGATCGTGCTGAGCGGTACGGTGGACAGGTCGGAAAGTTCCTCCTGTGTCATACCGCAGCCTCTGCGGATCCGTTTCAGACGGCTTTCTTCAGAGACAAATTTTTCGTCTATTCTGTCGAAAATATTTTTCAGGTCAGTGCCCGGCAGGGCAGGGGAGAGGTCTGCAAGTTCTTCGAAAGTTACCACTGAAAGAATGTCACGGAATGTGCGGCAGGAATACCACTGATACTGTGCCAGCAGCCAGCCTGCACGGTATTCTTTCGACTTCAGGCTGCAGTCCACAACAGGTGTGATAATCTGCCGGCCTCTGGTCTGTTCCTCAACCTCCAGATAAAGTTCAAGTCCGCTGCGTCCCATCAGATAACGTGGGTTTCCGGCTTCCATTTCTGCTGCTGCCTGAGAGCAGGCGAACCTGTGCAGAAATTCAGAACCGACACAGCCGAACTCATTGACCGCATCGTGAACCATGATACCGATGGCAGAGGATGCCTTATTCAGATAAATTTGATTGTATGCGTGGGTCATCATTTCGCATTACCTCTCTGATGATGTCGTAGATATAGATGTCGTCCAGTGGGGCAGGGGAGACCTTCTGTCTCTCCGCAAAATCCATCAGCACCGACTCGTTCCGTTTCTCTATGCTGTAATAGTATTTGAGACTGTCTGCGGTTTCGTAGCCTTTGAAGGTCAGACTGTCCCGTGCCTTTTCGCTGAGGAGCACAACCTGATGTCCTGCGTTCTTTGCGTTAAATACGGATGCAAGCTGCCTGAGGGAAATATTGTTGTTAAAGAATTCCTCAATCAAAGCAAAGTATACTTCATCGGCCCTGTAACCAATCAGGACGTCAGCGTCCGATATAACGGGCAAAAAGTTGGAAAGAATATAAACCCTTGCCTTGCTGTTTAAATCGCTTCTCAGGTCGAATTTGCGGCTCTTAAGGAGAACCGCAAACCAGGAAAGCAGATTATAAGGCGGTTTCGTCAGATCGACTACTTTCAGATTCTCCGTTTTCAGCTCATATTTATTTACATATCCGTCATGTTTCACAGGGCAGGCCCATTCCATGGCAAGCTCCCTGTCCGTCGTACAATAGAAGCCCTGACCGAAGTCGTAATGGGGCTTTTTTTTGAACGGGAAGGAAGGAACTTCCAAAATCTGCTGTGAACCGTGGTATAAGATTACATTTTTGTTCATAATACCTCTAAAAGTGATACTTTAGTATCAGTTATATTTAGGTGATACTGTAGTATTAGTAAGGTGATTTTAATATTTTTGGGCGTTTTTGTCAAGGAGAGGCCGATTTTGGTGGCAGAATGGTGTGAGAAAAGGTATAATGTAGGCAATAAAATGATAGAGAGGGTATAATATGATTAAAGTAATACTTTGGGATGTGGATGGCACACTGCTGGATTTCGAAAAGGCAGAATATGCTGCGATGAAAATCTGTTTCGATAAATTTGGACTGGGTGAGTGTACCGACGAAATGATTGAACGGTATGCTGAAATAAATAAAAGATACTGGGAACGGCTTGAACGGGGTGAAGTAACAAGACAGCAGGTCCTGATCTGCAGATTCAAGGATTTCTTCCAGGCGGAAGGCATTGTGTCAGACTGTGCAGCGGAACTCAATCTGGAATACCAGAGACAGCTGGGCGAGAATGTTTTCTTCTGTGATGACAGCTATGATCTTCTCAGCCAGCTGAAAGCATCCGGACATGTAAAGCAGTATGCTGTGACCAATGGTTCCAAGGTGGCTCAGGATGGCAAGCTGAACAAGTCAGGCCTCATCAATCTGTTCGACGATGTGTTCATTTCCGAAGTGGTTGGTGTGGAAAAGCCGGGAATCGGATATTTTGAGCATGTATGGTCCGTCATCGGACATTATGGACCGGAAGAAGTGCTGATTGTTGGCGACTCATTGACCAGTGACATCCGCGGTGGAAACAATGCAGGTATCCTGACCTGCTGGTACAATCCAAAGGAACTTCCGAACAACAAAGGTGTACGTGTGGATTACGAAATCCGTCATCTGAATGAAGTCATGGATATTCTGGAGAGCAGAAAATGATTAAAAAAATCTATGAAACACCGTCCGGCAATATCCATTACTGGACGGACAAGATCGACCCAGATGGTGTAACCCTGGTCTTTCTGCCGGGACTCACAGCGGATCACCGGCTCTTCGAAATGCAGGTGGAATATTTTAGAGGGAAGTATAATCTCTTCGTTTGGGATGCACCGGGACACAATTTGTCCTGGCCCTTTGAGTTCGATTTCACTTTGGCCGATAAGGCCCGCTGGCTGAAAGAAATTCTTGAGGCAGAAAACATCGGCAGACCAGTCATCGTGGGACAGTCCATGGGCGGCTACGTAGGTCAGATGTTTGCGGAAATGTATCCGGAATTGCTTTGCGGGTTCGTATCTATCGACTCGGCACCCCTGCAGCGCCGATATGTGACAGCTGTAGAAATCTGGCTTCTGAAGCGGATGGAACCGGTGTATTATTACTGGCCGTGGAAGTCTTTGATGAAGTGGGGAACGAACGGTGTGGCACAGACTTCGTATGGCCGCAGTCTAATGCGTGAAATTATGATGACCTATGATGGCGACAAACGCCGCTATGCTGCACTTGCAGGCCATGGATACCGGATACTTTGCGAAGCAATGGAAGCGAATCTTCCGTACGAAATAAAATGTCCGGCTCTGCTGATCTGTGGCGAAAAGGACCAGGCCGGTTCCTGCATTCGTTACAACAAAGCCTGGCATAAACATACAGGCATCCCGATTCACTGGATTAAAGGCGCCGGTCATAACGCTAACACCGACAAACCAGATGAGGTGAACCTGTTAATAGAAGCGTTGGCGGAGGCGATTCGATGACTCTGAAAGAGCGGGCTGAAAAACTGAAAACGGATATTCCGGCACTGTTTCTGGCCCTGAAGGACAGCCGGACACCCATTTCAGCCAAAATATTTGCAGCTATCACTGTGGTCTACGCACTGTCGCCCATCGACCTGATTCCGGACTTTATTCCGGTGCTGGGGTATTTGGACGATGCGATTTTGCTGCCGCTGCTGGTGGCACTGACCTTGAATTTTATCCCGGGGGATGTGTTCGAAGAATGCCGAAGGCAGGCAGCTGACATGTGGCTCGACGGCAAACCTGTAAAATGGTACTACGCAATACCGGTGCTTGTGTTCTGGTCGGTAATCGTGATTGTGTTGCTGAAAATGATTTGGTATTAGTGAATAATAGTGAAAAAATAGTGAAATATTTGAAGAAAAGATGAATTATCAGCACTCTCATGCATAGAGTGCTAAAAACTTCTTTACTTTTTGTTTCGCTGGGTATAAGATAGGCTCGTAGGAAAAAATAACTGCGAGTCTATTTAATTTTACTCTTTGAGAGAAAGAAGGGGGATTTTATGAATATAGAAAAATTTACACAGAATGCACAGACTGCGGTGGTGGAATGTCAGAATATTGCCATCTCCATGGGACACCAGACTTTGGACGGGGAGCATCTGCACCTGGCGCTGCTGCAGCAGAAGGACGGCCTGATTGGTAAGCTGCTGGCTTATATGAATGTGAATGTACAGGCATTGACCGCTGATGAAGAAGCGGAACTCGGTAAGCTGCCTCGTATCAGCGGTGGTGCTGACGGTATGTATGCGTCCCGCCGTTTCAATCAGCTGCTGATGGCGGCAGAGCAGAAGGCGGAGCAGTTTAAGGATGAGTATGTCAGCGTGGAGCACATCTACCTGGCGCTGCTGGAGGAAAGGGGAACTCCGTCTGCCAGACTCTTTGCTAAGTACAACATCACAACCAATGCATTTCTCGACGCACTCTCCAAGGTCCGGGGGAACCAGAGAGTGACCAGCCAGAATCCGGAGGACAACTACGAAGCGCTGACCAAGTACGGCCGCGACCTGGTGGAAATGGCCAGAGAGGGTAAGCTGGATCCGGTCATCGGAAGAGACGCGGAAATCAGACATGCCATTCAGATTTTGAGCAGAAGAACCAAGAACAATCCGGTGCTTATCGGGGAGCCGGGGGTCGGCAAAACTGCTGTAGTCGAAGGGCTGGCGCAGCGTATCTTAAACGGTGACGTGCCGGAAGGACTGAAGGATAAGACCATTTTCGCGCTGGACATGGGGGCGCTCATTGCCGGTGCCAAGTTCCGAGGGGAGTTCGAAGAACGTCTGAAGGCAGTCTTAAACGAAGTGGAAAAGTCCGAGGGCAGAATCATTCTGTTTATCGATGAAATTCATAATATTGTAGGTGCAGGCAGAACGGAAGGTTCCATGGACGCCGGAAACCTGCTGAAACCGAAGCTGGCCAGAGGGGAGCTGCACTGCATTGGTGCCACGACTCTGGATGAATACAGAAAGTATATCGAAAAGGATGCTGCTCTGGAACGAAGATTCCAGAAGGTGCTGGTGGATCAGCCGACGGTGGAAGACACTATTTCCATCCTGAGAGGTCTGAAGGAACGGCTTGCACTCCACCACGGTGTGAGAATCACAGACGGTGCACTCATTGCCTGTGCTACGTTATCTGACCGCTATATCAGCGACCGCTTC
>JAZNKW010000072.1:0-2313 GCA_045578745.1 Anaerovoracaceae bacterium
GCCAGCCAGGGAGACTTGTTGGATGCGATGCGGGTTCTTACCAGCTTGGACTGGTGACGGCCGATGGTGTTGTAGGTCAGGGTTGCGCAGTTAGCCTCGGTGTCGATGATCTTGCCGTAAGGTACCAGACCCAGCTTAACCAGTGCCTGGAAACCGTTACAGATACCAGCCATTAAACCGTCTCTGTTTTCCAGCAGGTCAGTTACGCCTTCCTTGATCAGTTCGTTACGGAAGAATGCTGTAATGAACTTTGCAGAACCGTCCGGTTCGTCACCGCCGGAGAAGCCGCCAGGGATGAATACCATCTGAGCAGTCTTCAGCTTCGCTGCGAATTCTTCTACGGACTGGATTACCGCTTCAGAAGTCATGTTTCTTACTACGAAGATTTCTGCTTCAGCGCCGGCCTTTTCCATTACCATAGCAGTGTCGTATTCGCAGTTTGTACCAGGGAATGCAGGAATCAGAACCTTAGGCTTTGCAACCTTCAGAGCAGGTGCGCAGATCTTTCTTTCTTCTTCCTTAACATTGTATGTGAAGGTTTCGATTTCCTTGCCTGGCATTTCCAGATTGCAGGTAAATACGGATTCCAGTTTGTCTTCGTAAGCTTCTTCCAGTGCGCACAGGCACAGAACATCTTCACCTCTTGCGATAGCGTATTCAGCGGTTACTTCACCCAGCAGTACTGCGCCTTCAGGAACTTCTGCGTCAGCAGTTACTTCCAGGATGAATGCACCGTAGTTGTAACCGAAGATTTCTTCGTTGGAGATGCCTGCTTCGTACTTGAAGCCCAGTTCATTACCGATGGCCATCTTCAGGATACCTTCTGCCACGCCGCCGAATGCAGGAGTCCATGCAGCAACTGCCTTGCCTGTGGAGGTCAGAGCGAATACCTGATCGTACAGAGCCAGCAGGGATTCTGCAGTTGGCAGACCTTCTTCATCCATTTCAGGCTTCAGCAGGTAAACCTTGTGACCAGCTTCCTTGAATTCAGGGGACACGATGTTGTCCACGTGTTCATCGGTTACTGCAAAGGATACCAGTGTAGGAGGTACAGTCAGCTGTTCGAAGGTACCGGACATGGAGTCCTTACCGCCGATTGCTGCAACACCCAGACCCAGCTGTGCCTTCAGAGCACCCAGCAGAGCGGATACAGGCTTGCCCCATCTGTCAGCATCCTTACCCAGCTTTTCGAAGTATTCCTGGAAAGTCAGGTAAACGTCTTCGATCTTGCCGCCGGTTGCAACCAGCTTGGAAACGGATTCCACAACAGCCAGGTATGCACTGTGGTATGGAGACTTTTCTGCAATGTATGGGTTATAACCCCAGGACATCATGGAGCAGGTAGTGGTGTACTTGCCTTCTACCGGAATCTTGTGAACCATGGCCTGAATTGGAGTCTTCTGCTTCTTGCCGCCGAAAGGCATCAGAACGGTTGCATGACCGATGGTGGAGTCAAAACGTTCGGACAGACCTCTCTTGGAGCAGATGTTCAGGTCTTCTGCCAGAGCTTCGTACTGGCCCTTGAAGTCGTCGCCAACTTCCTTTGCCCACGCCTTAGGAGCAGCAGCCACAACTTCCACGTGCTTTTCTGCACCGTTGGTATCCAGGAATTCTCTGGAGATATCTACGATGGCCTTGCCGTTCCAGGTCAGAACCAGACGAGGTTCTTCGGTCACTACCGCTACACGGGTAGCTTCCAGGTTTTCGGAAGCAGCCAGAGCCATGAATTTTGCTTCGTCTTCTGCAGCAACGACAACGGCCATTCTTTCCTGAGATTCGGAAATAGCCAGTTCGGTACCGTCCAAACCTTCGTACTTCTTAGGAACCTTGTTCAGGTCGATGAGCAGACCGTCAGCCAGTTCGCCGATAGCTACGGATACACCGCCTGCACCGAAGTCGTTACATCTCTTGATCAGAGTAGCAACTTCTTTTCTTCTGAACATTCTCTGAATGTTTCTTTCTACAGGAGGATTACCTTTCTGAACTTCAGCTCCGCACTGGAGGATTGATTCTTCTGTATGTTCTTTTGATGAACCTGTTGCATCGCCGCAACCATCACGACCAGTTCTGCCGCCTACGAGAATGATAACGTCGCCCTTTTCTGGAACTCTTCTGTTTACGTGATCTGCAGGAGCAGCACCAACTACAGCACCGATTTCCATTCTCTTAGCAACGTAGTTTTCATGGTAAACTTCGTCAACCTGTCCAGTAGCCAGACCGATCTGGTTACCATAGGAGGAGTAACCTGCAGCTGCGCCCTGAGTGATTTTTCTCTGGGACAGTTTGCCAGGGATTGTTTCCTCAACAGGTTTT
>JAZNKW010000073.1:0-72198 GCA_045578745.1 Anaerovoracaceae bacterium
ATCCGACTTAACATCATCGGGGTTGCCACTGCAATCTGTGCAGGTGGTGCAGGTGCCGTATTCTGGATGTGGGTAACTGCAATCATCGGTGGTGCTTCCGCTTTCGTGGAATCCACACTGGCTCAGATTTATAAGAAGAAGGACTCTGACGGCACAAGCTACGGCGGTCCTGCTTACTACATGAGAGATGCTCTGGGTCAGAGATGGCTGGGTGTAATCTTCTCTGTATTGATCATCGCTACTTATGCAGTTGGTTACAACATGCTGGCTTCCTACAACCTGCAGTCCACTTTCGAAGCATTCGACTTCTACGGTGAATCCACTGCTGCTATCATCGGTGTAATCCTGGCAGTTCTGTTCGGTATCATCGTAATCGGCGGTGCGAAGAGACTGATTAAGGTTACCGAAGTTATGGTACCTTTCATGGGCGTTATCTACGTTCTGATGGCAATCGTTGTACTGGTTCTGAACGCTAAGCAGATCCCTGCAATGTTCGGCATGATCTTCGAGTCTGCATTCGACTTCAAGGCTATCTTCGGCGGTTTCGCAGGTTCCTGCGTAATGAACGGTATCAAGAGAGGTCTGTACTCCAACGAAGCTGGTATGGGTTCTGCTCCTAACGCAGCTGCTACTGCAGACGTTTCCCATCCTGCAAAGCAGGGTCTGGTACAGATGCTGTCCGTATTCATCGATACTCTGCTGATCTGTACTGCAACTGCATTCATGTGCCTGTCCTCCGGCGTTGAATTCAATGCTGATATGGGTGGTGCTGCTTACGTACAGTCCGCAATGGCTGCAAACCTGGGAGGCTTCGGCCCTGTATTCCTGTCCGTAGCTATGTCCCTGTTCGCGTTTACTACTCTGATTGGTAACTACTCCTACTGTGAAGGCTGCCTGCGTTTCATCCTGAACCGTGAAGTAAGCAAGACTGGTATTCTGGCATTCAGAATCCTGGCTACTTTCCTGGTATTCCTGGGTGCTGTAGCTTCCGCTTCCACCGTATGGAACCTGGCTGACATGACTCAGGGTCTGATGGTAATCGTAAACGTACCTGTAATCCTGATTCTGATGAAGCCTGCTATGAAGTGTCTGGACGACTACTGCAAGCAGAAGGCTGAAGGCAAGAACCCTGTATTCGTGGCAAAGAATGCCGGTATCGATGACAAGGGTCTGGAATACTGGAAGTAATTTAAAACATTTAGAGCTGTCCGTATGAGCGGGCGGCTCTTTTTTTTATAAGGGAAGATTGGGGAAGAATCTGAAGCCTTTTCCGCGTCTTGTTAACCGGCGGGGATTTCAGTATAATAGAATCAACGAAATGACTGTAGAAAGGGAAACAATATGTATATGGGATTTTCAACAAGCCGAGGCATTGTGATTGGCAATACGGCACGGCCTGCGCCCAATGCGGTTTACGGGTACCGGTGCGGCGGAGAAATTCTGCTGAAAACAGGAGAACTCGAAGAACTCAGAGCGCAGCAGACGAAAGAAGCTGAATCGGATAAAATGGAGAAAAAAGGTTCTGTCAGACTGTTTCTGGGGACCATAGGTGTGATGCTGCTCCTTTCTGCTCTGATATGGCATCTCTTCGGTTTCGTGAACTTTCTGGCAGCCCTGGTTTTCTGCGTACTGGCATTTTTCCCTCTGATGATTATCGTCTTTACAAGACACAAGCTCTATACAGAGGATGAGATGATGCAGCAGTTCCGCAGACATCACGGGTGTGAGCATGCCATGCTGCAGCTGCTGACGAAAGAAAAGCCTGCCACCCTGGAAAATCTAAAAGCATCGTCAATTTACGATACAGAGTGCGGATCCGCTTATGCGGGGTATTTTCTGACGCTGGCCTGCGAAATTGGTCTGTTTATGTCGACGCTTGTCGAAATTGGATTTCTGAAATCTGTGGGAATTCTCATTGCCACCGTTATTCTGCTCATCATACTGATATTACTGCCGTGGAACCCATATAAACTGCTGCAGCGCCCGGTGGTGGCACAGCCGCAGGATGAGGAGTATGAGCTTGGAATGGCGATTTTGCAGGAGCTGAAGAGAATTTCTGCGGCTGCAAAAAATCCCTGAAACCCGACAGAAAAAAAGGACATATGTCCCAATTTACAGGGAAATATGTCCTTTTAATTACCGATAAACAACCTCTTCGATTCTCGCTTTCACCATATCGCAGAGTTCCTGTGCCTTCATGCCTTCGAATTCTTCCGGCAGAATTGGCGGAAGGTAATGGAGCTGTGCGTGGACAGGGCCGGAACCCTTGGCATCGAATACTTTGTGGGTGTCGATGACTGCTACAGGCACTACCGGCTTCTTGGCCTTAATGGCTGCTCTGAAAGAACCGGCGTGGAATTCCTGCACTTTATTGCCTTCGCGGCTTCTGGTACCTTCCGGGAAGATTACGTAGTTGCGGCCGCCGGCAACTTCCTTTGTTACCTCCTGAATGACACCCAGAGACTGGCGTGCATCGTCACGGTCCATAAGGAAGGACTTGGTGCAGTCGATAACCTGCTGCACGAAAGGAATGCCTTTCAGTTCTTTTTTGCAGACCGCAGCCAGAGGACGCGGACAGGAATAAACCAGTGCTACACAGTCAAAAAGGCCCTGATGATTTGCGTAAATCAGGAAACCGTCTTCTTCCGGCAGATTTTCCAGACCGGTAACTTCCATATGGATGTTTCCGCTGGTAACGCCAAGTGTCAAAATATGTCGAATAAGGTCGTAACGTTCCTGCTCCTGTTCCGGGTGGTCAGGGGCGTTTTTTGCATAGCGGCAAAGCTTGACCCACAGGCCGGGAACTTTAAACAGGTTACGAGAGACCATGGTTACAATTCGGTTCATAATGTATACCTCCAGAATAACTCTAACACCTTATTTTACCCTAAATCTGACAGAATTACAAGCCCCTGCCCGGTGCGTCCTCTCGCGGCGAACTGCCGAAGTGCTTGCGGTAAGCGCGGTAAAAGGCTGAATAATCAGAGAACCCGCAGGCGGTGCAGGCGGAATTGGCTGCTTCCCCACGCTGTATCATGGCGCGGGCTGCCATAAGCCGCTTGATGACCACATAGTCCCAGAGCGGGGAGCCGGTGGCCTGATGGAAGAGGCGGCTGATCTGCGATTTGCTCCGATAAAAGGCGTCTGCGATGGTCTGCACGGAAATGTCCTCGAATAAATGCTCGTTCACATATGCCACCAGTTCACTTTGCAGGCCCGGTGCCGGGGTGTGGAGCTGGCCGGAACCGTGGAGACCGTCCAGGGCTGTGAGAATCAGCAAAAGACGCGCGGTCAGGTTCATTCGTACATCGGGTACGTGATCGAATTTGAAAGCGCTGAAGGCGGCGCGCAGAAGGCCGTCGGAATCACTGTCCAGACTGTAACGGTTCTGCTGACCCAATGGCCGGTCATAGAAGGGACGCAGCAGGTCGTGTGACGGATCAAGCTCTGCAAGCATGTCCGGGGAAAAATGAATCACAATCCGCTCATAAGGTACTTCCGGATCGATGACCAGTTTATGCATTTCCGCAGGACGGAGAATGAATACATCGTGAGGTTCCATGGGGTACTGGCTGCCTTCTACCAGGTAGGTTCCACGTCCGGATATAAAGTACAGGACTTCAAGCCATTCGTGGGCGTGCATTGCAAATTCATCAATATCCGGATGCATATCGATGGAATGATGGCTGTATAAGGAACTGTCACGGTACTTGAAAATGCTGGACATAAGCGGGCCTCCCGGGTTTTTTCTGCAGTATATCATGAGATGCGTGTTTTTGCAATGTTTTTCACTCTAAAATGCAATTCCATTGCAATCTAATCTGTTGTAGAATAAAATACCAGGCTGTGTGCCCGAGGGCATGCGGCGAAAGTATTGTAAATAAATGAACGTTTAAATAAGAAAGGAACTAAACTTATGGAACTGAATCTCCGTGAAAATTACCGCTATGCCATCGCTTGTCCTACCAGCATGGGTGTACGTATCACCCCGGAAGACAGAATGGCAGTACATAACAGCAACCGTTTCATCATGCAGTGCACTTCTGCAGAAAGCAACGTGCTGAATGTATCCTCTTCTCTGGGCAAAGAATGTCTGGTGCTGACCAAGTTCGTAAAGGGCAGCCCTATCGCAGAATTCATCAAGAGCGAACTGCGCAGAAGAAATATCCGTTACGAAGGTGCAGAAGTAGAACAGGGCGGTCCATGGGGCTTCCGTCATCAGTTTAATATTGCAGACTCCGGTTTTGGTCTGAGAGCTCCAAGAGTATGGAACGACAGAGCCGGTGAAGTGGGCAGAACCCTGTCCATCGATGAATTTGACATCGAAAGAATCTTCGGTCAGGAAGGTGTAGGCATCCTGCACATCTCCGGCCTGATTGCAGCGATGAGTGAAGAAACTACTCAGTTCTGCCTGGCAGTGGCAGAAGCTGCAAAGAAGTACGGTACTCTGCTAAGCTTTGACCTGAACCACAGAGCAACCTTCTGGAAGGGCAGAGAAGAAGAACTGAGGGATGCATTCCACAGAATCGCATCCGTAGCAGACGTACTGGTTGGCAACGAAGAAGACTTCCAGCTGTGCCTGGGCTTCAAGGGTCCTGAAGCTGGCGGTAAGGACATCGCATCCAAGATTGCAAACTTCCAGGAAATGATTACTCAGGTTAAGGAAAAGTACTCCAATGCCAAGGTATTCGGTACTACTTTAAGACAGGTAATCAGTGCAAATGAACACCTGTGGGGCGGCATCCTGCTGGCTGACGGCAAGTGGTGCATCGAAGAACCTAGAACCATTCCTGTAATGGACAGAATCGGCGGCGGCGACGGTTTCACCGGCGGTCTGCTGTACGGTCTGATGCAGGGCTGGGAACCTGAAAAGTGCCTGCAGTTCGGCTGGGCTACCGGCGTACTGGCAGCAAGCAGCCTGAACGACTATGCAGAACCAGCTGACGAAAAGCAGGTTTGGGACATCTACGCAGGCAACGCAAGAGTGCAGAGATAATATATTTTGCAGAGAAAATCGGAGGATTTTGACATGAAAAAAGCAAACATCGGTCTGGTAGGTCTGGCCGTAATGGGTGAAAATCTGGTAATGAACATGGAATCCAGAGGATTCACCGTAGCAGTATATAACAGAACCACCGACAAGGTGAAGAATTTCGTGGAAGGAAGAGCAGCAGGCAAGAACATCATCGGCACTTACAGCCTGGAAGAGCTGGCTGCAAACCTGGAAAAGCCAAGAAAGATCATGATGATGGTTAAGGCTGGCCAGCCTGTAGATGACCTGATCGACCAGCTGATTCCATACCTGGAAGAAGGGGACATCCTGATCGACGGCGGCAACAGCCACTTCCCTGACACCATCAGAAGAACCGCTTATGTGGAAAGCAAGGGCCTACTGTATGTAGGTTCCGGCGTATCCGGCGGTGAAGAAGGTGCACTGACCGGTCCATCCCTGATGCCGGGCGGTTCCCCTGCAGCATGGGAACACATCAAGCCTGTTTTCCAGGCAATCTGCGCCAAGGTAGAAGATGGTGCTCCTTGCTGTGAATGGGTTGGCGAAAATGGTGCAGGCCACTTCGTAAAGATGGTTCACAACGGTATCGAATACGGTGATATGCAGCTGATCTGCGAAGCTTACCAGCTGATGAAGGACGGTCTGGGAATGACTCCGGAAGAAATGCACAAAGTATTCGCTGCATGGAACGAAACCGAGCTGGACAGCTACCTGATCGAAATCACCAGAGACATTCTGGGTTACAAGGACGAAAACGGTGAAACTACCGTAGATTATATTCTGGACACTGCAGGACAGAAGGGTACCGGTAAGTGGACTGCTATCTCCGCACTGGATGAAGGCGTTCCTCTGACCCTGATCGGTGAAGCAGTATTCTCCCGCTGCCTGTCTGCACAGAAGGCAGAACGTGTGACTGCATCCAAGGTGTTCCCACGCGAAATCCCTGCTTTTGAAGGAGACCGTGAGGCTTTCATCGAAATGATCCGCAAGGCACTGTACGCCTCCAAGATTATTTCCTACGCTCAGGGTTATACCCTCATGCGTACTGCAGCAAAATCCATGGCATGGAACCTGAACTACGGCGGCATTGCTCTCATGTGGAGAGGCGGCTGTATCATTAGAAGCGTATTCCTGGGCAAGATCAAGGAAGCTTACGATAAGAATCCGGAACTGGACAACCTGCTGCTGGATGACTATTTCGCAGAAACCATCAAGGGTCTGATCCCTGCATGGAGAGAAGTGGTTTCTTATGCGGTGAAGGCTGGCATTCCTATGCCTGCATTCTCTTCCGCTCTGAACTATTTCGACGGATATACCACCGAAACCCTGCCGGCGAACCTGCTGCAGGCACAGCGTGACTATTTCGGTGCTCATACATATGAACGTATCGACCAGCCTAGAGGCCAGTTCTATCATACCAACTGGACCGGCCACGGCGGCAATACTTCTGCAGGTACCTACAATGCGTAGGGCTCCTGCAGGTATCATCGCTCTGGACCTGGACGGCACCCTGCTGAACTCCGCAAAGGAGCTGAGCGAGGGGAATTTTGCTGCGCTGAAGGCGGCGGTAGAAGCCGGCTGGGCGGTGGTACCGACGACAGGAAGATTTTATGGCGGCATGCCGGATGTAATCCGGCAGCTGCCTTTTGTGCATTACGCCATAACCATTAACGGCGCGGCAGTGATGAAGGTGCGGGACGAAGATGGTGAGCCTTGCATGGACACACTTTGCGGGGCGGAAATGTCATGGCAGCAGGCAGTGGACATTATGGCCTGGCTTGACGATAAGCCGGTGCTCTATGACTGCTATATGGACAATGCAGCCTGGATGACGGAAGCTCTGAAAGGCCAGGTGGACTCTGTGATTGAAGATGCCAAAATCCGGAAGATGTATCATGACCTGCGAAGACCGGTGCCGGAATTGAAGGCCTTCGTGGAAGAATACTGCGGTGAGCGGGAGGGAATGAACGTGCAGAAAATTCAGTTCTTTACCCGGGATATGGAGCTCAGGGCACGCCTGCTGACGGAGATTCCGCAGGTTTTCCCGGGAATCCTGGCTACCAGCTCATCCCCGCAGAACATTGAGCTGAACCAGATGAACGCCAATAAGGGGCAGGCACTGCTGGATCTGGCGGACCGTCTTGGCGTACCGCATGAAAAGACCATCGCTTTCGGCGATGGCTTAAATGATATTACCATGATCCGTGCAGCCGGCATCGGCATCGCCATGGATAATGCAGAAGATAAAGTAAAAGAAGCTGCTGACTGGATTACCGCCTCCTGCGATGAGGACGGCATAGCAGTTGGTATCGAAAGATTTATCGGGAGGGAATAATAATGGAATTATGTTATAGACCGGAACTGACCGGCAAAGTTGCCGTTGTGACCGGCGGTGCAGGGGTGCTTTGCAAGGAATTTGCGAAGGCACTGGCTCTGTGCGGTGCAAAGGTTGCAATCCTGAACCGTACTGTTTCCAAGGCGGAAGCGGTATGTGAAGAAATCCGCGCTCTGGGCGGGGAAGCTGCAGCAGTGCAGGTAGACGTGACCAATAAGGAAAGCGTGAAGGCTGCTCACGAAGAAGTACTGAAGATTTACGGACCATGCGATATCCTGATTAACGGTGCAGGCGGAAACAATGCAAGAGCAAATACCGACAAGGAATATTTCGAAATGGGTGACCTGGATGCAGATACCAAGACCTTCTTCGATCTGGACGATGAAGACCTGCAGTTCGTATTTAACCTGAACTTCATCGGAACCCTGATTCCAACCCAGGAATTTGCAAAGGATATGATTGGCCGCGAAGGCTGCAATATCATCAACGTAAGCTCCATGAACGCTTACACTCCGCTGACCAAGATTCCGGCTTACTCCGGAGCCAAGGCAGCCATCTCCAACTTCACACAGTGGCTGGCAGTTCATTTCAGCAAGGTGGGCATCCGCGTAAATGCCATCGCACCTGGATTCTTTGCGACTGACCAGAACCGCAGCCTGCTCTTCAATGAAGACGGTACACCGACTGCCCGCACCGGCAAAATCCTGGCAGCTACTCCTATGGGACGTTTTGGCCAGCCGGAAGAACTGCTGGGCGCCCTTCTCTTCCTGGTGGATCAGAAGGCAGCTGGTTTTGTAACCGGTATCGTGATTCCGGTGGACGGCGGATTCTCTGCTTACAGCGGTGTATAAAAGGAGCTTTATTATGGAAAAATTCTATTATGGAAATACTGAATCAGCAATGAGTCCGGAAGAAATCCGTCAGGCTCTGCTGGAAAGCCTGACAGACTGGCAGGCACAGCATGGTGAGCTGAATCACGCGCTGATTATCCCGCCTGACTTTACACGTTTTCATTCCAATTCCGGCTTCATCACCAATGTATACTACCACGCACTGACTGAGATGGGCTGTGAAGTGGATATTTTGCCGGCTCTGGGAACTCACGTACCTGTGACAGCGGAAGAGGCGGAAAAGATGTTCGGGGATGTGCCGTTCGAACGTTTCCTTGAGCACAACTGGCGCAGTGACGTGGTGAAGATCGGTGAAGTTCCGGCTGAGTACCTGGAAGAAATCACCGAAGGCCTGTGGCATGATCCGGTGGATGTGGAAATCAATAAACTGGTTATGGACGAAAAGTACGACCTGATTCTGTCAATCGGACAGGTGGTTCCTCATGAGGTTATCGGCATGGCAAACCATGCAAAGAACCTGTTCGTAGGTGTCGGCGGGGCTGACATGATCAATAAAAGCCACATGGTGGGTGCTGTTTACGGAATGGAACGGATGATGGGCAAGGACTTTACTCCGGTCCGCAAAGTCTTTGACTACGGACTGGCTAACTTCCTGGCTGACCGTCCGATTCTCTTCGTGCTGACTGTGTGCACTGCACCTGGCGGCGTGATTCATCAGCATGGTATGTTCATCGGCGATACACGATTAGTGCTGGAAAAAGCCATCGAGCTGGCTCAGGAAAAGAATATCGACTTCGTGGAAACCGGTATTAAGAAGTGCGTGGTTTACCTGGATCCTTCCGAGTTCCGTACCACATGGCTTGGAAATAAATCCGTTTACCGCACCCGTATGGCCATCGCAGACGGCGGACAGCTGCTGGTACTGGCACCGGGCATTGAACGTTTTGGGGAGGACCTGAAGGTGGACGAACTGATCCGCAAGTACGGATACAAGGGACGCCTGAATACCCTGGAACAGTTCGAGAAGGAAGAAAATCAGGATCTGCACGACAATATGGGCGCCGCAGCACACCTGATTCACGGTTCCTCTGACGGACGTTTTGACATTACCTATGCGGTAAAGAAAGACAAGATTACCCGTGAGGAAATCGAAGGCGTAGGCTTCGGCTGGGCTGACTACGATGAAACCATCGCACGCTACAATCCGGAAACTCTGCAGTACGGTTACAACGTGCTGCCGGACGGTGAAGAAATCTACTATATTCCAAACCCAGCCCTGGGCCTGTGGATTAACAAGGAAAAGTTCTAAGGAGAGATTCTTATGAAAGCATTTATGGATAAAAACTTCCTGCTGACTACAGAGACAGCCAAGATGCTGTTCTTTAATCATGCGGAAAAGTGCCCGATTATTGACTATCACAACCATCTGCCTGCAAAGGATATTTATCAGCGCCGCCGCTACGACAACCTGACTCAGGTCTGGCTGGAAGCGGACCACTATAAGTGGCGCTGCATGCGAGTCTGCGGTGTGGCAGAAGAGTATGTGACCGGCGGGGCTTCTGATTACGCAAAATTTGCTGAATTTGCTCGAATTATGCCGAAGCTGATTGGCAGCCCGGTATACCACTGGGCCCATCTGGAACTGCAGCGTTATTTCGGCATCGAAACACCGCTGAGTGCCGCAACTGCAAAAGAAATCTGGGATAAGACCTGCGAAATGCTGCAGGGTGAAGGTTTTGACGCTGTGTCCCTTCTGGACCGTGTGCAGGCCAAAATCCTCTGCACCACCGATGACCCTGCCGATGATCTGGCATGGCATCTGAAGCTGGCTTCTGAATATGAAGAAGGCCGCGTGTCTTTCCGCACTCTGCCGTCTTTCCGACCTGACCGTTTCCTGCATATCGACCAGCAGGAAAACTGGGAGCGTGCTCTGGCACAGCTCTCCGAGCGCTACGGCATTGCCATCGACTGCTGGGAAGGCCTGACTGCTGCACTGAAAGCATCTTTAGACTTCTTCTGTACTGCAGGCTGCAAGGTGACTGACCATGGCTTCCTTCACTTCCGCTATGCGGAAGGAGACCATGCTGCTGTCATGGCAAAAGCTTTGGAAGGTGTGGAATTGACTGAAGATGAAATCGCAGTATATCAGGGCGGACTGCTTCGCTTCCTGGCTTCTGAATACGAAGCCCGTGGTCTGGCTATGCAGCTTCACCTGGGACCAATCAGAAACAACTCTCCGAAGGTGTTCAAAGCATTCGGTCCGGACGCAGGCGGTGACAGCATTGGAGAAGCGACCAATCCATTCCTGCTCAGTGCTTTCCTGGGCCGTCTGGAAGGGGAAGGCCATCTGCCGAAAACCATTCTGTATAACCTGAATCCAAACGACAGTGCCATGATGGCGACCATGGCGGTCAACTTCGGCTGCGACGGTGCAAAGGTGCAGTATGGTGCTGCCTGGTGGCTCCTGGACCATATCCGCGGCATTCAGGAACAGATTGATCAGCTCATGGAAACCGGGCAGATCAGCGGTTCAGTGGGCATGCTCACAGACTCCAGAAGCTTTACGTCCTTCGTACGACATGAATACTACCGCCGCATCCTCTGCGAAAAGCTGGGACAGCTGGTAGAAAGCGGCCAGTATCCGGGAGATGAAGCCTCCCTGGCTGCACTGGGCGAAATGGTGGAAGATATCTGCTGGAAAAATGCAGTGAAATATTTTGAATTCCAAATTTAGGAGGAATGACATGAAAGATATGATTTTATCCCAGGCTGCAGCACTGCAGAACTGGATGGAAGAAGTAAGAAGAGACCTGCATATGCATCCGGAAACCGGATTTGATTTAAACTATACCCTGGACAAGGTACGCAGTGAGCTGACTGCCATGGGCTACGAGCCAAAGGACTGTGGACGTGCCGGCATCGTGGCTCTGGCCGGAGGAAAGAAGCCGGGCAAAACGATTTTGCTGAGAGCGGACATGGATGCTCTGCCGCTGCAGGAAATGGCGGACGTACCGTTTGCGAGCCAGACTGAGGGCAAAATGCATGGATGCGGCCATGACATGCACACCGCCATGCTGCTGGGTGCGGCCAAGCTGCTGAAGGAAAACGAAGACAAAATTGAAGGCACTATCAAGCTGGCGTTCCAGCCGGCGGAAGAGATTTTCCTGGGCGCAAAGGACATGATTGCAAACGGTTTGCTGGAAAATCCGAAGGTTGATGCAGCATACATGTTCCATGTGGCTATCGGAACAGATATTCCGTCCGGCACAGTGATCGTGCTGGCTGACGGTGTGGGCATGTCCTCCTGTGAACAGTACTATATCAAGGTTAACGGCAAGGGCGGCCATGGATCCACACCACATGTGGCCATCGACCCGATTACCGCGGCAGCACAGATTCACGTGGCTCTGGCGGAAATCAACAGCCGTGAACTGGATGCCAACGAGTATGGCGTATTCACCACCTGCCGTTTCAATGCAGGACATGCGTCAAACATTATTCCTGCTTTTGCGGAAATGTGGGGTACCATCCGCACCAATGACCCAACCGGTGTGAAGAATGAATTCATTAAGACTCGTATCGAAGAAGTGGCAAAGGGTGTAGGCGCGGCACTCCGCTGCGATGTGGAAGTGAAGTTCTTCGACTACTGTCCTTGCGTAAAGTGTGATGCGGATCTGTCTGCAGAGCTGTCCGGTTATGCGAGAGAGCTGGTGGGGGAAGAGCACGTGGTGAAGTTTGAAAAGACTGCTGTGGGCAGCGAAGACTTCGCCTTCTTCAGCCTGGAAGTTCCGTCTGTAACCTTTAATATTGGTGCGGGAAGCTTTGCGGAGGGATATCCGCAGGCCGTACACCATCCGGAAGCACTGTTTAATGACGGTATTTTAAGCACAGGTGCCGCAGCGTATGCGTATATGGCACTGCGCTGGTTAGGATAACGGTATTCTATCCCTGATCTGGGAATTCTCTATCCTTTGAGATAGAGGTTTCCTGGATTCAGGGATAGTTTTTTTATAACATTGCCTTTATCTCTAAAATATGTTAATATTTACCATAAATAGAGGTATTAGCATGAGGATATTAGAGATTATTAAGGAAGAACGGAAAAAAACAGCCATGCTGTTAGCAAACTTCGGGAAAATTGCTGAAAAATATCCGCAAAAGCAGCTGTATGAGCGGATGATGAATGGTGAAAAACGTTATTATTATAAAATCGAAGGGAGTCCAAAGCGTTATTACATCGGCTGGAAGCAGCCGGAGCTGCTCAGGGGACTGCTGGAGAAGAAGAACGCACTGGAAAAAATCCCGCTGCTGGAGGAGAACCTGAAGAAACTGGATGCTTTGCTGGATGGATACCACAGTCATGAGGAGATTTTCCCGGTGCAGCCGGTGCCGCCGGAGCTGCAGGCTGGTGAGCGGCGGAAGTCCTACCCGCCATCCGAAAACACAGCGTACCGCAGTGAACTGAAGCACGATACGGGCTTGGGGTTCTATACCAACTCCAAATCAGAGGCAATCATCGCCCTGCGCTACCACGCCTTCGGCGTGCCCTTTCAGTATGAAAAGAAGCTGAGGATTCTGGGTGCCGACGGCCGGTGGAAAAACATGTATCCGGACTACACGGTATTTGGAACGGAAGAAGAGGTGTATCATGAACATTTCGGTCTGTACCACAAGCCTGGATACAGAGAAAAACAGAAGGAACGGCTGGCGGATTACCATGCGGCAGATATTTTGATGGGGCGGGATCTGTTTGTGACCATGGACGGTCCCAATGAGGATCTGGACGTAGCAGCGATTGACCGCTTTATTATTCATACAATTTTGCCGCTGTGTACAGGAGCAGATGATTCGGGGATTGAAAATGATTTCTGAATATTCTATAATAATTCCATTGATGACTTCAGGAGGTCTGGGAATATGAACTTTATTACATATGAAATCAACGGTCAGCGTCAGCTGGGTGCGATTCTGCCTGACGGAAAGCAGGCAGTTCCGCTGACTGCACTGGGAATTGACCAGGAATATACAGATATGGTGGACTTCATCACTAACGTGAGTGAGGCAGAACTGATGCTGGCAGAGCATGCATGGAATCAGGAGCACGAGGCGGCGCTGCCGCTGGACCGCATTACCCTGCTGGCTCCGATTACACGCCCAATCCACGATATCATCTGCGTGGGCATCAACTACCGCTCTCATCAGGAAGAAACCAGGGAGATGTTCGACGCGGCAAGCAATAAAAAGGACGAGCAGCACATTTATTTTGGGAAGCGAGCAAACAGAATTACCGGCCACGGCGAGCTAATCGCGCATCCTGACTTCGATGAAGAGATGGACTACGAAGCAGAGCTGGCGGTCATTATCGGCAAAACCTGCCGCGATGTGCGTCCAGAGGATGCAGCGGACTGCATCTTTGGTTATTCGGTATTTAACGATGTGACAGCCCGTGCAGTGCAGAGAAAGCACGTGCAGTGGCTGCGGGGCAAGAGCCTTGATGGCTACAGCGTCATGGGCCCCGGCATCGTACATAAGAGCCGGATTCAGTTCCCGCCGCAGCTGGATATTACCTGCCATGTGAACGGAGAAGTGCGACAGCAGTCCAATACCTGTCTGCTCATTGCAGACATTCCGACTATCATCAGCGAGCTCTCCCAGGGCATGACTCTGGAACCTGGTGATATCATCGCCACCGGCACTCCTGCCGGCGTAGGCATGGGCTTCAATCCGCCAAAGTACCTGAAGGCGGGCGATGAAGTTGTCTGCACCATCGAGGGTGTGGGAAGCCTGAAGAACGTGGTGAAGTAAATGAAAGAAACCGATCTGAAAAAAGCCTTTCTGGATACCGTGCCGGTGCTGACCGGGTACGTGGTACTGGGAATCGGTTTTGGGATTATCCTGAAAACCAGGGGATACGGGGCCGGCTGGGCACTGGCCATGAGCCTGTTTATTTATGCGGGGTCTCTGCAGTACGTGGTTATCGATCTTTTGACCGGCGGTGCCAGCCTTCTGACGACGGCACTGACTTCTTTGATGGTCAACGCGCGGCACCTGTTTTACGGGATTTCCATGATTGACCGCTATAAAGGTGCGGGCCGCAAAAAACTCTATATGATGTTTGGCCTCACAGATGAAACGTATTCCCTGGTCTGCCAGGATCCGGTGTCTGATGATCCGGCGGTACGTGCCGAGCGTCACCGGTACTATTTCACCGTGTCCTTCTTTAACCAGTGCTACTGGGTAGCAGGATGTGTAATCGGTGGGCTGCTGGGTGCCGTGATTCCATTTGATACGGAGGGCATAGACTTCGCATTGACGGCTCTGTTTGTGACAATCTTTACAGAGCAGTGGCTCAGTACGAAAGACCACCGTCCGGCACTGATCGGCCTTGGGGCCTCTGGTGCCTGCCTGCTGATCTTTGGTGCAGGAAGTTTCCTGATTCCTGCCATGATTGTGATTACTCTGCTTCTGACAGGGCTTCGGAGTAGCGTGGAAGGCCGCCGACCTGCGAAGGGAGGCGAGGCGTAATGGATATGCATGCATTTGGAACTGTGGCTGTGGCTGCACTTGTGACCATGGCGCTGCGTTTTCTGCCGTTCATCATCTTCCGCGGTGATCGGGAAACGCCGGCCTACATCACCTATCTTGGCAAAGTATTACCTTTTGCTATCATGGGTATGCTGGTGGTGTTCTGCCTGAAGGGGGTATCCTTTGCGGCGGCGCCTTATGGCATTCCGGAATTTCTGGCCTGCGGGGCGGTAGCTGCGCTTCACGTGTGGAAGCGGAATACGCTGCTGAGTATTGCAGGCGGCACCGTACTTTATATGGTGCTGGTACAGATGCTATTTTAAGACAATAAAAACTCCCTCGGCTGAGGGAGTTTTTTCGTGCTGTAAATTAGTAGTTTTCTTTTCTTACTTCGAAGAAGCTCTGGGAGAAGCCGCATACAGGGCAGCTTTCCGGAGCCTTCTTTCCGATTACCAGGTGACCGCATACACGGCATTCCCACATGATTTCTTCGGACTTTTCGAATACCTGCTGCATTTCAACGTTCTTTAAGAGAGCCAGGTATCTTTCTTCGTGAGCCTTTTCGATGGCACCGACTTTGCGGAACTTTTCAGCCAGTTCAGGGAAGCCTTCTTCGTCAGCATCCTTGGCCATGCGGTCGTACATGTCAGTCCATTCGTAGTTTTCGCCTTCTGCAGCTGCCTTCAGGTTTGCAGCGGTATCGCCCAGGTGACCCAGTTCCTGGAACCACAGACGAGCGTGTTCCTGTTCGTTTCTTGCTGTCTTCAGGAAGATTTCAGCCAGCTGGTCGTAGCCTTCCTGCATAGCGATATTCGCGAAATAAGTATATTTGTTTCTTGCCATGGATTCGCCTGCAAAAGCTTCTTCCAGGTTCTTTTCGGTCTTGGTTCCTGCGTATTTGCCGCCTTCAGCCTTTGGTTCTTCGATCAGTTCGAACTTGGAAGCAGGCTGCTTGCACAGAGGACACTTGAAGTCTTCAGTCAGTTCACCTTCGTGAATGTATCCGCATACAGTGCAGCGGTATTTCTTAACATTACCCATAATTTTATTCCTCCCTGAGAAAATATTTTATAGGGAAATTATACCACATTACGGAAAAATATGGTATACTAATCTGCAGAAGAACTTGATTTTTCTATCCAATGAGGGAGGTAAATTATTATGGCAAAAATTTTAATCAGCCCAGGTAAGTATGTACAGGGCGCAGGCGAAATGGGCAAGCTCTATGATTACGTAAAGGGTTACGGCAAGAAGGCTCTGATCCTGATCACCGCATCCGGCTACAAGAGAATCGGCAGCATCGTAGAAAGCAGCTTCGAAGGTCAGGACTTCGAAATCGTATTCGACTATTTCAACGGCGAATGCTGCAAGACAGAAATCAACCGACTGATCGATGTAATGAAGGAAAAGGAATGTGACTTCATCATCGGTATCGGCGGCGGTAAGATTCTGGATACTTCCAAGGCAGTTGCACACCACTGCAAGACGCCGGTAATCATCTGTCCTACCATCGCATCCACCGATGCTCCTTGCAGCGCACTGTCCGTAATCTACACAGACGAAGGCGTATTCGAAGAATACTTCTTCCTGCCTGCAAACCCGAACCTGGTACTGATGGATACTGATATCATCGCCAAGTCTCCGGTAAGACTGACCGTATCCGGCATGGGTGACGCTCTGGCTACCTACTTCGAAGCAAGAGCAGCTGCTGCAAAGAACGCAGCGAACTGTGCAGGCGGCATGGCAACCACAGCAGCCGTTGCTCTGGCAAAGCTTTGCTTCGAAACTCTGATGGCAGAAGGCCGCAAGGCAAAGATCGCTCTGGAAGCAGGCGCATGCACTGAAGCTGTAGAAAAGGTAATCGAAGCCAACACTCTGCTGTCTGGTATCGGTTTCGAATCTGCAGGTCTGGCTGGCGCTCACGCAATCCACAACGGTCTGACTGTTCTGGAAGAATGCCACCACATGTATCACGGTGAAAAGGTTGCTTTCGGTACTCTGACACAGCTGGTACTGGAAAACATCGACACCGAAGAACTGCAGGATATCATCGACTGGTGCATCGACGTAGATCTGCCTGTAACCTTCCAGCAGCTGGGTCTGGCTGACGTAACTGACGAACAGCTGATGGCAGTTGCAGAAGCAGCATGCGCAGAAGGCGACACCCTGAACAATATGCCAATCATCATCACTCCTGAAAAGGTAGTGGCTGCTATGAAGGCAGCAGACGCTTACGGAAGATATTCCCTGGGTCTGTAATTTCATAACCAAACTCGCATAAGATGCGGCCGGATATTCCGGCCGTTTTCTTTGTATAAAGAGATTTCCTTGACATTTCCCGAAAAAAAGGGCAGACTGTATATAGTATGAATTTACAGAAAGTGTTACAGCAGCGATGATAAAAGAACGTTATTTAACCAGAGATATTGTGCTGGTCCTGGCGGCCAGCTTTTTCTTTATGGCCAGCCCCATGATGGTGACTCCCCTGATTGCAGGGTTCACGGAAAGTCTGGGAGCTGCAGCGGCGGTCATGGGTCTCATGGGCGGTGCCATGAACCTGTGCTCCCTGTTCTGCAGGCCATTTGTCGGTAATCTTGCCGACAAAATCTCCAAATACAAGGTTGCCTTTATCGGATCGGCTCTGATGGCCATTGCGAGTGTGGGCTATGTGCTGACTCCAAATGCGGGGATTCTTCTTGCGGCCAGAATCGTTCATGGAGTGGGCTTTTCCTTCTGTACGGTCTGTCTTTCCACCTGGATGAGCAACATGCTCCCAAGGGAGAAAATCGGCGCAGGAATGGGGCTCTACGGAACCATGAATGCCCTCAGTATGGCCATTTCACCGTCCATTGGAGTATTTGTCTATCAGCACCTGGGTTACCGTGCAGCATTCATCATTGCCACAGCGGCAGCTCTTTGTACCATGACCATTATTCAGTTCGTAAAGGATAAAGGGGAACCTGCGGCAGATTCTGCGGCGAAGACCGCCGGAGCAGACAAGTCTGCAGTATCCGGGAAACGTCTTCAGTTCGTGGATCCGAAAGTCCTTCCGGTGGCACTGGTCATCGCACTCTTTACCATCCCTTATTATGCCACCCAGTCCTTCCTGGTGCGGTATACGGAAACCATGGGGCTTGATGTGACCGTGGGACTCTTCTTCCCGGTCTATGCGATGGTGCTTTTAGTGCTGAGACTGTCCCTGGCAAAATATTTTGATAAGCTGCCATACGGCACTTTCGTCCTGGCAAGCTGCGGAAGCGCACTGGGAGCCATGGTCTGCCTGACCTTCATGGAAAGTAATCTGCTTCTCTTTGCCGCATCTGTATTTATGGCAGGGGGTTATGGAATTATGTGTTCTGTGTGCCAGTCCACGGCACTTCTGCTGGCGGGACCTGAAAAGCGGGGACTTGCCAACAGTACCTATTATGTGGGCATGGATATCGGTATGGCCACAGGCCCGCTGATTGGCGGATTCCTCTATGGCACCGTTCCGGGACATCTGTTCTATCCGTGCTTCATGGTGACCGTGCCGATGATTATAATTGTTTATGTGACTTTGTGCCGAAATATCGGTAAAAAATAAAGTATCTATAAGAAAAGAGGAAAAACTATGTTCAGTACCAACAGTCTGTTCCTGTATGGGTTGGCCGTCTGCGTCATCCTGTTTGTGCTGGCTCAGTCCATCTTCTTCCTGGTGCGTGCTTACCGCCGCGGGATGGAGCTGGGAATGGGTGCGGCCAAACTGAAAAAAACTATCGTATCCACAGCCGTATTTACGATTGCACCGGCAATCTCCATTCTCATCGGTGTGGTAACACTTTCCAAGTTCCTTGGAATTCCGCTGCCATGGATCCGTATGAGCGTTATCGGCGCCATTACATATGAACTGCCGGCAGCTACTTCCACAGCCAATGCGCTGGGACTGTCTCTGGCGGAAATGATTACCGATCCGAAGGTATATGCGGCCATTGCCTGGGTAATGACTCTGGGAATTCTGCCAAGCATCATTCTGCCGCCGATTCTCATGAAGAGGATTCAGGGCGGTGTAGTGAATCTGAAGAATAAGGACAGCAAGTGGGGCGACATCTTCATGACTTCTCTGTTCCTGGGTATGATTTCTGCATTCCTGGGTATGGTGTTTGCCGATATCCGCAGCGGTCTGGAAGGCTGGATTCCGATCTTTGTACTCCTGTCATCAGCAGCGATTATGGCTGGTCTTGGAATCCTGATTACAAAGAAAAATATGAAGTGGCTGGAAACCTATGCACTGGCCATCAGTATGGTAGGTGCCATGGTGTTCGCCGTGGTGATCACACCGCTGATTGTCTAGGAAAGGAGGAGACGATATGCGTGACTATATGAAAGAAACCGATAAGTACGGCAAAATCTGGATCTGGACCGCCTGTGTAGTTGTCCTCATGGTTCCTGTGGCTATCTGTGTATATTACGATGCATGGCCGGAAATGTCTGCTGTGCTGAAGGGACTGCTGGGTGTGGCTCCGATTTACTGGACCGTTGGCGTCATTGAAGTAATCACCTATACTCCGATGCTGGGGGTAGGCGGTACATACCTGGCTTTCGTGACCGGTAACCTGACCAGTCTGAAGGCACCGAGCGCACTGAACGCTATGGAAAATGCCGAAGTAAAACCAGGCAGTGAAGAAGGGGAAATCATCTCCACCATCGCCATCGCAACCTGCTCCATCGTAACCACTCTGGTTCTGGTGGTGGGTGTCTGCGTACTGGCGGCGATCACACCGATTCTCAACTCTCCGGTACTGGCACCTGCTTTTGACAATATTCTGCCGGCACTCTTTGGCGGTCTGGCAGTGGTATATGTGAGCAAAAACTGGAAGCTGGCGATTACGCCTCTGATTTTCATGCTGGTACTCTTCCTGGCAGTTCCGTCCCTGGCCGGTTCTGTGGGCGTGCTGGTTCCTGTAGGCGTACTGATTGCACTGGGTGCAGCCAGAATTATGTATAAGAAAGGTTGGGTATAATTATGGGTATGACAATTGTATGGATTCTGCTGGCAGCACTGGCGGTGCTGGCTGCAGTTGTAATTTTCAGAACGGTGAAGTTCGTTCCGCCGGTGGAAGAACCGGGCGTGGAAGATCCGATCGATCTGGATCACGATAAAATCGTGCAGGATATGGTGGACATGATCCGCTGCAAAACCGTATCCTACTATGAAGAAGAAAAGATGGACATGGAAGAATTCCGCAAGTTCCAGAAGCTGCTGGCAGAACGTTTTCCACTGGTTCATCAGGCAGCAGAGCTGCATCACATCGGCCGCAGCGGCCTGCTGTATAAGCTGCCGGGCCGCAGCAGCGAAAAGCCGTCCGTATGTATGGCACATTATGACGTAGTTCCTATTGAAGAAGATGGCTGGGTAAAGCCTGCTTTCGAGGGAATCGTGGAAGACGGTCACATCTGGGGCCGCGGTACACTGGATACCAAGGGAACGCTTTGCGGTATTTTCGAAGCACTGGAATCTCTGCTGGGACGTGAAGGCGGCTTCACACCGGAAAACGACCTGTACCTGTCCTTCTCCGGCGGAGAAGAGGTAGACGGGGAAGACTGTCCTATGATTGTAGAATGGCTCCGTGAACGCGGAATCGTGCCTGCTCTGGTAGTCGATGAGGGCGGTGCGGTAGTTGACGGCGTATTTCCTGGGGTTGACAAGTCCTGCGCAGTAGTTGGAATCGGTGAAAAAGGCATGCTGAACGTGAATTTCACCCTGGAATCCGACGGCGGCCATGCATCCACTCCTCCAAAGAACGGTGTGGTAAAGCAGCTGGCTGATGCAATCGTTGCCATCGAAAAGCATCCGTTCCCAACTCAGATGACAAGACCTGTGGAAGAAATGTTTGATGCTCTGGGACGTCATTCCACCTTCCTGTACCGTATGATTTTCGCCAACCTGTGGCTCTTCGGACCGGTACTGTCCGCATACTGCTCCATGGCAGGCGGCGAACTGAATGCCCTCATGCGTACCACCGTGGCTCTGACCCGGATGGACGGCAGCAAGGCATACAATGTACTGCCTCCAAAGGCAAGCTTTGGTGCGAACCTGCGTCTGCTGGGCACTGACACCACAGACAGCGCGGTAGAATACCTGCGCGGCGTGATCAAGAACGACAATATCAAGATTGAAGCAGTCAATGCGATGAACCCATCGCCTTATTCCGATACGACCTGTGATGAATGGCTGAAGCTGAAAGATGCAATTCATAACACCTGGCCGGATGCCATCGTGGCACCATACCTGATGATGGCATGCAGCGACTCCCGCTCCTATAACGCCATCAGTGACCGTGTATATCGCTTCTCTGCCATGTATCTGACCGCAGAAGAACGTGCCATGATTCACGGAAATAACGAACGTATTCCAATTCCAACCCTGATCAAAACCGTAGAATTTTATGTAAGACTGATTCGAGGACTGTAATATGAACGTACTGATTGAATTTTTTGATGAGGAACCGATAGAAAACCTGATTACCTGTACTCATTTCCACATGGATAAGGTCATCTGCTTCGGATACAATCCGATTATGACACTGGAAGGCCGGGGCAAGCTGAAGCGCTCTCATAAGGCACTTTGCGGCGACCACGACATGGAGTTTGTGGAAGTACCGTACGGTAATCTCAATGAAATCGTGGAGATTATGGACGGGGTTCTGGCCCGTGAATACAGCGCCGGAAACCAGTGCTTCTTCGATTTGACCGGAGGCGGCGACCTGGTGCTGGTTGCAATGGGCATTCTCTCCGCAAAATATCCAACCCCGATGCATCAGTTCAACGTCACTACCGGCAAGCTGAACGTAATCGCACAGAAAGATGTGAAATCCATCAATGAGCTGGCTGAGCATCACGAAAAACAGCTGACTCTGGACCACGTAATCCGCTTCTATGACGGCCGCATCGACTATAACGCGCAGAAAGATTACAAGAGTCACCTGGATGATAAATCGTTTAAGAACGATGTAATGAATATGTGGAAGGTTGCAAGCCGCGACCAGAGAAAGTGGAATGGATTTTCTGCCTTCCTGCGCAGCTGCATGAACTTCCAGCTGACAGACCTGATTGTGGATGTGAGTGCAGACGACATGAAGCGGATGCTGAAAAAGACTCCGGGAATCCGTTCCCTGAAGGAAATCAATCAGTATCTCTCCATGCTTGGAAACTGCGGCGTGCTGCAGGATGTAAAAGTGGACCAGGACGGGGCATATTTTGCATATAAGGATTATATGACCAAAGACGTGATTCACGATGCAGGCTGCATTCTGGAACTGTATACTTATTATAATTTCAAAGACAGCGGCCGTTACAGCGACGTACGCGTGGGCGCACATATCGCATGGGATGACGACACCTGGTACGACGATGATAACGTGAAGAACGAAATCGACGTGCTGGCCCTGGAAGGCTGCGTACCGGTCTTTGTATCATGCAAGAACGGAAAAGTGGATCAGATGGCTCTTTATGAGCTGGACACTGTAGCCCGGCGCTTTGGCGGCAAACGTGCAAAGAAAATCATGATGACCGGCCAGAAGATGTCTTACGGCTACGCAAAACGTGCTGAAGAGATGGGCATCGAAGTACAGTGCATGGAGAAGTAGGGGAGGAGTAACCATGAAAGTATTACTGATTAACGGCAGCCCTCATGCAGAGGGAAGCACTTATACGGCTCTGAATGAAATGATCAGAATTTTCGAGGCAGAGGGTATTGAAACGGAGTTGCTGCAGGTGGGCCATCAGGCCATCCGTGGCTGCACAGCCTGTGGTTTCTGCAAGCGGAACGGATACTGCATGTTCGATGACGGGGTCAATGAAGCTGCGGCAAAGCTGGCAGAGTGCGACGGATTGGTTGTGGGAAGCCCGGTATACTTCGCATCAGCAAACGGTACACTGACGGCCTTCCTTGACCGCCTGTTCTACAGCTGCGGAGAGGATCTGACCATGAAGGTTGGAGCAGCAGTGGCATCCGCACGAAGAGGCGGGATTACCGCAACCTTTGACCAGCTGAACAAATACTTCACCATCCGCGGTATGGCGGTAGCTTCCGGCCAGTACTGGAACGGCATCCACGGAAACAACGCGGAGCAGGCAGTGCAGGACGGAGAAGGCATGCAGATGATGCGTACTCTTGCACGCAACATGGCTTTCCTCATGAAGAGCATCCAGCTCGGAAAAGAAGCCTACGGTCTGCCGGAAAAGGAACAGAAGGTTTCTACTAATTTCATAAGATAATTAACAGTAAATAAAAACAGCCGGTTTGTACTCGAAGTACTGTCCGGCTGTTTCTTTATTTCGCTGTTTTATTACTTTACGTATACTCTAGGTGGTCTGGACAGGATTCTTGCCACGATTTCGTTCTTGTTGGTGGATGCCAGTTCGCAAGCTTCCTGGATGGTCATCTGGTTTTCGCCGCTGCCGTAGATTACGCCAACATCACCAACCTGAGCCTGAGGAACGTCAGTCAGGTCAACTACTACCTGGTCCATGCAGATTACGCCCAGTACAGCACATTTTACGCCGTGGATAGTTACGTAACCCTTGTCTCTCATGTTACGAGGGTAACCGTCTGCATAACCGAAAGGCATAGTACCTACACGGGTATCCTGAGGAGCTCTCCACAGATAGTCGTAGCCAACGCCTTCGCCAGCCTTGATTTCGTGAATCTGAGTGATGCGGCTTTCAAAGGTAATGCAGCATTCTACAGGCAGGAAGCCCTTGTGGAAGCCTCGCAGACCGAAGATCAGAGCACCTGGACGAACCATATTCATGCGGTATTCAGGATAGTCTACCAGGGAGATGGAGTCAGCGATGTGCTTGTACTTGAAGGAGCAGCCTCTTGCTTCCAGCTTTTCAATCATAGCTACCAGCAGGTCATACTGCTTCAGGTTTTCTTCGTCGTTGGTCAGAGCCAGGTGAGAGAAGATACCTTCGATTTCCAGGCCAGGCTGCTGAGTCATTTCGAACAGTTCTTCTTCGTCGTAGATACCCAGACGGTGGAAGCCTGTGTCAACTTTCAGATGAGCCACTGCAGTCTTGCCGGCACGAACAGCTGCTGCAGACAGAGCTTTTGCCTGGGACAGGTCAGCCAGAGTCTGAACGAAGTTCTGTTCTACCACGATATCCATCAGACGGTCAGGGGTGTGACCCAGGATGAAGATTGGGTAATCAGGGTATGCCTGACGCAGTTCCAGAGCTTCAGTCAGTGTAGCAACTGCCAGATAAGTTGCACCGGATTCCATCAGAGTAGGAGCGATGCCAACTGCACCGTGGCCGTAGCCGTTAGCCTTGATAACAGGCATTACAGCTACATCAGGGCCGCACATTTCCTTAATCAGACGCATGTTTTCTGCGATTGCGTTCAGGTCTACCTTTACGATAGTGTCACGCAGCTGCAGATTTTCATATTTCTTAAACAGATCCATAATTGTTATCTCTCCTTATGTATTTTAATTTCTTTTCAAAACTTATTTAGCCAGCAGCTTCAGTGCACCCAGTACTTCCATCAGCATACCGTTCTTCATTGCTTCTTCGTCCGGATTGTACCATTCGTTGTGGATGTTCTGAGGGTGTTCTTCCTTGCCGGAGTTTGTACCAACGTTCATGTATACGCCGTCGCACATCTGAGTGAAGAATGCAAAGTCGTCAGCACCCAGGCTTGGTTCAGCCATGAATACGATGTTTTCTCTGCCGATGTATTCTTCAGCCAGTGCTTCCATTTCTGCACCAATTTCGTCTCCGTTAATCAGAGCTGGGTAACCGTCAACCAGAGTTACGTGAGCCTTTGCACCATAGCCTGCACAGATACCTTCTGCAGTAGTGGTTACTCTTGTCTTCAGAGTGTTCATGGTAACAGGGTCCAGAGCACGGATGGTACCGGTCAGCTTAGCGCTGCCTGCTACTACGTTGTCCTTAACACCTGCATGGAACTGGCCAACAGTGATGATACCTGCATTGGTAGGGGACAGGTTTCTGGAGATGATGCTCTGCAGAGCAGTTACAATCTGAGAACCAACTACGATAGCGTCGATACCGCCTTCTGGGTGAGCACCGTGGCAGGATACGCCTTCAACTTCGATGTTCAGATCGCAGGTTGCTGCGTTCATCTTGCCGCGGCAGAATTCGATGGTGCCGGTAGGCAGGTATGGAGCAACGTGGAATGCCAGAACTGCGCCAACTGCAGGACCTTCCATGCAGCCGTCCTTAATCATCTGGTCAGCACCTCCAACAGTTTCTTCAGCAGGCTGGAAGAACAGCTTTACAGTACCTGCAAATTCGTTTTCCAGGGTCTTCAGAACCTTTGCAGCACCCAGCAGCATAGCAGCGTGCATGTCGTGACCGCAAGCGTGCATTACACCGTCATTTACGGAACGGAATGGAACGTCTGCGGATTCCTGGATTGGCAGTGCGTCGATGTCAGCACGGATACCAACTGCTTCGTACTTGTATCCTTCTGCACGTGGAGCCTTACCTTCGATGATACCAACTACACCGTGACCGCCGATGTTGGTTTCGTTTGGGATGCCCCATGCAGTCAGGTATTCACTGATTTTGTTCATGGTGCGTTCTTCCTGCTCGGACAGTTCCGGATGCATGTGGAAGTCGCGGCGGATTTCTACGATTTCGTCGTAGTGTTCAGCAATGAGCTGTTTTACTTTTTCTGCAATTGCCATAGTGAAAGTTCTCCTTTTCGTTTTGGTATATATAGCGTTTTTTTATAACTGAGTTAATAATTAGCAGGAGCGGAGTACCTTACCTGCCATGATGCCGGTTGGCTGGCCGTTTTCCAGAGCAACCTGGCCGTTAACCATTACCAGATCGATACCTTCCGGTGTGCCGAATGGTTCCAGATAGGTTGCGTGGTCTTCCAGTGTTTCCGGATTGATCAGAACCAGGTCAGCATGGAAGCCCTGACGGATCAAACCTCTCTGATGCAGGCCAAAACGTGCTGCAGGGAAGCCGGTCATCTTGTAGATGGCAGTTTCCATGGAGATTACGCCCTTGTCCAGTACGTAACTCTTCAGTACGCGAGGGAAGGTGCCGTTGGTACGAGGGTGGGTGGTTTCGCCAACCTTTACATCGTCGGAGTCAGAACCTACCATGCCCAGCGGATGCTGCAGAATGGTACGGATGTCTTCTTCTTTGATGCCGAAGAATGCAGCGTTGGACTGAATGTCTGTTTCAACCAGGATGTGGAATACGGTTTCAACCGGTTCCTTGCCCAGGTCGCGTGCGATTTCGTCGATGAAGCGGCCGTTGTATTCTGGGTGGCCTTCAGCTGCTACAACCAGCATGTTCTTGGCGCCGATCCATTCTTCCTCGTCGTTCTTCCAGCCGTAGTCGCCGCGGATAGACTGACGGTACTCTTCAAAACGTTCTTTGTCAGTGATTCTGGCCATAATGGCGTCCTTGCCGCCTTCATGCATCCAGGAGGACAGAACGATGTCCAGACCTGTTGCGCTGGCTTCATAAGGGTACTGTTCGAAGACTACATCCACGCCTCTTTCACGGGCATCGCTGAGAGTCTTCAGAACCTTTGCGACCAGTTCCCTGGATTCCTTTGCTTTGGTCTTCAGGTGATGAACGATACCAGGAATCTTGCAGGTTTCGCAGATTTCCACAACTTCTTCTACAGATGGCAGCCATCTTGCATTTTCGTTACGAATGTGGGATGCGTAGATACCGTTGTAATCTCTCAGCACGTGGCAAAGCTCAATCAGCTCTTCCTTGTCTGCGAATACGCCTGGTGCGTAAATCAGACCGGTACTCATGCCCACAGCACCGCCTTCCATGGCAGCTGCCAGCAGCTTCTTCATTTCTTCGATTTCTTCCGGAGTTGCCTTGCGGTTTTCGTAGCCCATAACGCAGTGACGGATCGCACCGTGTCCCACGTATCCGGCAAAATTCACACCCAGAGGCTGCTCATCCAGCACGTCCAGGTATTCACCAAAGCTGTTCCACTTTACTTCAGAAGAATCGTGGATACCGAAGGTTCTTTCCATCCACGGTGCTTTGGAGGCTTCTGTTACCGGTGCAGGACCGATACCGCAGCAACCGAAAATCTGAGAGGTGATACCCTGCTGCAGACGGCGCTGGGATTTTGGATCCTGAGAGTTGTTATAAGCAAACGGTGTCAGATCCAGATGGGTGTGGGTGTCGATGAAGCCTGGCGCCAGAATTCTGCCTGCTGCATCGATGACACGTTCTGCTTCGGTTTCGGCTGCTGGTGCCAGCTTTCCGATAGCTGCAATCTTACCTTCGGCTACCGCTACATCACCCATGTACCATGGAGTGCCGGAACCATCGACAATCTTTGCGTTCTTGATTAATACTTCGTATTTCATAAGATTCCTTTCTGCATGAGAGCTATGCCTTCCGGTGTCAGACGGCTGCCTGCGCGGCCGCTGCCAACCTTGACCAGCTCGCGTGATTCTAATATTTTAAGGAGTTTTCGAACTTCCTGTTCTGTTAACATCAGATTTTCCTCATGGGCCAGGTCGCAGATGGTGCGGCGGCCAATCAGGCGGTTTTCTTCAAATGCTGTATAAAGAGCCCGAAGAACAAAAGCTTCTTCATCCGTATATCCGGTCTTTTCGCCGGCTGAAGGCGGATTTTGCGGGGGCTGCGATACCGAGACAAAATCGTCTTCCAGCGGGAAGTCGGAATCCGGGGAGTAGGCTGTGAATGACGGATTGTGGAACTGACGGGGCAGGTCTTCCGGCTGGATGATTTCCTTATCCAGACACTGGAAGAATTCCAGACAGTTCTTCAGTTCACGCACATTGCCGTCCCAGTGGTGCCTCATGAAACGGTCCATCACTTCATCGCTGAGGCGGAACCGGTGGCTGTCCTGAATGCGGAAGCGTTTTATCAGGAGCGGAATGTCCTCTCTGCGGTTCCGCAGCGGGGGCAGCTCCAGCTGCATGGTATTGAGTCTGTAGTACAGGTCTTTACGGATTTGGCCGTTTCGTACCATTGTTTCAATATTTACATTGGTTGCAGCAATGATGCGTACATCAACGTTGATAATCTTTGTACCACCCACGCGCATGATTTCTTTTTCCTGGAGGACGCGGAGCAGCTTCACCTGAAGGGAAGGGCTCATGTCTTCGATTTCATCCAGGAACAGGGTCCCCTGGTGTGCATGTTCAAAGAGACCGGCCTTGCCGTTTTTTCTGGCACCGGTGAAGGCACCTTCTTCATACCCGAAAAGTTCACTTTCCAGCAGGTTCTCCGGCATGGCGGCACAGTTGATAGCTATGTACGGCTGCTTAGCACGGCTTGAAGCATTGTGAATGGCACTGGCCAGGAGTTCTTTGCCAGTACCGCTTTCGCCGGTAATGAGAATGGCGGAATTGGTTGCTGCCATTTTTCTGGCCATGCGGGTAGTTTCCAGCATGGCAGGGCTGGAGCCCGCAATATCATCAAAGGTATACTTGGCCGTATGGCCCTTCTGCAGCAGTTTCAGCCGGGCGTCATGGAGCTTGTTTTCAGCATCCACGTAACGCTGGAAGCGGATAATCAGTCCGCGGTAACGGCCGTTTTCGCGGATTGGACGCACAGACATGGTCAGGGTAGTGCCTTTATGCTGAACCAACTGCTGCGGAGGCAGAATGTCTGTTTCGGATTCCTTGTATTCTCTGAAATCCAGGAATGTCAGAATGTCATGAATGTATCTGCCTCCATATTTTTCGTTTTCCAGGTCAAGCAGGTCAATTGCCATCTGGTTGATGCAGAAGACACGATCCTCATCGTTAATGCCGATGATGCCATGATCACTGGATTCAATCAGATGGGTACTGATAGTCTTATACTGGATGGAACGCTGAAGCAGTTTTTCAGACTGGCTCTTCTGCTGGGTGAAAAGTTCACAGTAGCTGCGGTAACCTTCACTTTCCAGAAGATATTCCATGTTCAGAGCAATCAGCAGCTCTGCTGCTGTATCCGGGGAAATATGCCGGTAGCCCAGGTCATAAACAGACCGGACGTAAGGCGGAATCAAATCTGTGTCCCCGGCGGTAATGGCTATATCCACATCCGGATGTTCCGGACTGCCTGGCCAGTATGGGACCATCTGTACGTTATACAGACTGTGGCTGTGGACGTCTACAATACACTCCAGAGCAAGAGGCTCCGTAGTGTTTACCAGAAGACAGCGGGTTCCCTCCGGAATCTTTGCAATCCGGTCCAGTGCCTCCCGCTGGAAGCAGACGCGGGTTTCCACCACTTCAACCCCCAGGGGCGTTTCCTGAAAAATCCCGGTGGTATAGGTGATGGTATTGGATGACACCAGGTATGCACTGATGTCGGGTATGTATCCCTCCTGAAGGAAGGTGTCCGGCGTGAAAGTAAGAAATTCCACAGTTCCTTCCGGAAAAATGGAAGTCAGATCCTGCTCATAAGTACGGGCAGCATCGGGGCTTATGGTCAATATGACTACTTTTTTCTTAATCATAAGGTTTGCCTTTCTCTAACTTGAATGCCGGACGGTAAGGACAGGGGTTACTGAGCTTTTTCCAGCGCAGTCAGTGCCCACATAACTTCCAGGAGTACGCCATTGTGCATGGATGTTTCGTCCGGATTGTAGTGTTCATTGTGAATGTTTTGTTCATATGGTTCTGTGCCCGGATTGGTACCGATGCTCATGTAGAGAGCATCGCTGCTCTGTGCAAAGAATGCAAAGTCATCCGCGCCCAGGCTTGGTTCCGGCATGAAGACAATCTTGTCTCTGCTAATCAGTTCTTCGGTCATTGCAATCATTTCTTCGCAGAGTTCATCGTTGTTAATCAGAGCAGGATAGCCGTCTGTCAGTGTAACGTGTGCCTTTGCACCGTAACCTTCAGCGATTCCTTCAGCCAGCTCTTTTGCACGGGTCTTCAGCGTATTCATGGTAACCGGATCCAGTGCACGGAGGGTACCGGACAGACGTGCATAACCAGCTACGATATTGTCCTTGGTTCCTGCGTGGAACTGACCTACAGTTACGATACCCGCATTGGTTGGTGACAGGTTGCGGCTTGGAATGCTCTGCAGTGCGGTTACAATCTGGGAACCGACTACGATGGCATCTACGCCGCCTTCCGGATGTGCACCGTGACAGGACACGCCTTCTACTTCGATGAGCAGGTCACAGGTTGCTGCATTCATCTTGCCGCGGCAGAATTCTGCATAACCGGTCTTTTCTCTTGCTGCAACGTGGAAGCCAAATACTGCGCCTACAGGTGGATTTTCCATGCAGCCATCTGCGATCATCTGTGCTGCACCCCCAACTGTTTCCTCTGCCGGCTGGAAGAAGAGCTTCACTGTTCCGCAAAATTCGTTTTCCAGGGTTTTGAGGATTTTCGCTGTTCCCAGCAGCATGGCGGTGTGAATATCGTGGCCGCATGCATGCATAACACCGTCATTGCAGGATTTGAACGGAATGTCCACATCTTCCTGAATGGGCAGTGCGTCAATGTCCGCACGGATTGCAACTGCTTCGTACTTGCGTCCGGCAGAGGCAGGAGCCTTGCCTTCGATAATGCCTACAACGCCATGACCGCCGATATTGGTCTGGTGAGGAATGCCCCAGGCAGTCAGGTATTCGCTGATTTTCGCCATGGTGCGTTCTTCATGTTCGGACAGTTCCGGGTGCTGATGGAAATCGCGGCGCATTGCCACAATCTCATCAAAATATTCTTCAATCAGACTAGTAATCTTTTCTCTCAGTTCCATTGCCATGATAAAGTCTCCTATTATATGTATATTATGATATGCATATATAAAGCAAAATCCGTACCAAATTGTAAAAGGTGTATGGAATGGTATGAAAGGGGGAGATGGGTGGATGAATGGTAACAATGGGTACAATTGGGTTTAATGGATAAAACCAGTATAACCCATTGAACCTATATTCGCAAGAAGAACACAGAAAATTCGCTAATAAAATGCTAAAAATACATGGGAAATGTAAGGAAATGGATTGGCATGAAAATTGCTTTATAAAGTGTCGAAATAATAAAACCTTTATGTTTTTTTGGAGGACATTATGACAAAAGAAAACAAGAAGAAGGGATTCCAGTTACCTAATACTTACGTAATCATCGCGATCGTAGTACTGGTATTTGCAATCCTGTCCTGGATCGTTCCACCAGGAACTTACGACTACGAAAAGGTAGACGTAAACGGAACAATGAGAAACATCGCTATCGACGGTACTTTCCACTACGTGGATGAAGCTGAACAGGTTAAGACTTCTTTCCTGGGCTACTTCGCTTCCTTCTATGAAGGTTGTGTATCCGCTGCTGACATCATTTTCGTAATCCTGTCCTGTGGTGGTACTTTCTCCGTACTGGTTAAGACTGGTGCTTTCCATGCTGGTATCGGCGTACTGCTGAAGAAGCTGGGTGGTAAGGAAATCATTCTGGTTCCTGTACTGATGATGATTTTCGCACTGGGTGGTTCCCTGTTCGGTATGCTGTCCGAATTCTACGGCTTCATTCCTCTGATCGTTGGTCTGGGTGTAGCTATGGGTTACGACCCAATGTTCGGTTTCGCTATCATCGTACTGGGTGAATACATCGGTTTCATGGGCTCCACTCTGAACCCTTACACTGTAGCTGTTGCTCAGTCTATCTCCGGCGTTGAACTGTACTCTGGTCTGGGCTTCAGAGCTGTTGCTCTGGTAGCATTCATGACTGTCTGCGTAATCTACGTTCTGAGATACGGTAAGAAGGTTAAGAAGGACCCTAGACTGTCCATCGTTTACGGTGACGAAAACCCACATGCATTCGACAAGAATGAACTGGAACAGTTCAAGTTCGACACTAAGGCTGCTCTGATCGTTCTGGACGTAGTAGTAGTTCTGGTATTCCTGGCTCTGGGTATGACTCAGTGGGGTTGGGGTTACGGCGAACTGTGTGGTCTGTTCTACATCATGTCCATCGTTGCTGCTCTGATCTCCGGTTGGTCTGCTGACCAGTACGTAGACACTCTGATCGCTGGCGCTAAGTCCGTATTCTGGGGTGCTATCCTGACTGGTATGGCTAAGGGTATCGTAGTAGTAATGGAAGCTGCTCTGATCAAGGATACTCTGATCTTCGGTCTGGCAAGCGTAATGCAGAATGTTCCATCCGCTCTGTCCGCACAGGTAATGCTGTTCGTTCAGACTCTGCTGAACTTCGTAATTTCTTCCGGTTCCGGTCAGGCTGCTGCAACTATGCCTATCATGGCTCCTCTGGGAGACCTGCTGGGTATTTCCCGTCAGACTTCCTGTATCGCATTCCAGTTCGGTGACGGTCTGTCCAACCTGGTATGGCCTACTGGCGGCTGCGTAATCGTTTGCGGTATCGGTGGTATTCCTCTGCAGAAGTGGTGGAAGTGGTTCCTGCCTCTGGCTGGTATCATCTATGTAATGCAGATGATCTTCGTAGGTATTGCTTGCGTAGTATTCCCTGCATAATGGAATAACGCAGTAACTACATACTGAAAACACAAACAGCTGTTGCAAAACAGTAATTCGAACTGCCGAAGACAGATGTTTTCGGCAGTTTGTTTTTAAACGAAAAAAGCCTTCAGCGGAGAGAAAATCATATCTGAATTTTCTGTCCCCTGAAGGTATCACATGATAGGAGAGACAATATGAATGTGAATGAAATTATGGCCCATGAAGATTTTGAAAGAGAACTGATTGAAATCAGAAGAACTATCCACGAAAATCCATGTGTATCTGAACACGAAGAAGAGACCGTAAAGTATCTGGCATCCAAGCTGGACGAGTACGGTATCCCATATGAGATTATTCTGGACGGCTGCAGCATCGTGGCTACACTGGAGGGTGGCAAGCCTGGCCCTGTAGTGGGTGTCCGTGGCGATATCGACGCTCTGCCAATCAAAGAAGAAACTGGTCTGCCGTTCGCATCTAAGAATGAAGGCATCATGCATGCATGCGGACACGACGCCCATGCTACCATTCTGCTGGGTACTGCCAAGGCACTGGCTTCCATGAAGGAAGAACTGACCGGTACTGTGAAGTTCTTCTTCCAGCCGGCAGAAGAATCCATCGGCGGTGCAGAACGTATGATTCAGGCAGGCTGCCTGGAAAATCCGCATGTAGACTATGTGGTAGGCCTTCATGTAAGCCCGCTTTTCAAGTGCGGTGAAATCGGTGTGAAGTATGGCAAGGGCTATGCAGCATCCGATATGATTGATATCCGCATTAAGGGTAAGAGCTCTCATGGTGCGCATCCTGACAAGGGTGTGGATGCTATCATCATTGCAGCAAATGTTCTGAGCACCATTCAGACTGTTGTCAGCAGAAGAGTGGCACCGGAAGAATCTGCAGTTGTTTCCTTCGGTAAGATTGTGGGCGGTACTGTCCGCAACCAGATTGCCGATACTGTAACTCTGAACGGCATCATCCGTACCCTGGATCCGCAGCAGAGAGTATTCGTAAGAGAGTCCGTAAAGAATATCGCAGAATCTGTAGCATCCGCTATGGGCGGCGAAGCGGAATTCATTCTGATGCCAAGTTATGGTCCGCTGATGAACAACGATGCTGTGGTAGAAGTAGTAGAACAGAATGCAATTGAACTGGTTGGCAAGGAAAATGTCATTCGTGAAAAGAACCCGAACCTGGGTACTGAAGACTTCTCCTACTTTGCACTGGAACGCCCTGCATGCTTCTTCCACCTGGGATGTTATAACGAAGAAATGGGCGAGCGCGTAGACCTGCACAATTCCACTTTCGACATCGATGAAAGATGTCTGAAAATCGGTGTGGAAATGCAGGTAAGAAACGTGCTGGCATTATTAAACAGAGAGGAATAAGGATTAATCACAATGGAATTATTTACAGGATATTGGTCTGTATTAAAAGACTGGCATAAGGTAAATGGAAAACTGGAGGTACGTCCGTATCTGATGTTTATCCTTACCACACTGCTGTTAATGACCGGCCTTCTCTGGCTGGGAAGAGGGGTTCCTATGTTTGAACCTCTGTTCAAAATCTTTTCCCTGGTTATGGTTGTACCGTTTGTGACAGCGACCATCCGCAGAATTCATTATGTGGGCAAGAAGATCTGGTTCTTCTTATGGCTGCTGATTCCGATTATCGGATGGCTCTATATCATTCTCCATCTGATTCAGGAAGATCCGGATGAGGAAAGAGCTACCTTCCTGGGTACTACCAAGGCAAATCTGAAAAAGGCATTTACACCTTATCAGGTACTGGAAGCCAGAGGAGAACTGCCGGAAAAGTATAAGAAGAATAAAAAAGAAGAAAAGTAATTTTAAAAAAACTGTCATGGGTGTCCTGTGACAGTTTTTTATTGCGAAAATAGTTTGAAAAAAGAAAGAAGTCCATGTAGAATAGAAGGTAATAGAAAGATATTTTGCAAGGAGGTAATCCATATGTTTTATAATAACAGAATCTGGATTGGTGATTCCAATGGAGAAAAAGTCTGCATCGAGCCGAAGATAGCCAACCGTCATGGTCTGATTGCAGGTGCAACCGGTACCGGTAAAACCATCACCTTAAAGGTGCTGGCTGAGTCCTTCAGTGATGCAGGTGTTCCTGTATTTCTGGCAGATATCAAGGGCGACCTGTCCGGTATGTGCCGTTCTGGCGTGGACAGCGAAGATATGCAGAAGCGTATTCAGCGGTTCGGTCTGGCTGAGTGCGGCTTCAATTATCATGCTTATCCGTCCACCTTCTGGGATATTTACGGGAATATGGGGATTCCGGTACGTACTACCGTTTCTGAAATGGGTCCTGTGCTCCTGTCCAGACTGATGAATCTGAATGACACCCAGACTGCCATCCTGACCATTATTTTCAAAATTGCAGATGACCAGGATATTCTCCTGATTGATACAAAAGACCTGAAGGCCATGCTTCAGTATGTGAACGAGCATAATGCAGAGCTGGCTATGGAATACGGTGCCATGGCGAAGCAGTCCATCACTGCAATTCTCCGCCATGTGGTTGCTCTGGAAGCTGCCGGCGGGGAAGAATTCTTTGGCGAACCTGCACTGAACCTGTCTGACTGGTTCTTCGGAGGAGACTTCAGCGGCCGTGGCTCCATCAATATTCTGGATTGCCGCCAGCTGGTAAATGATACGACCCTGTACGGAACCTTCCTGCTGTGGATGCTTTCCGAACTCTTCGAAACTCTGCCGGAAGTGGGCGACATGGACAAGCCTCGCATGGTCTTCTTCTTCGACGAAGCCCACCTGCTGTTTAAGGATATCAGCAAAGCGCTTCAGTCCAAGATTGAACAGGTAGTCAAGCTGATTCGTTCCAAGGGGGTTGGTGTGTATTTCATCACTCAGTCTCCGAAGGATATTCCTGACGTGGTTCTCAGCCAGCTGGGAAATAAAATCCAGCATGCTCTCCGTGCCTATACCCCTGCCGATGAAAAGGCAGTAAAGGCAGCGGCGGCATCCTTCCGTACCAATCCGGAATTTGATACCTACGAAGTGCTCACCAGCCTGGGTACCGGGGAAGCGATTATCTCTGTACTGGATGCAGAGGGTATTCCGGGCATCGTAAAACAGTGCAAAATCCTGCCGCCGCAGTCTATGATGGGCCCGATCAGCGACGAGGAAAAGAAACAGGAGATTTTGAAGAGCAACCTGTATCTGAAATATAAAGATGATATTGATCGGGATTCTGCCTTCGAATTTATGCAGCGTATGGCGAAAGAAGAGGCACTGGCAGAGCAGCGGGCTGCAGAAGCAGAGGCCGCAGCCAAAGCAGCGGAAGAAGCTGAAAAAGAGGCGGAGAAAGCCCGTATTGCGGAAGAAAAGCGTATCCAGAAGGAACTTGAAAGAGAAGAGCGGGAAGCGGCCAAGCGACGTAAACGTGTGGCAAATTCAGCGGCCAACACCATTGGACGGGAGCTTGGAAAAACTCTGGGAGCATCCATCGGCGGCAGCTTCGGCAAGAAGCTGGGCGGAAACGTGGGAGCATCCCTGGCCAGAAATATTCTGGGGACCTTTATAAAGTAGGATTGCACCATGAAACGTTTCGAAAAAACTCTTCTGATTGCAGTCTGTGTTTCCCTCGCTTCACAGGTTAAATTTGATTTTATTACGGAAGGATTCGTGATTGCCATGTCTGTCACAGTCATGGCAATCTTCATCTATTGTTATGAAGATCTTTCGGCAGTATATGTGATTTTGTGCTCCGGATTCTCTTCGCCGCTGCTTCGTATTCTCCTAGAAATTTCAAATGGAAGAGCACTTCCGGAAACATTGTTTGTGGTTCTTCCGGACATAGGCTTTTTTGCTGCATTTGCACTGGTGTATACGGTGATATACCGGTACATCATTAAGAAGCCGCGGGATATCCGAAACTTCCCGTATGCCATATTTGTCTGTGATTTTTTGTCGAATCTTATCGAACTGGCGGTACGAAGCCTGGTTCAGGGAGTCAATCTCCTTGATCTGCAGGACGTTATATGGATTCTGTTTATCGCACTTTGCCGGACCATACTGACGCAGACCATCCTTCTGGCACTTGAAACCTATTCCAGTCTTCTGCTGCGGCAAGAACATGACAGGGAATACCGCCGACTTCTGGTACAGGCTTCGATTTTTGAAAGCGAACTGTACATCATGGAAAAGAATGCAGCAGAAATAGAAGACATCATGAAAACCGCATTTGGCCTGCATCAGGAGATGAAGGAGATGCCGGTTTCTGCGGATGTGAAGCGGAAGGGGCTGTATATTGCCAAAACCGCCCATGAAGTAAAGGGTGATTATCTGAATATGATCAGCGTACTGAAAGGTGTCTTTATCAGTGATGTAGATCGGGGCGGCATGCGCATGTCTGACCTGATTAAAGTAGAAAAAGCAAATGTACAGTCCGTATTGAAAGACCGCGGTCTTGATGTGGATATGACAATCCGCACGAAATCGGATTTTCATGTAAAGAATCACTTCAAAATGATGTCTGTCATCCGGAATCTGCTGATGAATGCCGCAGAAGCGGGAGCAGGAAAAATTCAGGTAGTACTGGACGAGGATTGCGGAGATTTCATTCTTTCGGTAAAAGACAATGGTCATGGAATCAGTCCGGAAAGCCTGAACACCATATTCCTGGAGGGATTTTCAACTAAATTCAATGAAAAGACAGGGGACATGCAGAGAGGAATGGGGCTTTCTCTTGTAAAAGAATATGTTGAACTCTTTTTTAAAGGTACGATTTCTGTAGACAGTGTTCCGGGACAGGGGACGGAGTTTCTGATTCGGCTCCCAAAGGTGGGTTTTGAGGAGGATTTAGTTTGAGATATTATATTGTAGATGATGAAATCGGGATTGTAAAAACACTGGAAAATATTATTGAATCCCGGCATCTGGGAGAAGTGATCGGTTATCAGACCTGTCCGGAAAAAGCACTGGCAGAGATAAGGATGATGAAACCGGATATTGTTCTGGCAGATCTTCTGATGGAAGGAATGGATGGTATTTCACTGGTGGAACAGCTCACTGCAGCGGTAAATAACCTGAATGTTGTCATGATTTCACGTGTCACTGACAAGGCGATGGTGGAGCAGGCTTACCGGGCCGGAGTGGATTTTTTCATTAACAAGCCGGTGAATCTGATTGAAGTGGAAAAAGTGCTGCATAATGTGATGGAACGGCTAAGGATGAACCAGCTGGTACAGAATATCCGGGGGATGTTTGATGCACAGGAACAGAATCCGTCTCGAACAGTGCCATCTCCTGCATTGTCAGAAGTGGACAATTCTCTGAAAGAAATCAATAACTTTTTAGGTATGCTGGGGATGGCAGGTGAAAAGGGAACTGCAGACATCCTGCAGATCTGCCGTTATCTGATCGACAGGGATGAACCGTACAGCCGGGATGTTTTGACACGGGCGGCCAGGGAAAAGAATGAACTTCCCCGCAATATGGAGCAGAGAATTCGCCGTGCTATCAAAAAAGGTCTGACCAACGTGGCATCACTGGGCCTGGATGATTATGCAAACGAAGTCTTTCAGGTATATGCGAATTATGTATTTGACTTCCGAAGCATAAAAGAGGAGATGGAATATATAAAAGGCCGCAGTGCAGGAAGCGGAAGGGTAAGTATTACCAAGTTTGTGGACGGTCTTCTGATCTACAGTAAGTCCCTGAAGTAATTTTGATACCAATATGAAAAAACAGAGAAAAAATCTCTGTTTTTTTTGATTTTTTTTGATGATTCCTGAAACAGATCCGTATGATAATAAATGAAGAGAGTAAAGTGTTTAAATATAGTGGAATAATTCCAGATTCGGAAGCGGCTTTTTTGCAGAAGTCGCTTTTGTTCTAACTTGTGAGTATTCCTGATGATAGCATCGGGGAGGAGATGGCTGTGAAAAAAATATATTCTAAACTGGGGTTGGTTCCCAAACTGATTCTTGCGATTCTGGCGGGTGTTCTGATTGGGCAGTATTTGCCGGAGGAAATCTGCAGGCTGGTTGTTACCTTATCGGGAGTCTTTTCGAGCTTTCTTAAATTTGTGATCCCACTGATGATTCTGGCTTATGTGACAATGGGGATTGCGGATCTGTCCAGAGGGGCAGGACGGCTGCTTATGATTACCGTTGCTATTGCTTACGGATCCACACTGATCGCAGGGACTGCATCCTATCTGGTTTCTTCCATACTGTTCCCTCACTTTATGAGCGAAGATGCGATGGATAAAATTGCAGCGACCGCCGGGAATTCGCTGGCGCCCTATTTTTCCATAGCAATTCAGCCTGTTCTGGATACATTATCTGCCGTAGTACTTGCATTCCTCCTGGGCTTATGTATGGCGACCCTGAGAGGAAAGGAAATAGGAGATACTTTATACAACGGAATATCTGACTTTTCTGTGGTGATTGATAAAGTGCTGCATACGGCAATTATTCCGCTGCTGCCCTTATATATCTGCGGGACCTTCGTGGATATGACGAAATCAGGAAAGACATTTGCCATACTCAGTATTCTCTGGAAAGTATTCTTCGTTGTAATTCTGATGCATCTGATTTATATCGTGATACAGTTTACGGCTGCCGGTTTCGTATCCCGTAAGAATCCGCTGGTTCTGCTTAAAAATCAGATCCCTGGTTATACAACTGCACTGGGAACCCAGTCTTCCGCAGCGACAATTCCTGTAAATCTGGAATGCGCGAAGGCTGATGGCATTAGTGAAGAAATCCGTAATTTTGTGGTACCGCTGTGTGCAAATATTCACATGGCCGGATCCATGATAACCATTACCGCATGTGCTACAGCGGTGTGCCTTATGACGCAGATACCAATCAGTCTGGCAACTGTGATACCTTTTATTATGACACTGGGCATCGCAATGGTTGCATCGCCAGGTGCACCGGGCGGCTCCATTATGACTGCATTGCCATTTCTGCACATGATTTTCGGTGCGGAGGCGGGCAATCCGAACGGTCCGATCTGTGCGATAATGGTGGCACTTTACATTACGCAGGACTCTTTCGGGACAGCGTGTAATGTTTCTGGTGATAATGCGATTGGCGTGATAGTAGACACCATAAATAAATGAATACATACAAAAAACAGAAACACCCTTTTCTCCAGGAGAAAAAAGGGTGTTTCTGTTTTTTGATATCTTATTATGTAGGAAATATCGTTCCGATATTTCCGGAATAACAAGAAAGTCTACCTCTGAAAATATAATCGGCGGAGCCGACTTTCTTATTCGTCGGATGATTCGGAGTCTTTTTTCAGAAGCAGGAACACGGTGAGGAAGATGCAGGTGAATCCCACAAAGTCCATGAGCATAAAGCTGGAACCCAGCCAGAATACCATAATAACGGTGGCTGCCACCGGTTCCAGGCTGGCGATAAGACTGGCCTTCACAGGACCAATCTGTGCCACGCCCCAGAGGAACATGGTGAAAGAGAGGACCGTACCGAAGAATACCACACCGCCGAAGGCGAGCCAGAGACGGATGTCAGCAGGCCATGCAGCTTCCCATGCCCGTGTGATGATGGTGAGAACGATTCCTCCCATGACCATGCCGTAGCCGGTAACGCACATACTGCCGTATTTCTTTATGAGCTTCTGGGGCAGCATATTATAGGTTACCATTGTGATGGCAGCAAAAATACCCCAGGCCAGACCTCTTGGCGTAATGACCATGCTGTGAATGTCTCCGTGGGTTGCCAGCAGGAAAGTTCCTGTCATGGCCAGAATGATGGCGGTTACTTCTTTTCGTGTCGGCAGGCGGCGGGCCATGGCACAGGTCAGTGCCATAATCATGACCGGACCTGTATACTGAATAATAGTAGCAGTACTGCTGTTGGTCCAGTAGATGGCCTTCTGGTAACTGAGCTGACAGAGCATGATTCCGAAGACTGCGAAAATAATCAGCTGAACTATATCGCTGCGGTCTTTCCAGATGGCTGTCATGTCATCGGACTTGTTTATTTTCCCCGCAGCAAAACCGGCCAGAACCACGATGGTCCCGGCACTGAGCATGCGGAAAGACGTCAGGTGTGCGGCGTCCACTGTAAAGTTTTCAAAGATATACTGGCTGCAGCATCCGGAAAATCCCCAGAAAATGGCTGCAATGATGGCGACCAGTGCGCCGTGTTTGCTGTATTTCGTATTCATATATAAATCAGATACCTCTTGCAATGAATTTCAGGATTGGATATAATCACAGTATATTATAAAAAGACTTTTACAAACGGTCAAGGAGGAAATAGATATGCTGAAGATTGAAATGCTGGAAGTTGCCCATAAGCCGGTGCAGGGGATTGCCATTGAGGCTCCTGGTGGAGAAGGCCATCCGAATATGCTGGTGCTTCAGTGCAAGAAGGGTTATATCATGTGCGGTTATCTGAACATGGATACTGCGGTGGCAGTTGGTGATGCAGCAGCAATTGTAAGCGGTGCTGATTTCGCTGCACTGCTGTGCAACCCGGTAAAGGCAGTTTCTCCGGAAGCAGCGGCCCTGGGTGTAGAAATCGGTATGACCGGTGCACAGGCCTGCGAAAAGCTGAACGGCTAAAAAAGTATACATAGCGGGAAGTATGGAAACCCCTTGACTTTTCAAGGGGTTTCTTTTATTATGATATAAACGGAGTTTAGTATTGCTAAACTAAAAGTTTATTGTTACGAAACGGCAGGTATGACATAATGGAAATCGGCAGCAGAATCAGAGAACTTCGAATATTAAATGGTCTGACTCAGGAGGAACTGGCGGACCGGAGTGAACTCTCCAAGGGGTTCATTTCCCAGCTGGAGAATGACCTGACATCACCGTCCATTGCCACACTGGAGGATATTCTCCAGTGTCTGGGAACGGATCTGAGTCAGTTTTTCGCAAGACAGGAAAGCCCTGTGCAGGTGGTATTCCGGGACGAAGACTATTTTGAGAAGGTGGATGAGGAACTGCAGACCGTTACAGAATGGATTATCCCAAATGCACAGAAAAATATGATGGAGCCCATCCGGCTGACTTTGAAGGCTGGCGGAAGTACTTATCCGGACACACCACACGAAGGGGAAGAGTTCGGCTACGTGCTGAAGGGCGAAATCTCCATAAAAATCGGAAATGAAGTATACCGGGCGAAGGCTGGCGAGTCGTTCTATTATATCCCGGATAAGACGCACCATATTACCTCAAAGAAAGGAGCAGAAATTCTGTGGGTTTCCACCCCGCCGAGTTTCTAACTTATGACCATGGCATTGATTGAATTACAGGATTTATCCAAAGCATATGATGGAGAGACGGTTCTCGATGAGTTCAACCTGACCATCAAGGAAAACGAGTTCATTACTCTGCTGGGGCCATCCGGCTGCGGCAAGACCACAACCCTGCGTATTGTAGGGGGCTTTACCACTCCAGATACCGGTAAGGTAATCTTTGAGGGGAAGGACATCACACACATGCCGCCGAACCAGCGTCATGTAAACACCGTATTCCAGAAATACGCGCTGTTCCCTAACATGAACATTGCAGAAAACATTGCATTCGGTCTGCGCATCAGCGGCAAGACAGACCAGTACATTAAAGATAAGATTCAGTATGCGCTGAAACTGGTAAATCTGAACGGTTATGAGAAGCGTTCTGTGGACCAGCTTTCCGGCGGTCAGCAGCAGCGTATCGCCATTGCCCGGGCCATCGTAAATGAACCGCGGGTTCTGCTCCTGGACGAGCCTCTGGGCGCTCTGGACCTGAAGATGCGCCAGGAAATGCAGTATGAGCTGATCCGTATGAAGAAGGAACTGGGCATCACGTTCCTGTATGTAACCCATGACCAGGAAGAAGCACTGACCATGTCTGATAAGGTGGTGGTTATGAACCAGGGTTACATCCAGCAGATTGGTACGCCGGAACAGATTTACAATGAACCGGAAAACGCTTTCGTAGCGGACTTTATCGGTGACTCCAACATCATCGATGCCATGATGATGGAAGACTACCGGGTAAAAATCTGTGACCACGTATTCCCTTGTATTGATGCGGGCTTTGGTGTAAAGAAGCCGGTAGACGTGGTAATCCGTCCGGAAGACATCATCATAGGAAAGCCTGGTGAAGGTGCCATGGATGGTGTGGTAACTTCCAATGTATTTATCGGTGTTCATTATGAAATGTGCATCCAGGCCGGCGGTTACGAATGGCTGGCGCAGAATACAAAGAGCTATCCTGTGGGAGAACATGTTTCCATCGATGTAATCCCTGAAAATATTCAGATTATGAACAAACCGCAGTCTGAAGACGAGGAGGCGATTTCTCTCGATGACTAGAAGTTTAAAAAGTATTTTTTCCGGTCCGTTCCTGATCTTCATACTCTGCGGAACCCTGATTCCCATGGGGGTTATCGCACTGTACGGCCTGACAGACCGAAGCGGCACATTCACTTTCAGCAATGTGCTGACCATGTTCCAGGGAGATCACGCCAAGGCGCTGATACTGTCCCTTGCCCTGTCTTTTGTCAGTACGGTCATCTGCCTGATTCTGGCCTTTCCGCTGGGACTGGTTCTTAAGGACAGCAAACTGGGAAAGAAGGGCTTCATGGTATTCCTCTTCATCCTCCCGATGTGGATGAACTTCCTGCTCCGCACCATGGCGTGGCAGGTGCTGCTGGAAAAGGGCGGTGTCATAAATGCCCTGCTGAATGGAATCGGACTTCCGGACCTGCAGATTATCAATACACCGGCAGCAGTTGTGCTGGGTATGGTATACGATTACCTGCCTTTCATGGTACTGCCTATTTACAATGCTCTGGTGAAGATTGACAACAACCTGATTGAAGCTGCCTATGACCTGGGCGCAAGCCGTGGTACTGTACTGCGCAAGGTCATCATTCCTCTGTCCATCCCGGGCATTGTAAGTGGTGTGACCATGGTATTCGTACCATCCCTGACTACATTTGCCATCTCCAACATGCTGGGCGGCGGCAAAGTTAATCTGATTGGAAACATTATCGAGCAGGAATTCACGGCCAGCTCCAACTGGAACCTGGGCTCTGGCCTGTCTCTGGTCATGATGGTATTCATCGTCATCAGCATGGCCTTTATTGACAAATTTGATAAGAACGGGGAGGGCAATCTAATATGAGTACGAAAAAAACTCCGGTGGCCCGTGTTGGCCACGCCCTCTATCTGGCACTTATCGTCCTGTTCCTCTACCTGCCGATTGGTACTCTGATGGTGCTGTCCTTTAATGACGGCAAGAGTATGAGCGCATGGCAGGGGTTTTCTCTGAAGTGGTATCAGGAAATGTTCCAGAATAAAGAGATTATGGAGGCTCTGGGAAATACCCTTTCCATTGCACTGTGGTCTGCAACCATCGCCACCGTAATCGGTGTTCTGGCCTGTATCGGCCTCAATGCCATGGGAGAAAAGAAGCGTTCCTTCTTCATGGGGCTGAATAACATTCCGCTGCTGAATGCAGATATCGTAACCGGTATCTCCATCATGATGATGTTCCTGCTGTTTGGCATTTCCCTGAACCTGGGTACAGTTATGTTTGCTCACATCACCTTCTGCATCCCGTACGTCATTCTGTCCGTTATGCCGAAGTTCAAGCAGCTGCAGAATCTGACTTATGAAGCGGCCCTGGACCTGGGGGCAACTCCAGTCTATGCCTTCTTCAAAATCGTTCTGCCTGACATTATGCCTGGCGTGGTTTCCGGCTTCCTGCTGGCATTTACCATGTCCGTAGATGACTTTGTAATTACCCACTTCACCAGAGGTGCAGGTATCAATACTTTGTCTACCCTGATTTACAGTCAGGTGAAGGTGGGCGTACGGCCGACACTGTATGCACTGTCCACGATAATCTTTGTTGCTGTACTGGTGGTTCTTGTTGCTGCCAACATCATGGGGAGCCGGAATAAAAACGGCAGTACCGGCGGCAGCATGTCATCCCGCAAAATCATTGCCCTTGGACTTTCGCTCTGTCTGCTCCTCGGTTTTTCTGCGAAGATCTCTTTCTTCAAGGGTGCAGCGGCAGCTGGAGACACAAGAGGTGAACTGTATGTATACTGCTTCGGTGATTATCTGGATCCGGACCTGATTGAAGAGTTCGAAGAACAGACCGGCTATGCAGTCGTTATGGACTATTTTGATACGAATGAAGAAATGTATCCTGTGGTGAAAAACCGGACTGCGCAGTACGATATTATCTGTGCGTCTGACTACATGATCAATAAGATGGCAGGTGAAGGTCTGCTGGATGCCATTGACTTCCGATATGTGCCGAACTCCCAGTACCTTCAGGAAAATGTCCGTGCCTTCGTAGATGAATTCGATCCGGGCATGGAACACTGCCTGCCGCATACATGGGGCACCTACGGAATTATCTATAACACAGAGCTGATGGAGGAGGTTCCGGACAGCTGGGAAATCCTCTGGGATGAAGAATATGCACAGCAGTTCATGATGCCGAACTCCATTCGTGAATGCTATATGATTGCAGGTAAGATTCTGGGATACTCCATGAATACCACCAGCGAACAGGAACTCCAGAAAATGACTGAGCTGCTGATCGAGCAGAAGCCTCTGGTCTACAGCTATGCAAATGACAATGCCCGTGACCTGATGGTGGGCGAATCTGCAGCCATGGCGGTTATCGCTTCCGGTGATGTGCTCTATGCACAGGAAGAAAATGAAAACCTGGATTTTGCGGTTCCGAAGGAAGGTACGGAAGTCTGGACTGACTGCTGGGCAATCCCGCAGGGCGCAAATAATCTGCAGGGTGCACATGAATGGCTCAACTTCATGTACGAAGAAAATTCTGCACGTCTGAACTTTGAATACCTGACTTATGCCATTCCGAACACCCAGATTCTGGATCTGACCGATAATCCAATCCTCAATCCGAGCGACGAAATTCTCAGCCGCTGTGAAACTCTGAAAAATCTGGGACCTGAAGCAGATGACATGTACAGCAGGTACTGGAAGGAATTCAAAGCACAGTAGAAAATGAAATAGACATTTTTCCAGAAATGACCGGTTTAAATACCGGTCATTTTGTGATATACTGGAAAAGATGTGTACGATAAAAGAAGAAAAAAGAAAGGGGAACAAAATGAAAAGAAAATTGATTTTACTGCTGGTTCTGCTGATTGTTTTGGTAAGTGCAGCAGGGGTGGCTCATGCGGATACCACCAGTGTATCCGGGTTTACAGGGTCCACCTACACGCATAACGGTGCATTTGCCAATGCCATCATTATCGACGGGGTAGATGTATCCTATGTGCAGAAGAATAATGTGGACTGGAAGAAAGCCAAGGCAGACGGTGTGGATTTTGCCATTATCCGTGTAGGCGCCAGAGGCTATGGCCAGGCCGGAAAACTCATTGAAGACGATTACTACATGCAGAATATTCAGGCTGCAAAAGAAGCAGGGCTTATGGTTGGTGCATACTTCTTCTCACAGGCGCTGGACCCGCTGGAAGCCTATGCGGAAGCGGCATATACTCTGGAACTTTTGGGCGGAATTGAGCTGGATCTGCCGGTGTATATGGACTACGAGTTTGCAGGGGGAAATGCAGGCCGTCTGACCAATGCCCAGCTTTCCAAACTGAAGATGACAGAAAATGCGGAAATGTTCTGCCAGACCATCGAAGAAGGCGGATATAAGGCGGGATTTTATGCGAACCGTAACTTCCTGAATAAGACCGTGGACGGTCATGCACTTGGCCAGAAGTGGCCGGTATGGCTTGCTCAGTATAACACCAGCAGTGACTATGCGGGAACTTATCACATGTGGCAGTACTCTTCCAGCGGCTCTATTGACGGATACAGCGGCAGAGTGGATGTGAACTTCATGTACATGGATCCGCATCCGGCGGCGACAAGCTCCCTGTCTCTTGCGGAGGCTACCGTTTCTATGGTGGGAGGTTCTGACTTTACATACGGCTTCGGTTCCGTCTATGAACCTGCGATAAGGGTAACGCAGTACGGTATGCCCCTGACAGAAGGTCTGGATTATAAGACTTTTTATCTGAAAAATGCCAATGCAGGCACCGCTTATGTGCTGGTTCAGGGTATGGGTTACTATACCGATTACCAGATAGTGCCTTTTAATATAGCACCTTCCGCGAACCTGAACGGCATTACTGTGGCACCGATTCCGGATGTCACTTATAACGGCAAGGAACAGGCTCCGGCAGGACTGACTGTGACAGATATTTACGGGAACCGCCTGATGAAGGGCAAAGACTATGTCTACTCTGTACAGAATGCTGTGAATGTGGGGACTGCCACTGTCACCGTAGAATTTATCGGTAACTACAGAGGTACGAAAACTCTGACTTATAATATTTTGCCGGGGGCGCAGAATCTGACTGCTTCCGTGACAAAATATGATGTGGCGGTGGCTGACGGACCGTTCAAACTTCAGGGTATCAAGACTCAGTCTCCTGCACCGCTGACATACCGTTCCAGCGATGAGAATGTAGCAATGGTAGATGCAGAAGGCGTGGTAACACCGATCGGAACCGGAACTGCGGTAATTACAGTAACTGCAGAATCAACCGGAGGCTACAGTGAGGCATCTATTGAAATTACTGTGAATGTAAGCAAACCTGTACAGGATATCATTACCAGTGCAGATTCCTACACAAAAACACGTCTTTCCAAAGCCTTCTTCATGGGAGCGGTGGCAGAAGGCGGCGGCAAACTGACCTATGAGTCCACCGATTCTTCTGTTGTGAAGGTGCACAGCAGCGGTCGTGTGACCCTGATGGGACCGGGAACAGCAGAAATTATCATCCACGCTGAAGAAACAGATGCATTTGCGGCAGGTGAAAAGCGTGTTCCTGTGAAGGTGAAGACCATGGATGAGGAAAACTATAAGGCGAAGTTTGAAAAGAACAAAGCCGGCATTGAGAAAACCAAAGTCGTTTCCCTGAAGGCATATCCTGAAACGAAAAGGGTAAAACTGACCTGGAAGAAGTCCAATTCCGGTTATTCAGTGGATTACTACCAGGTATGGCGTTCCTATAAGAAATCCAGTGGATACACCAAGATTTTCACTTCCGGTGATGCGGAAAAGAAATATTTTGTTCAGACGAAAAATGTAAAGACGGGTACAACTTACTGGTATAAGGTCCGCGGCGTGCGTGATCTGGAAGGTAAGCTGGTATATACACCGTTTACAAAGATTCAGGTGAAGACACCGAAAGAATAAGAACTAAGAAAGAGGGACTGCATGAATGCGGTCCCTCTGTTTTTATGGTTTAAATTATTCGATGACGTGCATGTAGCAGCCTCGTTCTTTTTCCATTTCGATGCGGTGGAACGGAGTAGAAATACCCGGACTTCCGCCGGTGTGCATGAATACGACATTTTCGCCCTGGGCGATTTTTCCGTTTTTAACCATCTGCAGGAGGCCTGCAAAAGCTTTGCCGGTGTAGCACGGATCCAGAATCAGGGCTTCTTTTTCCGCCATGTAGTAGATGGCGTCCCGGACTTCCTTCAGCGGGTTGTTATAGGCGCCGCCGTCGTAATCGCAGAGGATATCCCAGTCTTCCGGATTCATTTCCAGCTTCAGGTCATTGCCGTAGAAACTGCTGCAACGCGCAAAATATTCTTCGGCTTCTGTCACTGCATCTTTCCGCGGCATGATGCTGATACCGGTCAGGTGCATCGGCAGCTTTTCGTTGTGGATGCCCACCTGCATGCCCATGTAGGTTCCCATGCTTCCTACCGGACAGATGATGCGGCAGCCTTCAATGCCTGCTTCTTTTACCTGTGCTGCCAGTTCCTGTGCACATTCATAGTAGCCCAGGATGCCCAGTTCGTTGGATCCGCCAAGGGGGATATAGTAAACTTTTTCGCCCTTTGCTTCTTCTGCAGCAGTAACTTCTGCAACGGTTTCATGCATGAGCCGTCCAGAGGAATGAATGCCGTCTTCTTTCTTCAGATATACGTCACAGCCCATTAAACCGTCCAGGAGCAGGTTTGCGGACAGTTCGCCCGGATATTCGTCCACGCATACAATCGCGCCTCTCATGCCGTATTTACGGGCCACAGCCATGGTCAGGCGGCCGTGGTTGGTCTGTGCACCACCTACGGTCAGCAGGAAGGTACATCCTTGATCTTTTGCATCTTTCAGAAGATATTCCAGCTTACGCAGTTTATTGCCTCCCATGGCCAGCGGTGTCAGGTCATCTCTCTTGATGTATAAATTGATACCCAGATCTTCGGAAATGTTGGCCAGATATTCCAGCGGGGTAGGCAGATGAAGAAAATCGATTTTTTCGCGTCCCAGTAACATGATATACCTCCTTGTTGAAAAGCGGATTTGACTACTTTTCATTTTAGCACAATGGTGTTAAAATAGGAACAGAATATTTTGACGTAACGAAGGAGGACAAGGATATGGCATTTATGGATAAGTTAGGTCAGATTGCAAATAAAGTGGGCGATGTAGCAGGGGATACCCTGGACTACAGCAAGGCTAAAGGGAAGGTATTGTTGGAGCGCGGAAAAATCAAGGACGAAAAGGAAGCTCTGGGTGAATATGTATACCTGACCATTAAGGCAGGAGGAACACCGGACCTGGAAAAAATGAAGAAGTACTGTGATGAGATTGACGCTCATCAGGCTGAAATAGAGAAGCTGGAAGCAGATGCGAAAAAGAGCGGCCAGGACATTTCCGGTGCCTTTCATAAGGACGGTACAGTATAATGTTTGGGGTTCTGGTAAATGTAGCGACAGTTCTCATCGGCAGCACCGTTGGGCTGTTATTCCGCAAAATGATTCCGCAGAATGCTACCGACTTCGTAATGAAGGGGATTGGTCTGTGCACCATTTATATCGGGATTGACGGGGCTCTGGGCGGCACCAACCCGCTGATTGCTATCATCTCCATGGCGGTGGGCGCACTGATCGGTGTTCTGGCGGATCTGGACAAACATCTGAACCATTTCGCAGGAAAACTGGAAGACCGGTTTAAGAATAAGGATGGCAGCGGTCCGTCCATTGCGGAAGGTTTCGTAACTGCCAGTCTGGTATTCTGTGTGGGTGCCATGACCATTGTAGGTTCTCTTCAGTCAGGTCTTACCGGTGATCACTCCATGCTGATTACCAAGGCCACACTGGACCTGGTATCCTCATTGATTTTCGCAGCATCTCTTGGAATCGGCGTTATGCTGGCGGCAGCATTCGTTCTGGTATTCCAGGGCGGTATCGTGCTGATTGCACAGGCAGCAGCACCATTCCTGACAGACTATGTTATCGGAGAAATGACCTGCGTGGGCTCTATTCTGATTATGGCTCTGGGTATGAACATTATCGGCGTAACCAACTTCAAGGTTATGAACTACCTGCCGGCAATCTTTATTCCGATTCTGCTGTGTACGTTTATGTAACATATTGAAAAACAGACAATAGACAATAAAAGAGGAGTGGAACTTTCGTTCCACTCCTCTTTTGTTTAGCTTGTTACTGTCTTGCTTTTCTGTCAGCCAGTGTCATTACTGCCATTAATACTGCGGATAATAATGTGGTCAGTGTCCACAGCAGGCTGTTGGAAGTATCGCCGGTCTTAGGAACATCGGTTAATGGAGTTTCCATTTCTTCGATTTCTTCCAGTTCTTCAGCTTCTGCCAGAGGAGTATCTTCGTCTTCGATATCGGTCAGAGGAACTTCAACTTCTTCAACTTCTGTAACTTCTTCGACTTCAGTTTCTGTCTGTTCTGTTTCGTCTGCAGGTTCTTCATTCTTGGTTTCACCGAGAACTCCGGTAAATCCACCACCTGCACCGTCTTCTGTGATAGTTGTTGTGCGTGTTGATGTTGTAACAACAGTCTTGTCGTTTTCATCTACATCAAATGCGAATGCATAGCTTGTTGTTGTTTTCACTGTGTCTGTTTTTAAGCCAACCAGAGGAGACATTGGACCGTATGCTCCAAACTGATCATATGCGGACTGTGTAGGTTCCAGTACATAAACACCTGCGTTCATGTATTCTACATGTTCCAGTCTGATGTCTACTTTTTCGTTTTCTGCCAGTACCAGTCCTTCGAATGTAACAGTTGTGGATTCTCCATTACTGTTGCTGATATCTGTGCTGGCGATTTCGACTCCGTTGCTGTATATTTTCAATGTACCGTCTTTTGTAACGACCATTTTAATAGACAGGTCTGTGCTGTAAACATCATTGTCCTTGTTTTCATCATTATTGTTTTCTGCATCGGAAATCTTATCATAAACCTTCATGGAAACTTCTTCTACATAAGTTTCTGTTTCTTCTTCGGCAGTGCCTTCCACTGCTGATGCTTTACTCTGTTCAATACCTGTGTTTGCTACTTCCATCAGATACTGATACATCATCTGCAGTGTTGCTACATCTGTACCGTCAGCAACGAAATTGCCAAAGCAATAATTTCCAAAACCACTGTCTGTATTGTTTACTTTTTCTCGATCTGCATAACCATCCGTGAAAGACCAGATCGCTGCATTTGTTACCAGCTGTGCGTCACCATCGTTCAGTGCATCGATAGCATTTTCTGCCGCTTCTCTGGAGTCAAATGTTATGCCGCCGATGGTATATTTGCCGTCTTCTGTTTCTTTTACAGCTGCCTTCATTTCAGACTGCATTTTTTCCAGACTGCCCAGACCTGCATCTGCACCCCAGTAACCATGTTCTGCAATGCAGTTCAGCGCAGTTATAGAATCTTCACCATATGCCAGAGTGCCAACATAATCCTGAAGATCTTTTTCATTATAGCTCAGTCCTTCTGTGGAAATACCGTTTCTCATACCATACACTGTATGGAAATTACCATCTTTGTCTTTCAACAGAATCTGATAGATATCATCGCCTCTTTTTCCATTCAGCAGAACAGGGTTACCGTTTTTATCCAGTTTTACCTTGCCATCGGCATCTAACATGTAGTACTGAATGTTACCGGAGTTTGTACCGTTGAAGTTACCCTGACCAGCCTGTACCACCAGATAGTCGCCGTCTCTCAAGGATTCATAGAATTCTTCCTGACCGCCCAGAACTTCGTGTTCTTCGTTCAGGATGCCTTCTTTATCTGTTTCGGATGCACTGATTTTTTCACCTTCTGCTGTGATTGTTTCGGAGTTCTCTTTCGTAACTTCCAGTTTTACTTCTCTTTCTGTTACAGTTGTTTCGGTATAGTTGTAGTCAGTGTCGTCTGCGTTTTCTGGAATATCTCCTGCAGGTGCGCCTGTAACGGTTGCGGATCCGGTACCTTCTTCGCCAGGTACTGCGGTAACAGTAACTTCAGGCTGTTCTCCGTTGCCCTCGTCTTCTGTGAATGTTGTGTCTGTTTCAATCTTGTCGACTGTTGTATTGATTACATTGCCGTCTGCATCATAGATTGTTGCTGTTGTTTCAACAAAACCGTCTTTGGCAGTACCTTCAGTTCTTGTAATAATTTCTGTTGTGGTACCGTCGCCGTTGTCGATGGTTTCTGCCATTGCAGGGGCTGCAGTCATGCTGGTAATTAATGCTGCTGTTAAAAGAAGACTTGTCATCTTTTTCGTTCTTTTCATTTCGCTCCTCCTTTATTATCGATCCGCAGTTTCGATCGATAGCGGTCGGAGCTGCAGAAGTGAAGTTAGTTGTAAGTGAGTTATGGCCTTATTTTACAGCTAAAAGGTTAGTTAATGGTTAGAAAAATGAAAAATATGATAGTTTTATTCTAACTTTTTTAAAAATAGAAATAACTTTTAATACGCGTGTTCGTAGAGAATATTATATAAACAAATATAAACTGAATAATAAAACTAAAAATGGAACCTTAAAATGGTTAGAAACGATGTATAGTATGGTTTGCTTTGATCATAATCTCGTCTGCGAAGATTTGTAGAAACTAAAATGATAAAAATAAATAACTAACTTTTTAAAATAAGAAATAAAAAAGAGTGGAACAACATGTTCCACTCTTTGAAATCATACTTTCTTTTCGAAAACATTATGACACCGGCTGCAGGTTACGCGGATTTTGCCGCGGCCTTTCGGTGCTCGAAGGCTCTGCTTGCAGCTTGGACATTTGAAGTAAGTGAAATTCTTACGGTCGCGCTTCAGGTATGCACGGATTTTGTTTCCAATGAAGGTGCAGTACCAGTCGTTTTCGGCCTGACGCTTGGACAGGTTCTTAGAGAAGGCACGGAAGTAGGAATAGACGATAACCAGCATACCCAGGGTGCTGAAAATGTCTGCCTTCCCAGGAAGGATAACGTCTGCGAGAATCAGAATCAGAGCAAAGGTGCTTAAGTCCCTGCTGAACTGGTCGAATCCCCGTCTTCCAATCATAAATTGTGCAAATTTGTATGCGAACTTTTTCATGAACGCCGTCTCCTTTCCCAGATATCCATGCGGATATCTTCATACATTTTATCCTTTTGGTAAGGGAAAGTCAACGGAATCCAGAACACTCCATGAAATCTTCACAAAATGAACAGCCCGGTCAGCGCTTGCTGCCGGGCTGTATATTTTAGTTCTTCAGAGACTGCATCGGAGCAGGGATTCTGCCACCGCGGTTAATCATTTTTGCGGAGGACTGCGGACGCAGTTTCATTACAGGTCCGTTGCCCAGCAGGCCGCCGAAATCAAGTTCTTCGCCTTCTGCCACGCCGATGGCAGGAATCACGCGGACTGCGGTAGTCTTGGAGTTTACCATGCCGATGGCAGCTTCGTCTGCGATGATGGCAGAAATTGTTTCTGCAGGGGTTTCACCAGGGATGACAATCATATCAAGGCCTACGGAACATACTGCAGTCATAGCTTCCAGCTTTTCGATGCTCAGAGTGCCTTTACGAGCTGCATCGATCATGCCTGCATCTTCTGTTACCGGGATGAAAGCTCCGGACAGGCCGCCTACGCTGGAGGAAGCCATTACGCCGCCTTTCTTTACCGCATCATTGAGCATTGCCAGTGCAGCTGTTGTACCGTGGGTACCGCACTGTTCCAGACCGATTTCTTCCAGAATATATGCTACAGAGTCACCGATTGCCGGGGTAGGTGCCAGGGACAGGTCGATGATGCCGAATGGTACACCCAGCATTTTCGCAGCTTCACTGCCTACCAGCTGGCCCATACGGGTAATCTTGAATGCGGTCTTCTTAATTACTTCAGCAACTTCATTGAGCGGTGCATCTTCCGGCATCTTGGCCAGAGCAGCACGTACTACACCAGGGCCGGATACACCTACATTGAGCACTACATCCGGCTCGCCAACACCGTGGAAAGCACCTGCCATGAACGGATTATCTTCCGGCGCATTGCAGAATACTACCAGCTTGGCAGCACCGATGCACTGACGGTCTTTGGTCAGTTCCGCCGCTTCGCGCACTACATTACCCATCATTTTTACAGCATCCATGTTGATGCCAGCCTTGGTGGAGCCGATGTTTACGGAAGAGCATACGAAATCGGTTTCCGCCAGAGCTCTTGGAATTGCCTGAATCAGAGCTTCGTCACCTGCGCTGAAACCTTTGTGTACCAGGGCAGAAAAACCGCCGATGAAGTTTACACCTACGTCCTTTGCCACGCGGTCCAGGGTCTTTGCATACTTTACAGGATCACCGCCGCTGGCAGCCACCAGCATGGCGATTGGTGTTACGCTGATTCGCTTATTTACGATAGGAATGCCGTACTTCTGTTCAATGAATTCACCGGTCTTAACCAGGTCTTTCGCCTTGCTGTAGATCTTGTTATATACCTTTTCACAGGACTTGTCGATGTCGCTGTCACAGCAGTCCAGAAGTGAAATACCCATGGTGATAGTACGGATATCCAGGTTTTCTTCCTGGATCATGGTTATGGTTTCGAGAATATCATTTAAGTTAATCATCTTGTCTGGTCACCTCCCGCTTAAATTCTGTGCATGGAGTTGAAAATGTCTTCGTGCATTACATGAACCTGCATTTCCGGAACTGCTGCAGCGATGTAGTCGCGCAGTTCGCTTACCTGGCAAGTCATCTTATCGATATCGATGACCATTACCATTGCAAAATATCCATCCAGAACGGACTGGGTTACATCGGATACGTTTGCGTTCTTGTCTGCACAGGCGGTGGATACTTTGGCCAGAATGCCGACCATGTCTTTTCCGATTACGGTTACTACTGCTTTCATTTCAAAATCTCCTTTATTGAATATTTATATGCGGGGCCCAGGTCTATGGCCCGGTACTCGCCTTCAGCCAGCACCACGCCGGCCTGTTTATCAGTAACGTATTCTATATTCAGCCCAGGGTATTTCTGAGCAAAATATTCTTTATTGACTCCCTTGTGACCGAAAAGGTTGTTCCGGTCTTTTTCGGTGCTGATAAAGCGGCAGACGGGACAGAACTGCCACAGGTTATCGTGAGGATTGCTGATTCCAGGATAGAGGCTGTTTACCTGCTCCTCCAGCATTTCCCTGGCAATCTCGCCTTCAACAAGCTGCCGGAAGGCCGGATGGAAGGTGTTTGCCGCGCCGCCGGAAGCGGAGTCTGTCATAATATCGCTGGATTTCAGCCCTACACGAATGATATTGATTCCTGCTCTGTGAAGGATTTTATACATCTCCTTCGTTCTGTGAACGGCGTCTGCTTCGGTCATCGGTACGTAAGAGCCATTTCGGTACATCGCATAGAGCTCTGTTTCCGGAAGAACCACCGTAGGGTAGAGGCGGGCAATCTGCGGTCCAATCTTAACCGTTTCGTTTGCAGAGTAAATCTCTGCTTCCAGGCTGGAGCCGGGAAGTCCAACCATCAGCTGGATCCCCAGGGTGAAACCATAGTCTTTTATCATCTCTGATGCCTGATATACGGCATCTGCATCATGACCGCGGCCTGCAGCTACAAGCACCTGCTCATCCAGCGACTGCACACCAAGCTCGATGACGTCCACGCTGTATTTTTTCAGGTTGTCCAGGATTTCCAGGTTAATATAGTCAGGGCGGGTGGACAGATGAATCTGATGAACCCGCCCCGCATCCTTATATTCTTTAGCCAGTGCCAGAAAGGCCGACTGCTCTTCCATGGGGATTCCGGTGAAAGATCCGCCAAAGAAGGCAACTTCTACCGTTTCTACAACATCAAGGGTAGTGAGCCAGGTTTCCATGGTGTGACGTGCTGTTTCCGGCGTTACCGTATCCTGCCGTGCTGTTATCTTTCTCTGATTGCAGAAGACACAGTCATTGGGACAGCCGCGGTGGGGGATGAAAATGGGAATGATGGCATGCTTTTTCATAAGACACACTCCTCAATAACAGACCCGATATCCCTCAGAGGAAATTCCGGAAAGTCGATGCACTTCAGTCCGCGTTTTTCGATAAAACTGCGGATTTGTGCACCATCCGGATGCCCCGCAAGATTACCGTGGAAGACAACCGCATCACCCACTCTTCCTGCACAGCCGCCGATAAAACCATATTTATAGCCCGGAAGCTCCACATGTCCCGGTGTTACTTCCAGTACTGTAAGGCCGGCATCACGGCAGGCCTGTATGATTCCCTGATCTGCCGTAATCACTGCATCTTCTGTGATGGGCAGACAGCTGCAGCGGCTGTAACCCTGCGGCACATTCACCGGAATCATTCCGGCATCTTCTGCAGCAGCCAGAAGTTCTGCGTGCGTATACTTCAGGTTGTGAATAAAGTATTTCCCGGTACAACAGGCGTTATAGGGAACGTCGGCAGGATAAGGACGTCCGACGGCAGCGATTTTGCCATGAAAGACCGGTCTGCCGGGGCCAAGACTGCAGAACACCAGATCCGGATGGTCGGCAATTGCCGGATCCGGCCCCGGAATGCGTGGAAGCATCCAGACTTCATAACCGGAGTCTGCCAGATATTCAGTTAAAGCCCGGTCAGCACGGGCGGAAATGTAAATTCTGTTCATGTGAATATTATACACGAAATCACTTGCCTGGGCAACGGCAAGCAGGTAAAATAGAGTTACAGAATACAAGGAGAGTGGGGATCATGTATAAGATTGGAAACGGCTGGGACCAGATTCTGGCAGGCGAATTTGAAAAAGAATATTTCAGAAAACTGGAGGGTTTTCTGGATGAAGAATATGCGAATGAAACCATTTATCCGCCGCGGGAAGATATTTTCAATGCCCTGAAAGCGTCGGATTTTGCAGATACAAAGGTGGTCATCCTGGGACAGGACCCGTACCACGAACCGGGACAGGCTCACGGCATGTGCTTTTCAGTACAGAAGGGCGTGAAGATTCCGCCGTCACTGGTTAATATTTATAAGGAGTTAGATGCAGATCTGGGTGTAAAGCCTGTGCGTCATGGTTACCTGCAGAGCTGGGCTGACCAGGGGGTGCTTCTTTTAAATACATCCCTGACTGTGCGCCGGGCTCAGGCAAACTCTCACCGGGGCAAAGGATGGGAGCAGTTCACCGATGCAATCATTAAGGCACTCAATGACCGTCCGGAGCCTGTTGTATTCCTGCTGTGGGGAGCAAATGCCCGCAGCAAAGAAGCGCTGATTACTGCACCGCAGCATTTTATTTTAAGCGGTGCCCATCCGAGTCCGCTGTCTGCGTGGAACGGCTTTTTCGGCGGCGGCTACTTCAGCAAAACCAACCGGTTCCTGGAACTGACCGGACAGAAGCCAATTCAGTGGCAGCTGAGGGAATAGTACGGCTGAGCGGTGGAAGATTATTGTCTTTTGCCGCTCTGTTTTATTTTTTGTGAAAAATCCGTGAAATCCGGTATTTTGCTTAGGGAGCGCAGGGAACACACAGAATCCACAGAGGAAAATGCCTGTTTGACTTGAAAAAAAATAAAAGCATGGTAGAATATAATTGAGAAAGAATGCGGTCTGGCACCGGTTGCTGCCAGAACCAGCATGAGAGGAGAATGGGTTTAAAATGAGTAAATATGTTGACTATAGACGGGAGTTCCATAAGTATCCGGAAAACGGCTGGAGAGAAATCCGTACCAGTGCCAGAATTGCAGAAATTCTCACCGGCATGGGTTACACCTGCATCATGGGTGAGGACGTAGTGGATGTGGACACCATCATCAGCCTGGTGCGCCCGGATGAAGAAGAAGTGGCAATGCTGAAGGCGCGGGCCATCGAGCAGGGGGCCAATCCGAAATTCGTGGAAGCCACTGGCGGCGTGACGGGTGTCATCGCAGAATATGACACCGGTAAGCAGGGGCCTGTCACTGCATTCCGTTTCGATATCGACTGTCTGCCGTACGATGAACCGCAGAAAGAAGGGTATCGCCCTTACGATGAAGGTTTTATTTCCGTAAATCCGGAGTCTGTGCATGCCTGCGGCCATGATGCACACACTGCTATGGGTCTGGGAATTGCAGATAAACTGATGGCGCGGAAGCACAGCATTAAATGCGGCAAAATCCGCCTGATTTTCCAGCCTGCAGAAGAAACCTTCTGCGGCGCGCTGTCCATCTGTGAAAAGGGATGGCTGGATGATGTAGACAACTTTATTGCCATGCATGTGGCACTGAGTGCAGAAAACAAGCCGCTGCCATCTCATACCATCTGCTGCGGCTGCAAGGACTTCTTAAGTGACCGTCAGCTGGATGTAACCTTCCACGGACGTGCAGCACATCCATGCGGCGCTTCTCAGGAAGGTAAGAATGCACTGCTGGCTGCATGTACGGCTGCTATCAACCTGCATGCCATCGCACCGCACGAAGAAGGTATGCACCGCATCAACGTGGGCAAAATTGAAGCCGGTGTGGCACCGAACACCATCGCACCAAATGCTTTGATGGTTGTGGAATACCGCGGTGTGACAGAAAACATTACTGAATACGTGGGAAGAAGAGTGTTCGATGTGATTGAGGGCGCAGCAAGAATGTACGACATGGAATATACCGTGGAAGACTACGGTGAAGTTCCTGCCGGCAAGAGTGATGACTCCATGATGGATGTAATCCGCCGTGCTTCCGTGAAAGTGCCTTGGATTCAGCAGATGTATTTTGAAGGCAATGTAGGCGGTACAGATGATGCTGCGGCCATGATTACCCGTGTGCAGAAGCATGGCGGCAGGGGTACTTATGTGGGAATCGGCTGTGATACAACCCAGCCGGTGCACAATGCAGAATTCGATCTGGATGAAGACTGCATCGATGCGGCAGTGGATCTGTGCATGAATGCGCTGGAATCCATGCACGGTTAGAAATTACATGCTGAAATAAATCAATTATTGAATTAAGGAGGAGCCGGTATGAAGATTATTAAAAATGCCCGTCTGATTGGGCCTCTGACTGAAGGATATGATGGACCGTTTGCCGATATATGGGTAGACGGCGGACGCATCGCGGAAATCCGTCCGCAGGGCTGGACGCCATCCGGGAGCAATGTATATCCGGAGGGTGCACAGATTATTGATGCCTGTCAAAACACCGTCATGCCGGGCCTCATCGATATGCATGCACATGTTTACATGAAGTCTCTGGATTTTAACAAAATCAAGGGGCTGGATGCAGCACGGAGCGTGATGAATGCCTATATCTATGCCAATGAATATCTGAAGGCCGGCTATACCACAGTCCGTGACTGCGGCTGCATGTATAACGTAACTGTGGCACTGGAAGAAGAACGCAGGGCAGGTGAAATCCAGGTTCCGCGGCTCATTTCCAGCGGTCAGATTCTTACACCGACGGAAACCGGAAACGATACTTTCGGTGAACTGTATGTGGAAGCAGACAGTCCGGAAGAAGTACGCAAGGCAGCACGCCGCCAGTTCCAGCTGAAGAATGACTTTATTAAATACATGGTAACCGGAGCATTCCTCAATGAAAAGGGAAGCCCGGGCATGGTAATCGCTGCTCTGGATGAACTGAAGGCAGCGGTGGAAATTGCGGAAATGAAGGAATCTTATGTCTGCGGTCATGCCCACAGTGCAGAAGGTATCAAGCGTGCCATTGAGGCGGGCGTTCGGACCATTGAGCATGGTGTATTCCTGGATGATGAGTGTATTGACCTGTTCCAGAAGACACCGAACTGTTATCTGGTTCCAACCGGTGCTATCACCATTGCATGCGAAGGTGACACCGAGTTCCTGTCAGATAACCTGAAGGAAAAGGCATACCAGTATTTCGAAGAGGAAAGAAACAATATCAATAAGGCTTACCAGGCCGGTCTGAAGATGGGCTTCGGTTCTGACCTGGATATGGAAAACTTCGTACAGAATATCGGTTATGAGTTTACTGCCAGAACCGATTACTATAACTTCAAGCCGATGGATATTCTTCTGCAGGCAACAAAGAACAGTGCTGAAATCATGAAGCTGGATGACATCACCGGCACCGTTAAGGCGGGCAAGATGGCGGACCTGATTGTCTGTGACGGCAATCCGGATGAGAACATCCGTGTCATGAACAAACCTCTGCTTCATGTGATGGCAGAAGGCAAAATTGTATATTAACAGATATGCATCATACAGAAAAAGAGCTCCGCGCGGACAGCGCAGGAGCTCTTTTTCATAGGGGATTTATGTGGTGCACGTTATTTTTCGATATCGTCATCATCATGGATGGAACTGGTCAGATTCAGGTCCTCAAACCCTTCTCCGATGATTTCAAAGGCACTGGTCAGGATGATGAATGCACTTGGGTCATATTTATGTACGATTGCCTTCAGACGAGGCATTTCGTTTGGTTTTACGACTACCAGCAAAATCTTCCGTTCCGCACCGGCGTACATACCGGTACCGGTCAGGCAGGTGGCACCACGTTCCATATCATACAGGATGGCGTGGGCAATCTTGTCCAGGTTCTTGTTGGCAAAGATGTAGAACATGTCCGCCTTGTTGAAACCGCTGTTGATTTTATCGGTTACGATGGAAGTTACAGCAATGGCCAGAATCGCGTAAATACCGGATTCGATTTCGCCGTATGCAACCATGGCCAGTGCCACGATGGAACCGTCAATGATCATGAGCAGAGTACCCAGGCTGACGTGGCGGACCTTGGTGATAATCAGTTTTGCCAGGAGGTCCGTACCGCCGGCAGAAATTTGCGCTTTTACGGAGCAGGATGCTGCCACACCGTAGAGAATGCCGCCGCAGATCACGGCTACCAGCTTGTCATCGGTGACAGAAGGCAGAAATGCCAGCACATCTACGATGGTGGAGTACACACCGACTGCAATCAGGGACATAATGATGTATCCCTTGCCTTTGACGGTGAGACCCCAGAGACAGATTGGAATGTTCAATATGAAAACCACAGCACCAACCGGAAGTCCGAAGAGGGAATTCAGTACGGTACCGATACCGGCCAGACCGCCGGCGGCAATATTATTGTGGACGTAGAACAGGTCCAGCGCCAGTGCGTAAAACAGATTGGCCGCCATCAGCCAGGCAATCTGTTTCGGTGTAACACCAATTTTTTCGAAAAATGTCCGTTCCTTCATTGTCGAATACTCCTTAGTTCGATTACTTACTACTACTATAGCTCAAATTTCCTGCAGTTGGAAGTACCAAAAACAAATTTTCTGTCAGCCACAGGCACGATGGCCCTGCGGTGCAGCAGTCCGGCTATTTCAGCTGATCCGGATTGAGACACTTCAGTTCATCGATGACAAAGAGACCGTCTTTGCGGATCAGCACATCGTCAAACCAGATTTCGCCGCCGCCGTATTCCGGACGCTGAATCATGACCAGATCCCAGTGAACTGCGGATTTGTTGCCGTTGTCTGCATCTTCATATGCCATGCCGGGAGTCAGATGGAAGCTTCCGCAGATCTTTTCATCAAAGAGTGTGTCCTTCATCGGTTCCAGTACAAATGGGTTCACGCCGATGGCAAATTCACCGAAATAACGGGCACCTTCGTCTGTGTCCAGGAGCTGATTGATGCGGTCTGTATCGTTGGCTGTGGCCTTGATAATTTTACCGTTTTCAATTTCAAAGCGGATATTTTCGTAGGTGAAGCCCTGTTCTTCGCTGGCGGTGTTATAGGTGATATATCCGTTCATGGACTCCTTCACCGGTGCCGTGTAGACTTCACCGTCCGGAATGTTGCATTCACCGGCGCATTTGATGGCTGGCAGGCCTTTGATGGAGAAGGTCAGGTCTGTATCCGGCCCCACCAGACGAACCTTATCTGTGCGGTTCATAAGGTCAACCAGACAGTCCATGGCATCGCTCATCTTCTGGTAATCCAGAGTACAAACGTCAAAGTAGAAGTCCTCAAAGGCTTCCTGGCTCTTTCCGGCCAGCTGTGCCATGGAGGCGTTCGGGTATCTTAAAATAACCCATTTGGTCTTGTTTACACGGTAATCCAGCGTAGGCTGAGTCAGACGGTAGTACATATTCAGCTTTTCAGACGGCACGTCGGAAAGCTCGGAAACATTAGCGTTTCCGCGGATAGCGATATAGGCATCCATGCCCTTCATCTGATACAGCTGGTATTCGTCCAGAAAAGCAATCTGCTCTTCATCAGCCCCCAGCAAAATCTCTCTCAGCACGGCGCTGTCTCTGTGATTGACGTATGGTTTTGCTCCCAGTTTATATGCGTCTTTAATGAGCTGGCGGACCAGTGGTTTGGTTTCTTCTCCTTCATAGTCGATGAGAACCTTTTCGCCTGGCTGCAGGCGGCAGGAATAACTGGTCAGAAGCTCAGATAATTTCGTGATTCTTGGATCCATGATAACCTCCGGATTGATTTAATACTCATAGTATACCCCATTTTGAGGAGAAAAAAAAGAGAAGTTCACGGAGAACTTCTCTTAATATTTTAAAAGTCTTTATACTAGATTCCCAGATAGGACAGTGCCAGGGAGATGAGTACGAATGTCATCATGATTGGTGTGATGTACTTGATGGAAACTCTGAAGAATACCTTACCAACAATCTTGTTGCCGTGCTTTTCCATTTCTTCTTCATACCATTCAGGACCCTTAGCCCAGCCAACAATCAGACACATCAGGATTGCAGCCAGAGGCATCATGATACCTTCAGTGAAGAAGTCGTAAGTATCTACCAGACAGCCAATCTTGCTTACCAGAGGTAACTGGCTTGTAGCGCCGCCGCCCAGCATATCTAAGCAAACTGGGATGGACAGTACGAAGATGATTAAGGTCATAACCAGTACAGCGTTCTTTCTGGAAACTGGCTTACCCTTCGCTTCATTGCTGTCAATATAGTGTGCAGAAGCTACTTCCATCAGGGAAATCAGAGAGGATACACCTGCAAAGATTACCAGTACATAGAACAGGAAACCGATTACGTTACCGATGCTGCCCATGGAAGTGAAGGTGTCATGCAGAGTGATGAATAACAAACCAACGCCGCCGTTTGGAGAACCGCCCTGTGCGAATACAGCAGGGAAGATTGCCAGACCTGCCATAATAGCAGCTATTGTGTCAGCAGCAGGGATTACCCATGCATTCTTGGAGATGTTTTCCTTAGGATCCATATAGGAACCGAAGGTAATCATAATACCCATACCCAGGGAACAGGAGAACAGCATCTGACCTGCAGCAACACGGCATGCGTTGAAGAAGTTGAACTCAGTACCAGCCATTTCCATACCCTTGGAAGTGAACATGTATGTCAGACCCTGAGATGCGCCAGGTAAAGTGAAGTTGTAAACGATGATTACAATCAGCAGAACGAACAGGCCAGGGATACCAACCTTATTGAACTTTTCGATACCGCCGGAGATACCGCCTGCAACGATGAGTCCGCAGAGTGCCAGAGTAATTACGGTGAAGAGCAGTACCTGCATTGGTTCAGCAGTGTATGCGCCGAAGAAGTCGCCGCCGCCCATGCCGCTGAAGCCGTTGCCGCCAACTGTTTCAAGCAGGAAGCCCCATGCGTATCTTACGGAGTAACCAATCAGAACAGAGTAGAAACCACTGATGATGATCGGACACAGTACACTGAGCCAGCCGACGAATTTATATTTGCTGCCCAGGGATGCCATTGCCAGAACCGGGCTCTTGCCGGTCTTACGGCCGATAGCCATTTCCAGCCCCATAACAACCACGCCGCAGAATACTACGAATACTAAGTAAATGATTAAGAATGGGAAACCGCCGTTAGCGCCCATTTTGTAAGGGAACCCCCATAAGTTACCAAGACCTACAGCAGAACCTACAGCTGATAAAATGAAGCCCAGGCTTCCACTGAAATTACCACGATTATTTTCGCCCATGAATAAAACCTCCCAAGAGTAATTGAAAGTTGCTTCGCCAAGAAACAATTAACATGCTCCAAGTATACAAGAAAAAATTGTGCATGTCAACAAAGAAATTAAGTATTTTTTTGAATACAAACACAAAAAATAAAAAGGGGCAGAATTGCTGATAAAGTGATTTAAATCGTTCAAAAAACACAAAAACACCTGCGAGAGCGACTTCGCAGGTGTTTTGATGTGGCGGAGATGGTGGGATTCGAACCCACGCCCCGGTTACCCGGGCTGCCGCATTTCGAGTGCGGTCCCTTGAACCTCTTGGGTACATCTCCCAGTCTCCACGGGTAGGCACCTTGCTGAAGGGTGCCTGATGCTGCTTTTTGCTGAATAAATCAGCCATAACAGAATACCATATTTATATGTATAATACAAGCAATTTTTTGCTGAGACGAGGGAAATACCGTTGTAATGTCTACTGTTAAATGGTAGAATGACAGAAAAGGAGTGAGACTATGAAAAAAAATATTGATATTATCGTTGCCAACCCATCCGGCAACATTACCATATTCGTTAAAACACCGGTTCCCCGCAGTGAATACCAGGCTGTAGCTTCTCAGCTTCTGGCAATGGAAGAGCTGAAAGGCGAGCAGGTAGCTTTTATTCTGGAAAAGGCAGACATTCCTGCTGCTGACGGGGCTATGGAAATGTGCGGGCTGGAATTCTGCGGCAATGCATCCCGTTCTTTTGGCCTGATTCTGGCGCAGGAAGCTGGCGACTGCGGTACTTCTGTACGCACCGTACAGGTAAGCGGATGCGACTACACGCTGCAGGTAGAACTGGATATGGATATGAACAGTGCGAAAATCCGCATGCCAAATCCAATTTCCTGTGAAAAGAAGCAGGAATGCACTATCGTAGATTTCGGAGGCATTCTGCACATCATCGTGGAGGATCTGCCTGCGTCAAAGGAAGTCTTTGAACTGCTGAAAGACCGTGTTTACGAGCAGCTGAATCCACCGGCTATGGGTGTTATGTTCTGGGATACAGCAGAGAAAAAGCTGACACCGGTTGTATATGTAAAAGACGTGGATTCTACATATTTTGAAGGGTCCTGCGGATCCGGCACAACTGCCATGGCAGCGGCATTTTCCATGGGACGTGAGGACGGCACATACAGCTGGTCCATTCCGCAGCCGGCAGGCACCATTGATGCAACTGCAGTTGTTAAAGACGGCCGCGCGGTGGAAATTTACATCGACAGCCCGGTGGATGTAAAACCGATGCAGACTGTGGAAGTAGAAGTTTAGAAAACATAAAAATAAAAAGTGGACTGAAAAGTCCACTTTTGTATTTTTTGTTCCTTATTATTTATTTGGCATCAGCTGATCGATAGTAGGGCGTACCTGATAGAAGTCACGCAGCTCTTCGTACTGGCGCTGAGCGCGGGATGCTTTGGCTTCTGCAGCGCGGAGAATTGCAGCCTGCTGGCGGCGGTCCGCACCGTTTTCGGCAGCTTCCAGCGCATCGGCAGCGGCATCATTTTTTACTGCCTTAATCATGATGTTTCTGGCGGTATGTTCCAGACTGGTAAATTCAATCATGGCTACATCATATCCGCAGGCTTCCAGCTTCAGTCCGCGCAGTCCATCGGTCAGATATTCTGTCAGACGGTCCTTCAGAATACCGTGCTTCAGCATCGGCTGGTGCACATCACTCTTAATCTGGCTGAAGAGTTCGTGCTGGCAGCATGGAACACTGAGGATAACCTTTGTATTCCAGGATACCGCATTAATCAGGGCGTAGTCGGTAGCCGTGTCGCAGGCATGCAGAGTCACTACCATGTCAGCATGGTCACTGGTGTAGTCTGCGATATCGCCCATGAGGAACTTCAGTTCATGATATTTCAGATCGTGAGCAACTTTGTTGCAGAAATCAATAACATCGGTTTTCAGGTCCAGACCGATGATTTCCACATTACGCTGCTTCAGAACCTTCAGATAATAATAGATGGCGAAGGTCAGATAAGCCTTGCCGCAGCCGAAGTCAATAATCTTCAGCGGACGGCCGTCTGCGTACTCCGGCAGGTAAGGGAATACATCTTCCACGATTTCCAGGTAGCGGTTAATCTGGCGGAACTTGCCGTAGTGTTTCTTGAACACGCGGCCGTCCTTATCCATGACACCGAGGTGTACCAGGAAGTCCACCGGCTGGCCATCAGGAATGATATAATTCTTCTTCTGATTATGCTCCAGGCTGCCCTGTTTCTTCGTACCGCCCTTGCGGGATACCTTAGGTGAGGCAGGCTTGGATGCCAGAACCTGAATATCTTCCCCTTCCAGGAAAATATTAATCTGCTTGAAGTCTTCTGTAATCAGGTCCAGAGACTTCTTTACAGCATCTTCGGCGTTCAGGTTTTCGTGGGTAACCTTTTTCTCAAAGGTGTATTCCACCTGGTATACCAGCTGACCGCTGATGCGGACAGGACGGATTGCCGCCTTCTGGCATTCCTGGGATTTCTTACGCTTGCCGCCGAATATCATCTTTATCAGTTTCTCTTCGCGGAAAATATCTTCGAAGAGGGCTGTCATCTGTTTCATGTATTTTAAACCTCCATGGTTAAACGTTTTCCAACTGAAAGTATACCATAAAATTTCGATGGATACACGTAAAACTTGTAAGTTTTTAAAACCTGTGTTAATATTATGCTAACTCATACCCACAGGAGGTTTCATATGGATATTAAAGATTTATTGTCAGGTTCCATGGCAAAACAGATTGGTAAAGCAGTTGGTGTGGATGACGATGCAGTAGGAGTGCTGCTGCAGAAAGCTGTCCCTGTTCTGCTGGACAGCATGAATGAAAACAGCAAGAAGAAAGATGGAGCAGAATCTCTGCAGAAGGCGCTGCTGGCTCATGCGGATGATGATGTGGATGATGTAAAGAAGATTGATACAGTCGATGGTGCCAAGATTATCCAGCATATTCTGGGCGGCAATAAGGCGTCCGTAACCAAAGACCTGGCTAAGACAGCAGGCGGCCTGGATGCGGACAAGGTAGATGATATTCTGGCTCTGGTAGGTCCGATGGTAATGAAGTCCGTGGGCAGCAAGTCAAAAGCCAACAGCAAGCAGGACATTGGCTCTCTGCTGGGTGATGTCATGAAGGACGGTAAGGTTGACATGTCTGATGTCATGAAGGTTGCTTCCAAAATTGACGCAGATGATGTGAAGATGGCGGCAAACGTTCTGGGCAAACTGTTTAAGAAATAAATAATTCCCTGCAAAATATACCGGTTCGGAGTGTATGGTGCTCCGACCGGTTTTTTCTTTTTATGTTTACGGTTCGATGAACGGTACGCCAAGAATGTCGGCAACGGACAGGGCAAGGTTCTCTCCGATTGCTTCAATATTATTGATAATCCATGTGGCATCTTCGAAATTGTCATGATAGGCAACTTCCACCAGGACTGCGGGGGCCGCTGTACGGCGCAGTTCTGCCAGAGTCGTGGTTGGAACCACTGTAACCAGTTCCGGCAGGGGATAAATCAGTTTCATGTTGTTGGCGATGATTTCCGCATCGTTTCGTCCCCTGCTGCTGTCGCGGTAGTAATAGACATCGGGGCCGCGGAGCATGCCGGCCAGATTTGGCGGGGCAGCATTGGAGTGGATGGCCAGATGAAAATCTACAGCTGCAGCGTTGGAATTGGCGATGGAGTTTGAAACGGTGCCGCCGGGATCATTTCGTATGAAGTCAATGCCGCTGGCACGCAGGTATGGAATCATGGCATCTGCAATCAGATTTGCATAGTATTCTTCGTTCCCTCCGGTGACATACTCGTTGTATTCCTGGGTGGACGGACTTAAGTAAATTACGGGCATGAGTTTACCTCCATGTTATTAATGTATACATATTCATAATATGACGGAGACATTGAATTTGTTTTTCGAATATGTTAAAATATTATATTAATGTGGGTTTGTATGGCCCGCTGTAAAACCGTTTAATTATTTCATTTAGATAGACAAGAAAGAAGGACAATCAATGAGTGAAAAACAGAAGATTATCAACATTGCCGTAATCGCCCACGTTGACGCAGGTAAGTCCACACTGGTAGACGCATTCCTGAATCAGAGCGGTGTATTCCGTGCCAATGAAGAAATCGTAGACTGCGTAATGGACAGTGACGATATCGAAAGAGAAAGAGGTATTACCATCTACTCCAAGAACTGTTCTGTTATGCATGATGATGTAAAGATTAATATTGTAGATACTCCGGGTCATGCTGACTTCAGTTCCGAAGTAGAACGAATCATGAAGACCGTAGATACGGTTATTTTGCTGGTTGACTCCAGTGAAGGTCCGATGCCGCAGACTCGTTTCGTACTGAAAAAGTCTCTGGAACAGGGCCTGAACCCAATCCTCTTCATCAACAAGCTGGACAAGAAGGATGCCAGAATCGATGAAGTTGTGGACGAAGTATACGAACTGTTCATGGACCTGGAAGCAAACGATGAGCAGCTGGACTTCCCAATCCTGTATGGTATTGCACGTCAGGGTATCGCAGTCAGAGATCCTGAAGAAGTACTGGGAGTGGAAATCGGTGAAGGCGAAAACAAGATTAAGAAGAGCCCTACCGGATTTGGCAATCTGAACCTGAATCCGCTCTTTGAAACCATCATCAGCCATGTACAGCCATATCCTGATAAGAACGAAGAACCGCTGCAGCTGCAGGTTTCCACTCTGGCATATGACGACTACATCGGCAGACTGGGTATCGGCAGAATCACCCAGGGTGTTCTGAAGGAAGGCCAGACTGTAGGCGTAGCCAAGGAAGACGGCAGCGTGGTACAGAGAAGAGTAAATCAGATCTTCGTTTACCGCGGTCTGAAGAGAATGGCCGTAGAGCAGGCTGAAGCTGGTGATATCGTGGTTATTTCCGGTATCGCTGATATCTCCATCGGTGAAACCATTACCGATCTGCAGAATCCGCAGCCGATGGAAATGATTCATATTGAAGATCCGACTCTGTCCATGAACTTCATGGTTAACTCTTCTCCATTCGCAGGTAAGGTAGGTAAGTTTGTAACTTCCCGCCATATCCGTGAAAGACTGAATAAGGAGCTGGAAGTAAATGTGGGACTGGTTGTGGAAGAAACTGATTCCACTGACTGCTTCAAGGTTTCCGGCAGAGGTGAACTGCACCTGTCCATCCTGATTGAAAACATGAGAAGAGAAGGTTATGAACTGGCTGTTTCCAAGCCGCAGGTAATCTGCCACAGAGGTGAAAACGGTCAGACTCAGGAACCAATTGAAGAAGTAGTAATTTCCGTACCGGATGAATATGCCGGTACTGTAATCAATAAGCTGAACATCCGTAAGGGTATGATGCGTCAGATGTCCGGCGAAAACGGTTACTCCCGTCTGGAATACCTGGTACCTACCAGAGGCCTTTTGGGCTACAGAAGTGAATTCATCAACGATACCCACGGTGAAGGCACCATGGTAAGACGTTTTGAATGCTTCGATGACTGGAAGGGCGATATTCCGCAGAGAACCAACGGTGTAGCTATCGCACAGGAAGAAGGTGTATGTACACCATACGCACTGAATACCATCAGCGAACGTGTGCAGATGTTCGTAGAACCTGGCACCAAGGTTTACGAAGGTATGATTGTAGGTATGAACTCCAGAAATGACGACATGGTAGTAAACCCATGTAAGGCAAAGAAGGCAACCAACATGCGTGCGGCAGGTACCGACGATGCTGTAAAACTGCCTCCTGCAAGAATCTTCACTCTGGAAGAAGCACTGGAATTCATCGATGATGATGAACTGGTTGAAATCGTACCGGACGATATCCGTATCAGAAAGAGACTCTTAAAAGAGCTGGAAAGAAGAAGATCCGGCCGTGTTTACGAGTAAACGTTCGTGGTATATAGTAAAAAACATGAATAATTAAGGGGAAACGTAAATGGATTTTATTAAGGAAATGGATTTCAGCCAGAAAATGTTTGACATTCTGGAAACTGGTGCATGGACTTTAGCTGTTCTGGCAGTGGGACTGATTCTTATCAAAGTTGCACTGGGAATTACGCACCGTGCACTGGAAAAAACGGCACTGGATGCAGCAATTCATACCTTTGTACTCAGTGCACTTCGGATTGTGCTGTATATCCTGCTGGTTGTAGTGCTTCTGGGTGTAATGGAAGTACCTACCACACCTCTGGTTACCGTGCTGGGTGCCGGCGGTGCAGCCATTGCACTGGCACTGAAGGACAGCCTTGGCAATATTGCCGGGGGCCTTCTGATTTTAGTAAATCAGCCTTTTAAAAAGGGTGATGAAATAGATATTGGCGGAACATATGGAGAGGTAGATAAAATTGATTTGTTCGTAACTACACTTCGTACCTACGACAACAAGGAAATTACCATTCCAAACGGCAGTATCAACACTTCCGTTATTGTGAATTATTCCCGACGTGACAGACGCCGGGTGGACTGCAAATTCGGAATTTCTTACGATTCGGACATTGCTCTTGCAAAATCCGTCCTTCTGCGGGTGGCAGAGTCCAATCCAACAATTTATACAGATCCTGCACCGTTTGTCGGTGTGTCCTCACACGGTGACAGTGCGGTGGTTCTGGACCTGAAAGTATGGTGTGATACCGATCAGTACTATGCTGTGAAGTATTACCTCAACGAGCAGGTCAAACTGGCATTTGATAAAGCAGATATTTCAATACCTTATCCACAGATGGACGTACATGTGGTAAAGTAATTTTTTAGGAGAGAGAACATGGGAGAAATTAAAAAATTCAAAAGAGTATTGGTAGCAAACAGAGGCGAAATCGCAATTAGAGTATTCCGTGCCTGCAGAGAACTGGGCATCCGTACTGTAGCGATTTATTCTGAAGAGGATAAGAACACTCTGTTCAGAACGAAAGCAGATGAAGCATACCAGATTGGTAAGGGAAAGACACCAGTAGGTGCATATCTGGGTATCGATGAAATCATCGCTCTGGCTAAGGCCAAGGGTGTAGATGCAATCCATCCGGGTTATGGTTTCCTGGCTGAAAACGTGGAATTTGCCAGAGCGTGTGCTGATGCAGGCATTGAGTTTATCGGACCGACTGCAGATATGATGGACAGCCTGGGCGATAAGATCAAGTCCAAGATTGTAGCTCATTCTGTAGGCGTTCCTACCATTCCTGGTGTAGAAAAGGCAATTCAGAGCGAAGAAGAAGCTGTAAAGTTTGCAGAATCCTGTGGTTATCCGATTATGCTGAAGGCAGCTGCCGGCGGCGGCGGCCGTGGTATGCGTATTGTTCACTCTGCAGAAGAACTGCTGCCGCAGTTCAGAAGTGCAAGATCTGAAGCAGCCAAGGCATTCGGTATTGACGACATTTTCATCGAAAAGTATCTGGAAGGTCCTAAGCACATCGAAGTTCAGATTCTGGGTGACAAAGAAGGCAATCTGGTTCATCTGTACGAAAGAGACTGCTCCATCCAGAGAAGACACCAGAAAGTTATTGAATTTACTCCTGCTCTCTGCCTGACAGAAGAACAGAGACAGGCAATCTGTGCAGACGCAATCAAGATTGCAAAGGCTGTAAACTACAGAAGTGCAGGTACCGTGGAATTCCTGGTGGACAAGCACGGCAACCACTACTTCATCGAAATGAATCCTAGAATTCAGGTAGAACATACCGTATCTGAAATTGTAACCGGCGTGGACATCGTTCAGGCTCAGATTCTGATTGCACAGGGCTACAGCCTGGATTCTGAAGAAATCGCGATCAAGAGCCAGGACGAAATCAAGGTAACCGGTCATGCAATTCAGTGCCGTATTACTACCGAAGACCCTATCAACAACTTCATGCCGGATACCGGTGTGATTGAATATTACCGTTCCCCAGGCGGTCTGGGTATCAGACTGGACGGCGGCAACGGCTTTACCGGTGCAGAAGTTACACCGTTCTACGACAGCCTTCTGGTTAAGGTAACTGCTTACAGCAGAACCTTCGAAGATGCCAGAAGAAAGGCAGTACGTGCTCTGGGCGAAACCGTTATCAAGGGCGTTAAGACCAATATTCCGTTCATGCTCAACGTACTGAACCATCCTACTTTCCGTGCAGGTCAGTGTGACACCGGCTTCATCGGCAGCACTCCTGAACTGCTGAACATTGGTAAGGTAGATGACAGAGAGCTGAAGGTTATCGAATTCCTGGGCAACAAGTTTGTAAATGAAACAAAGGGTAAGAAGCCAAACTTCAACGTTCCTGTATTCCCAAGATTCAAGCCGGAAGACTATAAGGATCTGCGTGGTACCAAGCAGATCCTGGATGAACAGGGTCCTCAGGCTCTGTCCAAGTGGGTAATGGATCAGAAGAAGCTGCTGATTACCGATACTACAATGAGAGACGCACAGCAGTCCCTGATGGCAACCCGTGTAAGAACCGTGGATATGGAAAAGATTGCTCCTGCCATGGCTGTATACGGTAAGGATCTCTTCTCCGTAGAAATGTGGGGCGGTGCAACCTTCGATACTTCTTACCGTTTCCTGAAGGAATCGCCATGGGAAAGACTGGACGTTCTGCGTGAAAAGATGCCGAACCTGCTGTTCCAGATGCTGATTAGAGGTGCTAATGCTGTAGGCTATAAGAACTATCCGGACAATGTAATCCGTGAATTCGTAAAGCAGGCAGCAAAGGGCGGTATCGACGTATTCCGTATCTTCGACTCCCTCAACTGGATTCAGGGTATGGAAGTTGCTCTGGATGAAACGCTGAACCAGGGTAAGGTTGCAGAAGCTTGTCTTTGCTACACTGGCGACATCTTAGACGATTCCAGAACAAAGTATAACTTAGACTACTATATCAGAATGGCGAAGGAGCTGGAAAAA
>JAZNKW010000074.1:0-18674 GCA_045578745.1 Anaerovoracaceae bacterium
TGGTTTCCAGCGGTGTGCGGTACACTACCTTCAGAACCCGGTCATCATCGCTGGTTACATAACCGCGCAGATACTCCTGATCGAAACTGTCTGTAGACTTAAATGTGGTAACTTCTGCCGGCTGGCTGATTTTTTCAGGAACCGCGGCAAAAGAAAACTCAACCGGAAGCACTGAAACAAGCAGTGCCACCAGAAGAGTCATGGTGATACTATTTCGTGTTCGTTTCCTCATTCAAATACCTCTTTCATTTTTAAAACTGGTTCAGCCGCAGATTGCTTTGGCTGCAGCCGCTGCGGATGCAAATGCAAACTGAAGATTATATCCTCCCGTATCGCCGTCTGCATCAGCGACTTCTCCTATAAAATACAGCCCTGGATGTTTCTTTGATTCCATGGTTTTCAGGCTGAGTTCGCTCAGTGCGACACCTCCTGCTGTAACCATAGCCTGCCGGAAACTGCCCAGTCCGCTGATTGTGTACGATGCTGCCGTCAGACTCAGTGCCAGCGTTTTCATGTCCCCCCCTGAGAGCGTGGAAACTTTGCGGCTGCTGAGACCTGCAGACTTTACGATTGTTTCACAAAATCTCTTTGGCAGGCTGTATTTATCAGCCAGCCAGTGTTCGGCCGTACGGCTGTTAGCGGAAAAATCCTTTTTCATATGAGCAAGTACACTGTCAGTAGTATACGGGAAAACAAAGTTGATTGCAAGCCTCATACCGGTCTTCATGTGTCTGGAATTGTTAAGAATTACAGGACCGGAAAGGTTGCGGTGGGTCAGGAGAAGGTCTCCTGTAAAGCTGCAGCTGTCTTTTGTACCCGGATTGATGGTTGCTTCAGCATTCTGAAAACTGATGCCGGAAAGATCCGTAAACGGATAATTTTCTACGAAAACCGGGGTAAGTGCCGGGACGGGCGTTATGATTTCTATTCCAAGGTCTTTTTCCAACACGGGGAAGATGGATCCGTCAGAGCCGGTAGTAGGGTAGGATGCACCGCCGCAGGCGATGACCAGATTCCGGCACTGCCAGGTGCAGCCATCGGAAGCGGTAAGCTGATAGCCTTCTTCCAGCTCTTTGATTGCAGTTACATCAGCCGCTGTATGGAGCTGAACTCCATTCTTCCGGGCAGCAGTCAGAAGGGCATCACGCACTTCATGAGCGTCCATGGACTTCGGGAAGATTTTTCCATCTTCCCGTTCGACAAGTTCTACTCCCAGACTGCGGAAAAAATCACAGACTGCCAGGTTATTATGTGCATATAAGGTGGTTCGGATACGGAATCCGTGATTTCCATAATGTGTAAGAAAATCTTTGATGTTTCCGCCATGGGTCAGGTTGCACTGACCGGCTCCGGACATAAGGAGCTTGGTTCCGTATTTCTCTGTTTTTTCAAGGAGCAGAACGGACCCGGATGTGTCCGGATTCATACGGGCTGCACAGTAAAGACCTGCTGCGCCGGCTCCCACAATAATAGTATCATATATTTTCATGGTTTCACCTTTTTCAAACTTTATCTCAATATATATTATACTTGAAAACTTGGCCAGGGGCAACTGCAGATGAAAAGAAAGCGGGCTTCCAGATTGAGGAAGTCCGCTTTTCGTGTTTTTTATCTGAGGCTTTCTGCAATATGATCTGCGTGGCTGCTGTAACCGTCAGCGCGCAGTCTGGATTCGATGAAGGTCAGGGTTTCCCTGTGCCCGGAATGAACATTGAAGTTGGCTGTACCGATTGGCTTGCTGTTATTTTCCGGTACAGTTCCGTTCCATTCCTTCTGTACACCTTCGGTGCCAGGATGGAGGTAGATGTAACCGCTGATGTCCATATAGTCCATAGCCTTGAATTCCGGTGCCGGCATCACCTTGCTTTCGGCAGTAACGGCAGCGGTCTCTTCCAGACTTACAGTACCGGAATCTTTTACAGTATAGGTCCGTCTGTAGTGGTCCTGATTCATGACGGACAGGAAGGTTTCGATTTCTTCCGGATTGGTGAGAACCAGCTTGGCCTGGGCTGTACGATGTGCCGTATCAATCTCCAGATCTGTCATTTCGCCGCTCTGGAATTTTTCATCGTATTCGTAGCTGTAGTCGTAGACGGAAAGTTCGATGCTGCTGATATTTTCCGGTGTGAAAATATCAGGCAGGGCACCGTCGTCCTTGTATTCTGCGTCAGTCATCACTGCATTAATCAGGTCAGCTGATTCCTGGTTCAGGCGGAAGCCGAAGCGGCGGGACATTTTGCTGCCATCTTCCATGGTATATCGGAGGGTCATCCAGGTGTTTCCGCTGTAGACTTCATTTCCGTAACTGTCGTAAACGGCTGCACCTTCCTTAACGACATCATAATCGTAGAGTTTCTGATCTACAATGTACTGGTGGAGGGCAATCACTTTTTCGATGGCTTCTGGAGAGGTCAGAGTTTCCTGGTTGGCCAGAACTTCCTCTTCAATATAGCTGTACCAGTAATTGAAGGTATCGCCGTAACCGAGATTGATACGTTCTACGGAAACGACATCGTCTGCATTCGGTACCCGGTCTGTAAAACCGGTCAAGTCATACATGGTGCAGCCTGAGAAAATCACAGCGATGAGGGCGTATGCACCCAGAGAGCGGAGATTTTGACGGAGTCCAAAGCGGAAGGTACGCGCAATTATAATCTTTACGATGACAAAGGCCAGCAGGGAACCCACTGCCATACCAATCAGTGCGGAACTCTTCGTATCCATAATGGAGTAGAAGAAGAATCCGAAGAAGGACATGCCTACGAATACCACCAGCCAGGTAATGATTTCTTCAGCGGCACGGAACATCATGGAATCGCCTACGCGTTCCAGCTTGGCACGGCCGTACAGCAGGGCAGACAGCACGATGAAGGTGAGGCCGATTATCAGGTAGCTGAGAAGACGTCCCGGCCCGAACCATTCGCCGCCTTCTTCAATCATATAAAGAATCGGGTTGGTATCGAAAAGGAAGTCTGCCATCCGGTCCGGCATGTCGTAGAAGCCTGCCAGGAAGTTTTCACAGTAGAACCAGGTGAGCCAGATGATCAGCGGAAGGATTCCGAAGAAGATACCGCAGAGGATGACATGCATAACTGCATTTCCCACCAGTACCCCTGCCAGAACAAAGATACCGTAAAAGAAGGTGATTACCGATACGGAAGTGGCACCGAAAAGCAGGGAGTGACCAAGCTGACCTGCGATGACCAGATAAATCAGAGTCATGGCTGCAGGCGGCAGGATACACATGGACCATCCAGTCAGAGTCTGAGAGCAGAAGATTTTGCTGCGGCTGAATGGCTGCGCATGTATAGCGATAGCGTAGTTTGGGCTGTGAAGATAGTGCATCATGACAACGGAACCTACCAGCGGTGCTGCAATCATCAGGGCTACGAAGGCCACGTTCCAGTTCATGAGACAGTCTTCCAGGTACCAGTGGTTTGGATCTGTCAGATAGTGCGGATTCATAATCAGCGGGAAGATACCCGCCATGAAGTAGGCAATAAAGGACAGAACCGGCAGGTACCAGTACAGTTTATAGTTTTCTTTTATCAAAGCCTTTGAAAGGCCGAGCTGCAGTTTAGCTTTCATCCGCGGCACCCCCTTTGCGCGCAATTGGCTGCAGTTTATCCGGCGTATGGCCGGTCAGTTTTTCGATGAATATTTCTTCCATGGAGACAGGCAGCAGTTCCAGCAGGTCTCCTTCAAAGACCATACGCCCGCCTGCCAGAATTCCTATATAGTTGCACACATCTTCCATTTCCTTGGCGTTGTGAGAAGATACCAGAACGGTCATTTCACGATCTGCTACATCGTCCATTACATAACGCCAGAGCTTGCGGCGGACGATTGGATCCAGCCCGTCTACCGGTTCGTCCAGAATCAGATAATCCGGAGTGGCAGCCAGAGCCAGGCAGAATGCAGCCTGCTTTTTCATCCCCTTGGAAAACTTGCCGATATTAGCCTTCGGATTCAGACCGAAGTCTCTGTACATTTCTTCAAAACGCTTCTGGTTCCAGTGCGGATAGATTCCTTTAAAATATGTGCCCATCTGAAGCAGGTTGTAACTACGGAAAAAGAAGAGCTCATCCGGAATTACTGCCACACGGGCTTTCAGTGCTTCGTTGCCTTCGATTTCCTGCCCGTCAATGGTGACAGTGCCTTCGTCCTGTGTAAGGAGTCCGGCCAGGTGTTTAATAATTGTGGTTTTTCCGGCGCCGTTCAGTCCCATGAGTCCGTATACCGATCCCTTCGGTACGGTCAGACTGAAATCGTCCAGTACCCGGTACTCCCCAAAGTATTTGGTAACGTGTTCGAGTTTAATCATAGTCTGGTCTCCTTTCTTCGATAATGGTCATGGTGATTTCTTTCGCCTCATCGTGGGTCAGTCCCAGATAGAGAAGCTGACGGAATGCTTCCTCCAGAGCAGCCTTTGCCGCTTCAAGCTCCCGCGGATCAGCCTTTATCTGGGTGTGGTCCGCCACAAAGGTTCCCACACCGGTGGTGGTGTAGATGTAGCCCTGGCGTTCCAGTTCCCTGTAGGCTTTCTGAACCGTATTCGGATTGACAGTAATCTGCTTGGAAAGCTCCCGTACGGACGGCAGTTTCTCACCGGCAGACAGTGTCCCCGTCATAATCAGTTCTTTCAGGTTATCCATGACCTGTTCGTAGATGGATTTTCGACTTTTCAGATCTAATTGAAACATCAAAATCCCCCTTTCAGCAATTTCTTTAAGTCCGGCGGCTTCCCCGGGCCGCAGGACTTGAATATCCCTCTTGCAAGATGAGTGTACCATGTGATATAGTACACTGTCAACAGCAAAAATATGTATAGTAGGAAAGTGAAGATTTTGTGAAAAAATCAGGCTAACCCACTTGAAAAACGTAGAAAATTCTGTCATAATTATAATATTGTGCTAATTTATTGCTAATTATTGCTAAGTTATATATAAAGAAAAGAGGTCTCGAAAAAATCATGGAAAAGATGCATCCAATGCTTCTTACAACGCTGAAAAACTACAGCAAAGATCAATTCGTTAAGGACGTTATCGCAGGGATAATCGTTGCGATTATCGCGCTGCCGCTGTCCATCGCTCTGGCTCTGGCATCCGGCGTAGGTCCGGAACAGGGTATTTACACAGCTATCATCGCCGGCTTCGTAATTTCTGCCTTCGGGGGAAGTGCGGTACAGGTATCCGGTCCGACTGCAGCTTTTGCAACCATTGTTGCAGGTATTGTAGCGGAAAACGGTATGGATGGTCTGGCTGTGGCAACTATCATGGCAGGGATTATCCTGATTCTCATGGGGATTTTCCGCCTGGGTAATCTGATTAAGTTTATTCCGTTTACAATTACAACCGGTTTTACTTCCGGCATCGCTGTAACCATCGTTATCGGTCAGCTGAAGGACTTCTTCGGTGTAACTTATCCGGAAGGAATGCATACCGTTGAAACCATGGAAAAGCTCCATGCCTTTATTCTGGGCTTCCCAACCTGGAACTGGCATGCACTGCTGGTAGGTGTAATCTGCCTGGCTATTCTGTACCTGATGCCAAAGTTCTTCGACAGAATCCCACCTTCACTGATTGCGGTTCTGGTTGGTATCGCTATGACCCAGCTGCTGCCGCTGAATGTTAATACCATCGGTGACCTGTATACAATCAGCAGCGATCTTCCATCCCTGCATGTTCCTCATATCAGCTATGACCTGGTAAAGACCATGCTTCCGGATGCATTCACTATCGCAATTCTGGCTGCTATTGAATCACTGCTGTCCTGCGTAGTTGCAGACGGTATGATTAACGGTAAGCATCGCTCCAACACAGAACTGACAGCTCAGGGTATCGGTAATGTGGCATCTGCACTCTTTGGCGGTATTCCTGCTACCGGTGCAATCGCAAGAACTGCTGCAAACATCAAGAATGGCGGCCGTACTCCGGTTTCCGGCATGGTTCATGCAATTGTTCTGCTGCTGGTACTGCTGGTTCTGATGCCATATGCAGCTCTGATTCCAATGCCAACCATCGCAGCAATCCTGATTATGGTAGGTTACAACATGAGCGGCTGGAGAAAGTTCATTCGTCTGCTGAAGACTGCGCCAAAGAGCGACATTGCTGTTCTGGTGGCTACCTTCCTGCTGACTGTAATCTTCGACCTGGTAATCGCGATCGAAGTAGGTATGCTGTCTGCATGTATCCTGTTCATGAAGCGTATGAGTGATGAAACCAGTGTAGAACGCTGGACTTACGTAGAAGAACTGGAAGGTGCTGATAAGGTGGATGACCTGAAGGAACTGGCAGAACAGGAACACCTGCGTCACATCCCAATGTCCATCGCGGTTTACGAAATTACCGGTCCTCTGTTCTTCGGTGCGGCTGATCAGCTGAAGGAAATCGGCGTAAATGCACATACAAGATGTCTGATTCTGCGTATGAGAGGCGTTCCTGCTCTGGACGTAACTGCTCTGAATGCACTGAAAGATCTGCGTGTACGTCTGAAAAAGCAGGGCATTACCCTGGTGCTGTCCCATGTAAATGAACAGCCTATGAAGGTAATGGAAAAGGGCGGCTTCCTGGAAAAGGTAGGCGAAAAGAATATCTGCGAAAATATCGATGCAGCAATCGAACGCGCTGAATTCATCGTGAGCCAGCCTGTGACAAAGAAGAAATAATTACATACTTTGCAAAATATTACACCCCGGTGTCGTGAAGATGCCGGGGTGTTTTTTTCTGCGATTATATCATTGAGAAAAAGGTTAGTTTGTTCGTGTGTTAAAAATAACCAAAAATGTTTTGAAATGTAATTGATTGTTGCGAGCAACAGTGCTAAAATGAAACTAACTTCAAACTAACCATGAGCTAACCTTTACGGGTAAAGCAGGTTAGTGCAACATAAGGAGGACTAATATGAAGAAGTTTTTAGTATCATTACTCTGTGTAATGATGGTATTCTGCATGATGCCGACCATGGCATTTGCAGAAGATGAATTTGATGCAAGTGCAATTACATCCGAAGCTGAACTGAAAGCAGCTTTAGAAGATGCAAGTGTTGCTGAAATTGTGCTGGCAAACAGTATTGATTTATCTACTGCTGTTGTTGTAACAAGAGATGTTGCAATTGATCTTAATGGTTGCACATTAACTGTTACAAATGATACTGCAGGTGACGGTGTGTTCCATGTAACAGGTGGAACCCTAACGATTGTAGACTCTGTAGGAACAGGTGTTGTTGATGGCGTAGGAAACAACAACTACAGCATGGCAATTTGGGCAGACGGAGGTAATGTAATCATCAATGGCGGTACATACACAAATGTGGGTGCCGGTACAGATAATCACTATGACTTAATTTATACAAAGCATGGTGGTACTGTAGAAATCTATGGTGGTACTTTCATTTGTCAGACACCAAACTGGACATTAAACCAGAAAGACCATCAGAATGGGCCGGAAACAGCAGGCGGAGCAATTACTGTATATGGAGGTAATTTCTATCAGTATAATCCATCCGTAAGCAATTCTGAAAATCCAATTGCAAACTTCGTTGCCAGTGGCTGTACGGTAACTGCTGATGGTGATTACTATACAGTAACTGCATTAGATGCAAATGCAGTAAAAACAAAGTCGGAACTGGCAGCTTTAGTTGCAGAAGGCGTTACAAGTGTTAAGCTTGGTGCTGACATTGACTTCGATACAGCATTCGTAGTAACGTCTGATCTGACAGTTGATTTAAACGGTCACAAGTTAACTGTTGAAAATGACCCAAGCGGAGACGGCGTATTCTGGGTAAAGAACGGTACATTGACAATCAACGACTCCGTTGGAAGCGGTATTGTAAATGGCGTAGGTAAGAACAACTACAACATGGCGATCTGGGCTATGGGTCAGAATGCAAAGGTAATTATCAACGGCGGTAACTACACAAATGTAGGCGCTAAAGATTCCACTGGTGATACACACTTCGACCTGATTTATGCTAAGGAAGGAGCTTTAATAGAAATCAATGGCGGTACATTCAAGGCAGAAACAGCGAAGTGGACATTGAATCAACATGACAGTACTGGAGCGGTTATTACAGTAAAGGGTGGTAAGTTCTATGGATATAACCCTGCAGATGCATATTCTGAACCAACTCAGCCTAAGAGCTTTGTTGCAGAAGGCTATATCTCTGAAGCTGATGGTGAATACTACGCAGTAAGAGAAAAAGTAAATGCTGCAATCACAATTTCTGAAGACCTCACATTTACAGTTGGTGAAAAGAAGGAATTTACAATTACCACTACTGCAAATGATGACGCAGGTGAAAAGGTTTACGGCATTGCAACTTTAGTGGATGCTTCTGGTGCAGATGCAATGGGACAGCTGCAGTCTGTAGAATACTATGAAGTAAACAACGGCACATGGTATGACTTGAATGGTGCTTTTGGTCCTGCAGGCAGCGGTTTCACTCTGACTGATGCATCTTCAACATTCAGAGTTGCATTTAAGACTGCAGGTACGTATACAGTTAATTACAAGGTTGTAAAGGTTGCAGTTGATGAAGAAGTGGTAGCAGAAGGTTCTGCAACAGTTACTGTAAATCCAAAACAGGAAACTCCAACTCCAACACCACCAACTGGCGGATATTATCCAGCTCCATCTGTAAAGCCTGATGTGACTCCAGATGAAGAAGCGGCAGCTCCTGAAGAGGAGGAAGCTCTGTCTCCATTCGAAGGTCTTGAAAAGTTCAAGGCTCGTTCCAAAATGACCACCCTGAAGGGTAAGAAGGCGATCAAGCTGACTTGGAACGTTCCTGAAGGCGTAGACTACGATGGATTCGAAGTATTCAGATCTACCAAGAGATACTCTGGATTCGGTACTAAGCCATTCTGGACAACCACTAAGACCTCCTATACCAATAATAAGGGTCTGGAAGAAGGAAAGACTTACTACTATAAGGTAAGAGCATTCAAGGTTGTTAATGGTGAGAAGGTCTACTCCGACTGGTCCCTGAAGGCTTGGAGAACAGTAGAATAGTTTAAAACAGTATTGTTTCGCACACACCCCGGTATTACGCCGGGGTGTGTTTTTCTTTTCAGAAGGATAAAAAATACTCCTTTCATACACTGCGGAATCATGTTACAATAGGTGCAGCCATAAAGCAGAAGGAGGAACATATTTTGGATAATTTTGAGAATGTAAATTCTGCAAACACTGAAGAAAAGGGAAGAACCGTGGTCCTGGAACAGAAACCGAAAACGAAAATGAAAGGCTGGCAGAAGGGTCTGCTGATTCTGGTACTGATTGTGGTGTGCATTATCGGCCTGGTGACCGGATGCGGCAAAACCTTCAGCAATCTGGATCTGGGCGGCGGTGATGATGCGGCGGCTGTTGAAACGGATTTTGGGCATGACTATATCGGTGCCCTGTATGTGGAAGGGGAAATTGATGAGTACGGCACCGGTACATACAACCATCAGTACCTGCTCAATGCCATCGAAGCCATGATGAATGACGAGGAAAACAAGGGGATGATTCTCCGTGTAAATACCCCGGGAGGAAGCGTTTTCGCCAGCGATGAGCTGTATTTTGCCATCAGAGAGTATCAGGAAACTACAGGCCGCCCGGTATACTCTGCGATGCAGTCACAGGCTACATCCGGCGGATATTACATTTCTGCACCATGCGATAAAATTCTGGCTAACCGGAACTGCTGGACCGGATCCATTGGCGTTACCATGGGCAGTCTGATGGATATCAGTGAGCTTCTGGAAAATCTGGGAATCCGGGTAGACACTATTACCGCCGGCAGCAACAAGGCAATGGGCAGTGGTATGGAGCCAATGACTCATGAACAGCGTGCAATTTTCCAGTCTCTGGTGGATGAAGCTTACGAGCAGTTTGTGGAACTGGTAGCAGAGGGCCGTGATATGTCGGTGGCAGAAGTAACAAAACTTGCTGACGGTAGAATCTACACAGCGAAACAGGCGCTGGAAAACGGACTGATTGATGGAATCGCCACATACGAAGAAGCAATCGGAATCATGAAAGAAGAGTGTGAACTGGATAACTGTGAAGTGGAAGAGTTCATTCCTGAAGTGAGCACAGATCTTTACTCTCTGCTGGGAATCATGGCAGAGCAGAAGGGTATGTCTGGTATGACCGATGCTCAGATGATTGAAGAGCTGGTTGCCATGAACGGAAGTTTCCGTGTAAGCTACATCTCAGATATAAGAAAATAAGATAGCATAATAATAAGAGCTCCCTTTTCGGGGAGCTCTTTTAGTGTCATATATTACTGCGGAGAAAGCATGTCGTCGACCTTTGTATCGCGCACAGTTCCGCAGGCTGAAGCCAGTTTAAGAACCTGTTCCGGCACTTCTGTATGAATGTGAATCTTTTTCAGTTGCTCTTTTCCAGCCATAAGGAAGCAGTCTCCCATGGATTTCAAGGCAATCTCCAATTCCGCAAGGTCCGCATCTGCAAATGGTTCCAGGAGAAACTCTGTACAGTAACGGTACAGGATGACGCTCTCTTCCTGCAGTTCTGTATCCGGCAGAATGAATGGGGGATACGGAACTTCCGGCAGTTCCGGTGCAATGCTGCTGCGGAATGCATCCAGAATCAGACAAAATCCGTAAGCTCCGGCGTCTACGACATGGAACGGTTTCAGAACCGGATTCTGGTGTGCGGTCTGAAGCAGTGCAGCGCGGGATTCCTGTACAATCCGGTCAATTACCGCTGCTGCGTTATCTGTAACTTCGGCCAGGGAAACACCGGCTTTGGCACTCTGCATGGCTACCGTAAGAATTGTGCCTGCCATAGGCTCATCAACCCCGTTAAAGGCATTCTCTGCACCTTTCAGCATGGCCGTTGCAAGCTGACTGCCGGACACTTCTTCGGTATCTGCAGGAAGACCGAAGGAAAATCCCTCGAAGAAGAGTGTCAAAATTGTTCCTGAGTTGCCATGGGAATATTCAAGCAGCTGCATGTAAGCATCATCTGCTACTTCGGCGGGACAGCCGCAGGAAGAAATATGGGCGGCTGATTTCTCCATGGAAATGGCCATATTGATACCGGTATCCTTGTCAGCTACCGGGAATATATTCAGTTTGTTTAATGTGTCTTTTTCGTTTTTCAGCCTGATGGCGGCTTCGGTAAATGCTGCCTTCAGTTGATTTCCATTGATATGAAATGCCATATATACACCCCTGTTTTCTAATTCGCCCTAATTATACCTTTTTTTACAGCAGGCCGCAATATTTTCGTGTCAAAAAATGAGGATACACTTTTGGTTACGAAATGAAAGAAAAAAATAAAAATGAAACTCAAAAATGGAAAAAATTATTTAATTTTTACAGGAATCCAAAAAGAGGCCGTTGATTTCAAAAATTTTTTGTATTAATATAAATGTGTCTAACTATGCGTTTTTGTAGATAAACATAGATGGAGGCTTATTTCGTGACCCGTAAAAAAGTTGCATTGGTCACTCATACGGGAAGTGATCTTCCGCTGGATGAAGCGGAGAAGCTTGGAATCTTCATGATTCCGGATAAAGTACTTTTTGGAGAGGACGAATACCGGAATATGACAGAAATCTCTGCAGATGATTTTTATGCACGGCTTGCAGAGACAGAGCAGCTGCCAACCAGCTCACAGCCTTCTTTGGGTGATTTTGTTAAGGCCTACCGCAGAGCAGCAGCGGATGCAGAGGAAGTTCTGTGTCTGATGATTACTTCGAAAATGTCGGGGTGCTATGCAGCAGCGGTATCAGCCGCACAGATGGTAAAAAGACAAGGACTGGATGTTCCCGTATATGTATATGATACACAGCAGTGTTCTCATGGAATGGCGCAGATGGTACGTGCAGCGGCAGAGCTGGCAGGTGCCGGTTTGTCATCCTGTGAGATTATGGAGAAACTCACAGCGTTGCAGCCTCAGATGGGTGTTTACATTGTTCTGGAATCTCTGGAAAATGCCCGCAAAGGAGGACGTGTCGGTGCAGTGACTGCCATGGCGGCAGATGTACTGGGTGTGAAACCGGTTCTGGTATTCAAAGATGGCCTGGTTCGGGATTATGCCATTGCCAGAAATTATGAAAGCGGTATGCAGAAAGTGGTGGATGCTTTCCTGAAGGAAGGAAATCCGGATATGCCGGTAACCGTATTTCATGGGGCAGCACCGGAGAAAGCGGAGATTTTGCGGAACATGATTCTGCAGCAGGTTCCGGAAACGGAAATCCGCGTGGAAACGGTAGGTCCGGTCATCGGAATCTATGCCGGCAGCGGATGTGCAGGAATTGCATTTACGAAAAGGGAAACCTTATGATTGAGTTAATTACAGGCACAGGAGCTTTCGGGCTCATGGTGCTGTATGAATATCAGAAGTGCCGGAATATCCGGCAGAATAAAACAGGCAGCAACCCGTGGTTTCTGCTGGGGCTGATGGTTCTGCTGGCTGCGTTTGCTGCCGAGGCAGTGAAGGACCAGGCATCCAGGGGAATTATACTTGCGGCAGGAATTGCAGTTCTTGCAGCGGGGCTGGTGTTTTATGGAGCGGTGCTTGACATCGCGAGGGGTAAACAGGGGTATACGAAGGATTTGATGGGGACAACGGTCAGCCGGAAGGGACTTTATGGTCATATGAGGCATCCCGGAGTGTGGAGCTTTCTGCTCTGCTCACTGGGGTTCGGTATGATTTTTCCGGACGGAATGGGGATTGCCCTCTGGTTTGCGTTTTTGAACCTGGGCTATACCTGGCTTCAGGACCGTTATTTCTTCCCGGTTTACCTGGAAGGTTATGAAGAATATAAAAAAGAAGTTCCATATCTGTTTCCGCGGATGAAATAGGCTGGAGGAGCAGAGAGAGTACATAAAAATTTACAGAAAGGAGGAGCACTATGCGTTTCAAGGACAAGCTGAAAACCTGTCAGATGAAAGAAATCTGGGATGAATATTGTGGATTTCTTGATTTGAATATTAATGAATACATGCAGATTCAGAAGCGTCTGCTGGCAGAACAGATCGAACTGTATTCCAGATCCGGTCTGGGACAGAAGATTATGCATGGTGAAAAGCCTTCTTCTGTAGAGGAGTTCCGAAGAAATATTCCGCTGACTACCTATGAGGATTATGCGGATGTTCTGCTGATGCAGAAAAAAGAAATGCTTCCGGGAGATCCGGTAGTATGGCTGGAAACAACCTGGGAAAGCGGAAGCCGTCCGAAGAAGCTGGCACCGTACACCAGAGAAATGCTGGATGTGTATACCAATAATATCCTGGCGGCCATGATTCTGTCCACCAGTGAGGAAAAGGGCAAGTTCAAGGTTAAGAACGGAGATAAGAGTCTGTATGGTCTGGCGCCTCTGCCATATGCTACAGGCCTGTTCCCTCTGCTTATCGCACCGGAAATGGATCTCAAGTTTATGCCGTCTCTGGAAGAAGCCAGAAATCTGTCCTTCACAGAACAGAACAAGAAGGGCTTTGCTGCTGCTATGAAGGGTGGTCTGGATCAGTTCTTCGGAATGAGCAGTGTGGTATATACCATTACTAAGAATTTTGAAAACTATGCATCTTCCGGCGGTCTGGATCCGAAGAAGCTGGTGGGTATCAGTCCGTCTATGCTGAGCCGTCTGATTAAGGCCAAGTATGTATGCGATCGTGATAAACGTCCGATTAAGCCAAAAGATATTTTCGATCTGAAGGGCTTCGTATGTGTAGGTACAGATACGGCTCTCTTCCGTGATGAGCTGGAAGAAGCATGGGGCAGAAGACCGCTGGAAATCCACGGTGGTACAGAGCCTGGATGTATGGGTACAGAAACCTGGAACCGCAATGGTCTGGTATTCTTCCCTGACAATGCCTTCTATGAATTTATTCCTAGAGATGAAATGCTGAAGAATGAGGCGGATCCATCTTACATACCTAGAACCTATACTATGGATGAAGTTATTGCAAACCAGGAATACGAAATCGTTCTGACTACTTTCAAGGGCGGTGCATTTATGCGTTACCGTCCGGGTGACATGTACCGCTGCCTGCGTACTGTCAGCGAAAAGGAAGGCGTAATGCTTCCTCAGTTCGAATATGTTGACCGTGTTCCTTGGGTTATTGATATTGCTGGTTTTACCAGAATTACAGAAGGCAGTATTCGCTGTGTTCTGGACCGTTCTCGTCTGCCGGTGGGAGACTGGTTTGCAATGAAGGAATATAACGGCGACAAGCGTTCCTTCATGCACTTCTATGTGGAACTGGATTCTGAAACTCCTCAGGCTGCATATCTGGATGAACAGCTGATAAAGGATCATTTTGGCGCATACTTCCGTCATTATGACCATGACTATAAAGATTTAAAACGTCTTCTTGGCGTGGAACCTCTGGTGGTTACCATTCTGCCGATTGGTTCTCTGAAGCGCTTTGAAGAGCGCTACGGATACCAGATCCGTAAGATTAATCCATCCATGCGTGATGTGATCGACCTGAATCATATGCTGCATGAAGCGGATAGAACAGGAGGTGGCAGATGATGAACTTCCTGCACGAATTCATGTTTACACAGGTCCCTCTGCTGGCTCTTCTGTGTAACGTATTCCTGCTGTTTACGCTGCTGTCAGCGAAGAAAGACTCTTCTATCAATTCCTTCATGGGACTTCTGATTGCGTTTATTCTGTGGGCGGGCGGTGCCTTCCTCATGCGTATGCAGATGTATCCTGATGTAGCATTCTGGTGGAAAGTTTCCCTGAGCGGTATCTTCCTGGTACCGTATATGTATTTCCTGCTCTTCTCAAACTATACGGAACAGAAGGGCAAATTCCTGAAGATTCTCTTCGGCATACTGACCATTGCACTGATTGCACTGAACATCTTTGATGTGTTCATGACAGCTCCGGAAGTTACCATTGTTGATGGCGTTACAGATTTGACTTATAATCTGAAGTGGCTGGCAGTATTACCTGTGGTATTTGCGGTGGCAGTATTTGGCTGTATATGGCGTATGCTGACCAAGACTCTCAAGGAAGAAGAAATGCCTGTTGCATATCTGGTACCGCTGTTTGTCGGTATTGGACTCATGCTGCTGGGTATCGCAGTGAATACAGTGTTTACAACGATTCCTGCCGATACAATGGGCTGTGCGCTGAATGCAGTCTGCATTTACTACGCGTTCTATAAGAAGCGGTTCTATGCACTGAATCAGATTACATCCAAGGGCTCCATGTATGTGATTTCCATTTTGATTACCGGTATGATTATTTCTGCACTTTATCAGCCGGTGGATACTTTCATCATGAAGCAACTGAGCAACAGTGAAATGAATACCACTCTGGTGATTGCGGTTACATGTTCTGCGGTTGCAATTCTGCTGTTCATGGGTCTGAATAAGCTCCATGACGGTCTGTTTATCCGTGAACGTATGCGCCGTGATGACCAGGTACATAATTTCTCCACTGCAGTTAACTCCACTCTGAAGACCAATGAAATCCTGCAGCGTTTTGCGGATTTGGTGAAGGAGGAAGTTGAAACTGAGCATATGTACATTTGTATGTATGACGCTGAAAAGGGAGAATACACTTCTGATGTGAATATTCAGTCTCTGGAAAAGCCGCTGTCCTTCCGTGAGGATCATCCAATGATGCAGCGTCTGCAGAAGAATAATTCCGGACTGCTGTATTCTGACTTCCAGAAGACCACTGCGTATAAGAGCATGTGGGAAGATGAAAAGCAGCAGCTTGCATATATCCATGCTGCATACATTCTGCCGTTCCGCGGTGAAGACCGTATTCATGGCTTCGTAATTCTGTCGGAAAAGCAGGGTAAGAAGAAAACTTATTCTTATGATGATGTTAACTTCCTGGAATCCATCGCTTCTGTTGCAGCCATTGCTCTTAAGAATGCAATGCTGTATCAGGTGCTGGAAAAGGAAGCACTGCTTGACCCTCTGACAGGTCTGCTGAACAGAAGAACTCTGAACCGCCGTATTGACGAACAGTTCGAAAAGAAGGCGACACCAATTACTCTGGCTCTGCTGAACCTGGATGACTTCAGTCTGTACAACGAACTGTACGGAAGTGAAGAAGGGGACAAGATGCTGAAGCAGTTTGCTCGTATGCTGGAACAGGCTTATGGCGACACTGCAATCATTTCCAGATACGGCGGAAAGGAATTCGCGGTCCTGCTGCCGTTCTGTGATGCAATGACTGCGAAGGCCAAGACTGAGCAGGTACAGGTGCTGCTGGCGGACTATATTGCCAACAGCAGAGAGCGTATTAAGAAATTCCTGACATTCTCTGCAGGTATCTGCAGCTATCCGATGTCTGCGGTAAACGGAAACCAGCTGATTTCCTATGCGAATATGACGGTATTCCAGATTAAGCAGCACGGAAAGAATGCCATTAAGATTTTCGATAACAGCCAGGTGAACCGTTCTGAAGATGAACGCCATGACGGCGGAATTCAGGAACTGACACCGACCATATTTGCGCTGACAGCAGCCATCGATGCAAAGGACCACTATACTTTCAACCACTCACAGTGTGTATCCAAGTATGCGTCCCAGCTGGCAGAGCATGCAGGTTTGCCTGCCGACCATGTGGAAATTATTCAGCAGGCCGGTCTTCTCCACGATATTGGCAAAATCGGTATTCCGGACGTTATCCTCACCAAGAGCGGCCGTCTGGATCCTGAGGAATTCTCTATCATGCGTCAGCATGTAGAACGTTCCATCGAAATGATTCGACATCTGCCGTCTCTGGACTATGTAATTCCTGCAGTATTGGGACATCATGAACGGTTCGACGGAAAGGGCTATCCTAGAGGTATTTCCGGAGAAGACATTCCGCTCAGTGCTCGCAGCCTGTCCATCGCCGACTCCTTCGACGCCATGGTATCCAAGCGTTCCTATAAGAACAAGATGCCGGTGGAAGATGCTCTGATGGAAATCGAAAAGAACCTGGGAACCCAGTTCGATCCTGAGCTTGGACGTCTGTTTATCAATCTGGTAAAGGATGGTACCATCGAGGTAATTAACTACTAAAAAGGTAAAAATATTTCAAAAAAAATTGACGGTGTCAAGAAATAAAACTTGACACCGTCTTTTGTTTGTGGTATAGTCATTAAGGTGTCAAGTTATGGGACTTGATACGCCCTGAATTCAGGGTGAAGAAAAGGAGTGAACGCAGATGACAGAAATGGAAAAGATTGCGGAAACAAGCCTTTTGTACGACTTCTACGGTCAGCTGCTGACTGAGAAGCAGCGCCAGGTTATGGCACTGTATCATGAAGAAAATCTGACCCTTTCAGAGATTGCAGGAGAATTCAGTATTTCCAGACAGGCTGTCCATGATACACTGAAAAAGGCTGAGCAGTCCCTGAGAGAATACGAAAATAAACTGGGTCTAGTGGAAAAATTTATGGTATCCACGCAGGCGCTGGAAGAAATAGAAAAAGAGATTGACGAAATTGCTGCTGCAGCGTCTGATGCAGCCATCCTCGAAAGACTGGCGAAGGTGAAAAACATCATCGTAAGTCTGGAAGAAGAGTAGGAGAATTTTATGGCATTTGAGAATTTATCAGAAAAACTGCAAGGCACCTTTAAAAAGCTCCGCGGCAAGGGTGTGCTCCAGGAGAGCGACATCAATGACGCAATGCGTGAAGTCAAGCTGGCCCTGCTGGAAGCCGACGTTAACTTCAAGGTTGTAAAGGAGTTTGTTGCTTCCGTAAAGGAAAAGTGCATGGGTGCAGAAGTTCTGGGAAGCTTGACCCCGGGACAGCAGGTTATCAAAATTGTAAACGATGAGCTGGTTTCCCTCATGGGCGGCACCGGCAGCAAGCTGACTTATTCACCAAGCGGTTTCACCGTTCTGCTGATGGTTGGTCTGCAGGGTACCGGTAAGACCACTACCTGTGGTAAGCTGGCCAATTACTTAAAGAAGCAGGGAAAGAAGCCTATGCTCTGCGCCTGCGACATCTACAGACCGGCGGCTATTGACCAGCTGGAAGTTGTAGGTAAGAGTGTAGACGTTCCTGTTTACACCAACAGAAACAGCCGCGTGGCAGAAGACATTGCTCTGGAAGCGATGGCAGAAGCACAGAAGCGTGGCTACAACGTACTGATCGTCGATACTGCGGGCCGTCTGCAGATCGATGAAGAACTGATGGAAGAACTGGTAAGAGTCAAGAAGGCAGTTAAGCCTCATGAGATTTTGCTGGTTGTGGACGCCCTGACCGGTCAGGACGCTGTGAATGCTGCAGAAGGCTTCAATGACAAGCTGGGCATCGACGGTATCATCATGACCAAGATGGATGGTGACTCCAGAGGCGGTGCTGCACTGTCTGCCAAGAAAGTTACCGGCCGTCCGATCAAGTTCATGGGTATGGGCGAAAAGTTCGATGCCCTGGAACCGTTCCATCCGGACAGAATGGCAAGCAGAATCCTCGGTATGGGGGACATGCTTTCATTAATAGAAAAAGCCCAGGAGAATTATGACGAAGCGAAAGCTGCCAAGCTGGAAAAGAAGCTGAGAAAGAATGAGTTTACTCTCGAAGACTTCGTAGACCAGATGGGTGAAATTCGAAATATGGGCGGTATCGGCAAGATGCTGGAAATGCTTCCTGGCGTAGGCGGCAAGATCAGTGACGATGATGTGGAAAAGAGCGAGAAGGAATTCAAGCAGATGGAAGCCATCATTCAGTCCATGACTCCTGC
>JAZNKW010000075.1:0-9383 GCA_045578745.1 Anaerovoracaceae bacterium
AATGTGCATGCCTGGCGACAACATCACTATGACTATCGAACTGATCACTCCAATCGCTATCGAAGAAGGTCTGAGATTCGCGATCAGAGAAGGCGGTAGAACAGTAGGTTCCGGCGTTGTATCCGAAGTTATCGAATAATAGCATCCGATAGAAAAAAACAGACATTATAGGGACGCGTTCAGCGTCCCTTTTGTTTTGCCGAAAAGTCCAACACATTCTGCTTGCCAAGAGCAGAGAATGTGTTACAATATAAGGAAGAAATTCGGGCACGTACGGCGGTGCAGTGCGGAGAACGCACAGAAAGGAAACATCCATGGATTTAATTACAGGTATTAAAGAAAGAAGAAGTATCAGAAAGTTTGCGGATAAGAAAGTTCCTCACGAAGTGATGGAAGAAATCGTAAATGTGGCAGCTTATGCTCCATCCTGGAAGAATACACAGATCAGCAGATATATCGTGGTAGAAGACCGCGAAAAGATTGCGGCACTGGCAACTGAAGAAACCTGCCTGGGCTTCCCTTATAACTGCAAGACCATGTCCAAGGCACCGGCTATTGTAATCCAGACCGTAGTAAACGGCCGCTCCGGTTACGAAAAGGACGGCAGTTTCACTACTCCTAAGGGCGACAGATGGGAAATGTACGATGCAGGAATCGCTGCACAGACTTTCTGCCTGGCTGCACACGAAAAGGGCGTAGGTACTGTTATCATGGGTATCTTCGATGAAAACAAGGTTGCGGAAATTGTGGATATTCCGGAAGGACAGCAGGTTGCAGCACTGATTGCTGTAGGCTACCCTGCAGAAGGTATCGAAGTGGCAGTTCCTCCTAGAAAGGATGCTTCCGTACTTCTCAGCTTCGTAGAGTAAGAAAAACTTGTCAGAATGTTCGAATTGTAGTACAATAAAAGTTGCGAGTAAAATCACAGCAATTGTATGAATCGACTGTTACTGAATTTTGAAAGAGCCTCGCAGAAGGCTCTTTTCTTATGGAGGAATATATAAGTATGAGAAGCGACAAAAGGGAAGCGAGAGAGGCGGCCCGCCGTCAGCGTGCGGCCGAAAGGGGCCTGCGGTTCTACCGTATTCTCGCTGTTATCTACAGTATTATCGTGCTGGCATTCATTGGTGCTCTGATCTGGATCAATGTTCTCCCGGCAAAATATCTTTTCGCACTGGCTGCGGTGCTGCTGGTGATTTCCGTATTTATTGTACCGGTAATGTACAGCAGGCATGGGATTAAAAAGAGAAAGCAGATTTCTGCGGTTCTGGCCATGGTTCTCATCGCCGGATTCGGCGTGGGTACATGGTATCTGACCGATACCATCGGTTTCCTGGATGATATCTCCGTGGGCGGAAAGCTGACAGAAATCAAAGAAGACTATGTAGTGGTTGTAAACAATGACTCTGTTTATACGGAATTAACCCAGCTGGCAGGTGCCGGTGTGGGCACATGGATGAACAGCGACCCTGCATATATGGAAGCGAAAGACAATCTGCAGAGAGAAACTGCGGTGGAATACAAGTACCTGGCGGACCTGAATCAGCTCTTTGACGGGCTGGCAGCCGGCGGATACGAGACCATCAGCCAGACTACAGGTTTTGCGGAGATGCAGGAATACAGCGCGGTCTTCGTAAGTTCTGCGGCGTATGAGTCCCTGAAAGGGGAGCGTGAAGAACTGGCGGAAACCACCAGAGTGCTTCATACTGTATCCATCAAGGTGGGTGAAGCTGCAGAAATCAAGACCGTGGATGTAACGAAGGAATCCTTCAATGTATATGTGAGCGGTCTGGACTTTACCGGCGATATCAGCCAGAATTACCATTCTGATGTAAATATGCTGGTGACTGTAAATCCTGTCAGCCATGAGGTTCTGATGACATCTATCCCAAGAGACTACTATGTGAAGCTTCTGTCCAGAGATTCCATGGACAAGCTGACCCATACCGGTCTTTACGGCATCCAGGAAACTGTGGGTGCAGTGGAAGATATGATGGGAATCGACATCAATTACTATGTTAAGGTGAACTACAATACCGTAGTAACTCTGGTAGATGCCATGGGAGGAATTGAGATCAATTCACCTTATGCATTTACAACCCACGGCATGCAGGATCTGAACGGCATCAATTTTGTGGAAGGCTACAACAAACTGGATGGCCGGATGGCTCTGGCATACTGCCGTGAAAGAAAGTCCTGGGTAGACGGTGATATGCGCCGAAATGAAAACCAGCAGCTGATCATGGAAGCCATTATTAAGAAGGCGACCAGCAGCACTGCGATTCTGACCAACTACACCGGAATTCTGGAAGCAGTCCGCGGCAATATGGAAACCAGCATGACCAGTGACGAAATGACATCCCTGGTAAAGATGCAGCTGAAGGATATGCCGTCCTGGGATATTAAGAAAAATGCCCTGAAAGGCAGAAATGACTACCAGTTTTGCTATGCTCTGGGATTCAATGCGGCGGTGGTAAATCAGGACGCAGAACGCATTGCGAAGGCTGCGGATATGATTTTCAGCACCATGAATAACGGTCATGACGGCGAATAGGTTCAAAAACTTCAAAAAAAGCAAAAAAGATCAAAAAAGACTCAAAAATATTAAAAATTAAGTGTTGACATTGATTTGTCTCTGTTTTATAATTATATGGCGACTTTATGATTAGAAGTAAAACAGAGCTTAAATTTCGGCTCTGAATTTTGAATTTAAAACGGAGGACAATCACAATGAGAGTAAAAGTTACACTGGCATGCACTGAATGCAAGCAGAGAAACTACAACACTATGAAGAATAAGAAGAACGACCCGGATCGTATCGAAATGCAGAAGTACTGCAAGTTCTGCAAGAAGCACACTGCTCACAAGGAAACCAAGTAATCCGAGGATTAAGGAGAGGTTATTATGGCAGCAAAAGATACTACCAAGAAGAAAGCCGGTATGGGCGAGTATTTCAAGGGCGTTAAGCTTGAAATGAAGAAGGTCATCTGGCCTACTAAGAAGGAAACAACTTCCTACACAGCAGTTGTTCTCGTAACCTGTGCAATTTTCGCACTGGGATTCTGGTTAATTGATACTGGTGTTCTGGCAGCGCTGAGAGCAATTCTGGGCGTTACAATGTAATGCAGAAAAGAAGGTACGAAGATGTCTGAATTAGAAAACAACAAGACCACAAACACCGTTTCTCCGCTGCTGGGCGAAGGAATCAGAGGTGACGGTCAGGCCAAGTGGTATGTAGTACATACCTATTCGGGTCACGAAGCCAAAGTAAAAGTGAATATCGAAAAGATGGTTGAGAACCGCGGTATGCAGGATTTAATCCTGGACATCGTTGTGCCGACAGAAGACAGAGTTGAGATTAAGAACGGTCAGAGAAAGATCAGAACCAGCAAGATGTTTCCTGGTTATGTGATCATAAAGATGATTGTAACCAACGAATCCTGGTATCTGGTAAGAAACACTCAGGGTGTAACCGGATTCGTAGGTCATGGCTCCGATCCGATTCCGTTAACCGACGAAGAAGTTGGAAGAATGGGAATCGAAAAAGTATACATTGATCTGGATGTGGAAATCGGCGAAACCATCAAGGTTATCAGCGGACCTTTCGAAGGCTTTATGGGTGCTGTAGAAGAAATCAGCAAGGAAAAGCAGATCGTAAAGGTGAAAGTTTCCATGTTCGGAAGAGAAACCCCGGTTGAACTGGAATTCAGCCAGGTAGACAAGATTTAAGAGAGCAATTCCGCTCTTTTGAATAAAAATTCTTACAAGATTCTTGAAGAAAGGAGGAACTCAAGAAAATGGCTAAGAAAGTAGAAGCATATATCAAACTGCAGATTAACGCCGGCAACGCTACTCCAGCACCTCCAGTAGGTCCTGCATTAGGTCAGAAGGGTGTTAACATCATGGATTTCTGTAAGCAGTTCAACGCAAGAACTCAGGATCAGCCAGGTATGGTTATTCCAGTAGTTATCACTGTTTACTCCGACAGATCCTTCACATTTGTTACCAAGACTCCACCAGCAGCAGTTCTGTTAAAGAAGGCAGCAGGTCTGAAGTCCGCATCCGGTGAACCTAACAAGAAGAAGGTTGCAACCATCACAAGAGCTCAGGCTGAAGAAATCGCTAAGATTAAGATGCCAGACCTGAACGCAGCAAACATCGAAGCAGCTACCGAAATGATTAAGGGTACTGCAAGATCCATGGGTATCGTAGTAGAAGAATAATCAGTGGGAGACGAAATGTCGCTAGTACCACCAGGAGGTAACAAATTATGCCTAAGAGAGGTAAACTGTACAGAGAAACTGCCGCTAAGTATGACAAGGCAAACCTGTACGAAATTGAAGAAGCAATGAAGTTAGCTGTGGAAACTTCCAGAGCTAAGTTCGACGAAACAATCGAAGTTCACATTAAGCTCGGTGTAGACGGTAGACACGCTGACCAGCAGGTTAGAGGTGCAATCGTACTGCCACACGGCACTGGTAAGACTAAGAAGGTTCTGGTATTCGCTAAGGGACCTAAGGCAGCAGAAGCAGAAGCAGCTGGTGCAGATTACGTAGGTGCTGAAGAATTAGCAGCTAAGATCCAGTCCGAAAACTGGTTCGATTTCGACGTTGTAGTAGCAACTCCAGATATGATGGGTGTTGTAGGTAGACTGGGTAAGATCCTGGGTCCTAAGGGCCTGATGCCAAACCCTAAGTCCGGTACCGTTACTATGGACGTTACTAAGGCTCTGCAGGAAATCAAGGCTGGTAAGGTTGAGTACAGACTGGACAAGACCAACATCATCCACACTCCAATCGGAAAGGCTTCCTTCGGATCCGAAAAGTTACAGGACAACTTCAACGCATTACTGGAAGCAGTTGTTAAGGCTAAGCCAGCAGCAGCTAAGGGTCAGTACCTGAGAAGCGTTACTGTAGCAGCAACAATGGGCCCTGGAATCAAGGTTAACCCAGCTCTGATCCAGTTCTAATTATCAGATACTGGTAAGACAAACTAAATAAGAAATTTAACCGAAGACAGCGGGTGCGAAAGCTTAATTTCCCGCCGAGGTACAATATAAAATATTGACCTTGACTGTCTACGGCCACTGCCACGGCAGGCAAGGTTTTTTTATGGAGTACCAACCATAGTGATCCTGCAGCCTTCCGTAAGGAGAGGTTTGCAAGAAAGGAGAATTTAATTAAATGTCATTAGAAGCACAGAAGCAGAAACAGATTATTATCGATGAAATTAAGGGTAAGCTGGAAAACGCTCAGGCAGCAGTTGTAGTTGACTACCAGGGTATCACTGTAGCACAGGCTGACGCTATGAGAAAGAAGCTGCGTGAAGCAAACGTAGATTACACTGTTTACAAGAACACTCTGGTAAAGAGAGCAATCGAAGGCACTGTATACGCAGGTCTGGCTGACGTTCTGGACGGTCCTTCCGCACTGGCAATCAGTACTGAAGATGCTACTGCTCCAGCTAGAGTATTAAACGAAGTTATCAAGGACTTCAAGAAGATGGAATTCAAGGCAGGTGTTGTTGAAGGTACACTGTTCGATAAGGACGGTATCCAGGCAGTTGCTGACATTCCAGGCAGAGACGTTCTGGTTGCTAAGTTCCTGGGCAGCATTCAGTCCCCAGTTGGCAAGGCAGTTAGAACCTTCCAGGCAATCGCAGATGCTAAGGCTGAAGCTTAATTTAAAGCCTGAACATAAAAACAAACAAACGAAATCAAACGTGCTGACGCAAAGCGCAGCATAAACATCCAAAATAATATTGAAATTTTGAAAAGGAGAAATTTAAAATGACTATTGAACAGATCATTGAAGCTATCAAGAACATGACAGTTCTGGAATTAAACGAATTAGTTAAGGCTTGCGAAGAAGAATTCGGCGTATCCGCTGCTGCTCCAGTTGCAGTTGTTGCAGGTGGTGCTGCTGCAGAAGTTGAAGAACAGACTGAATTCAACGTAATTCTGGAATCCGCTGGTTCCGAAAAGATTAAGGTTATCAAGGCAGTAAGAGAACTGACTGGCCTGGGTCTGAAGGAAGCTAAGGAAGTAGTTGACGGTGCTCCATCCACTCTGAAGGAAGGCGTAGAAAAGGCTGAAGCTGAAGCTATCAAGAAGTCTCTGGAAGAAGTTGGCGCTGTAGTAGTTCTGAAGTAATTCAAGCAAAAGCCGATTTTAAAAACAGCAAATCAAGAGGACAGATTTATCTGTCCTCTTTTTTTCGTCTCCGGAAGGGCGGATTTTGCTCAAAAAAACAAAAGTATAAAAATTTCCAAAAAGTTTAAAAAGAGTATTGACTTATTGACGAAACCGTTATATAATATTAGACTGCCACACAAAGTAATTTTGTTAAGAATATAAGGAGTGATAAAGATGCCAAGACCTATACAAGTAGGTAGAAAAGAGCGTATGACGTTCGCTAAGATCAATGAAGTATGCGAAATGCCTAACCTGATTGAAATGCAGACTGCTTCCTATGACTGGTTCATTAAGGAAGGTCTGAGAGAAGTTTTTGAAGACATCTCCCCGATTAAGGACTATGCCGACAATCTGGTTCTGGAGTTCATTGACTATTCTCTCACCGATGCTCCAAAGTATGAGCAGGAAGAGTGCAAAGAAAGAGACGTTACTTACGCTGCACCCCTCAAGGTTAAAGTTCGCCTGATTAACAAGGAAACCGGAGAAGTGAAGGAACAGGAAGTTTTCATGGGTGATTTCCCTCTGATGACTGAAAAGGGTACCTTCATTTATAACGGGGCTGAACGAGTAGTTGTAACTCAGCTGGTTCGTTCCCCTGGACCTTACTACGCTGTAGATGTAGATAAATCCAACAACAAGCTGTTCTCCACCACCATCATCCCTAACCGTGGTGCATGGCTGGAATACGAAACTGACTCCAACGAAATCATTTCCGTAAGAGTTGACCGTACCAGAAAGCAGCCTGTTACAACCCTTCTGAGAGCACTGGGCTTTGGTACCAACCAGGAAATCATCGATATTTTCGGTGAAGATTCCCGTCTGATGAAGACTCTGGATAAGGATACCGCGACCAACTATGAAGAAGGTCTGAAGGAAATTTATAAGAAGTTAAGACCAACTGAACCGCCAACAGTGGAATCTGCAAAATCTCTGCTGAATTCCCTGTTCTTCGATCCGAAGAGATACGACCTGGCGAAGGTTGGCAGATACAAATATAATAAGAAGCTTGGTTTATCTAACAGAATCGTAGGCGTAGTGGCAGCCGAAGATGTAATTGATCCAAACACCGGAGAAATCATGGTGGAAGCGGGTCAGAAGATTGGTAGAGACCTTGCTTTTGCCATTGAAAATGCAGGTGTGGAATACATCATGGCATATGCAGTGGACAAGGATAAAGAAGGTCAGATTACTAAGGTAATCGGCAGCCGATTTGTAGATCTGAAGGCTTATGTGGACGTAGATCCGGATGAACTGAAGATTGCAGACAAGGTATTCTATCCTGTTCTGAAGGAAATCCTGGATGCATGTACCAGTGAAGATGAAATTAAGGATATGCTGGTGGCAAGAAAGAATGATCTGTCTCCAAAGCATATTATCATGGAAGACATCATTGCTTCCGTAAGTTATATCCTGAACTTGAACTATGGCATCGGCTCAGTTGACGATATAGACCATTTAGGTAACAGAAGATTAAGAACCGTTGGCGAACTGCTGCAGAACCAGTTCCGTATCGGTCTGGCCAGAATGGAAAGAGTTGTAAAGGAAAGAATGACCATTCAGGACATCGACGTTACAACTCCTCAGGCTCTGATGAACATCCGTCCTGTAACTGCAGCTATCAAGGAGTTCTTCGGCAGCTCCCAGCTGTCCCAGTTTATGGACCAGAACAACCCGCTGGCAGAACTGACTCATAAGAGAAGACTGTCCGCACTGGGTCCTGGCGGTCTGTCCAGAGAAAGAGCCGGCATGGAAGTTCGAGACGTACACTATTCCCACTACGGCAGAATGTGTCCAATCGAAACTCCAGAAGGTCCGAACATCGGTCTGATCGGTTCTCTGACCACCTATGGTGTAATTAACAAGTATGGTTTCATTGAAACCCCATTCCGTGTAGTAGATAAGGAACGCGGTGTAGTAACCGATGAAATCCACTATCTGACTGCCGATGAAGAAGAAATGATGATCGTGGCACAGGCCAACGAACCTCTGGACAGCGAAGGTCACTTTGTGAATGCAAAGGTTGCTTCCCGTGGTGAAAAGGGCGAAATCGCTCTGGTAGGCCGTGAACAGATTGACTATATGGACGTATCTCCTAAGCAGGTAGTATCCGTTGCGACTGCAATGATTCCGTTCCTGGAAAACGACGACGCAAACCGTGCCCTGATGGGTTCCAACATGCAGCGTCAGGCAGTTCCTCTGCTGGTTGCAGAAGCTCCAATGGTTGGTACCGGTATGGAATACAAGGCTGCGAGAGATTCCGGCGTAGTAATTCTGGCCAAGAATACAGGTACTGTAGAATACGTTGATGCTGATAAGATTGTTATCAGAAGAGACGCTGACAACGGTACTGATTCCTATACATTATTAAAGTTCAAGCGTTCCAACCAGGGTACCTGCATCAACCAGAGACCGATTGTAAGCCACGGCGAACATATCGAAGCTGGTGAAGTAATTGCAGACGGTCCATCTACCGACCTGGGTGAAATCTCCCTGGGTAAGAACCTGCTGATCGGCTTCATGACCTGGGAAGGTTATAACTACGAAGACGCAATCATTCTGAACGAAAGACTGCTGATGGAAGACGTACTGACTTCCCTGCATATCGAAGAATACGAAGCAGAAGCACGTGATACCAAGCTGGGACCTGAAGAAATCACCCGTGACATTCCAAACGTTGGTGATGATGCTCTGAAGGATCTGGACGAAGAAGGTATCATCAGAATTGGTGCGGAAGTTAACTCTTCCGACATTCTGGTTGGTAAGGTAACTCCTAAGGGTGAAACCGAACTGACTGCAGAAGAAAGACTGCTGCGTGCAATCTTTGGCGAAAAGGCCAGAGAAGTAAGAGATACCTCCCTGAGAGTTCCTCACGGTGAAACAGGTATCATTGTAGACGTAAAAATCTTCACCAGAGAAAACGGCGATGAGCTGCCTCCTGGTGTAAATAAACTGGTTCGCTGCTATATTGCTACCAAGCGTAAGATTAACGTCGGTGACAAGATGGCGGGCCGTCACGGTAACAAGGGTGTTATCTCCAGAATTCTGCCTGAAGAAGATATGCCGTTCATGGATAACGGCCAGCCTCTGCAGGTAATGCTGAACCCTCTGGGCGTACCTTCCCGAATGAACGTAGGACAGGTACTGGAAGTTCATCTGGGTCTGGCATGTAAGAAGAAGGGCTGGTATATTG
>JAZNKW010000076.1:0-3087 GCA_045578745.1 Anaerovoracaceae bacterium
TCAGTCCATCGGTGAACCAGGTACACAGCTGACCATGAGAACATTCCATACCGGTGGTGTAGCCGGCGGCGACATTACCCAGGGTCTTCCAAGAGTAGAAGAACTGTTCGAAGCAAGAAAGCCTAAGGGTCTTGCTGAAATCTGTGAAGGTGACGGTACCGTTATCTCCATGGAAGTAAGAAAGGATAACAAGACTCAGGTTATCGTACGTGAAGAAGCAGAAGACAGAGAGTACATCATTCCTTACGGTGCTAGACTGAACGTCAAGGTTGGCGATAAGGTTTATGCCGGCGGACAGATTACAAAGGGTCCTCTGAATCCACACGACATTCTGCGTTTGAACGATGTAGAAGGCGTTTACCAGTACCTCCTGAAGGAAGTACAGAGAGTATATAAGAATCAGGGTGTAGACATCAACGACAAGCACGTTGAAGTTATCGTATCCCAGATGCTTTCCAAGTTTAAGATCGAAGATGCCGGTGATACTGATCTGCTGCCAGGCGGTCTGTACGGCAAGTTCGAAATCGAAGAAGCAAATCAGGCAGCTGCAGAAAAGGGCGGCCAGCCTTGCGAAGCAAAGCGTGTACTGCTGGGTATCACCAAGGCTTCCCTGGCTACAAACTCCTTCCTGTCCGCAGCATCCTTCCAGGAAACCACCAGAGTTCTGACCGATGCAGCAATCAAGGGTAAGAACGACAAGCTGATGGGCCTGAAGGAAAACGTAATTATCGGTAAGCTGATCCCAGCTGGTACCGGTATGAAGCGTTACAAGAACATCGACCTGGATTACGGCGTAAATGCTGAAATCATGGAAAACTACACTCGTCAGCAGGAAGAGCTGGAAGCTCAGATGATGGCGGAAGAAATGGAAGTTTACGGTGGAGATGACGAAATGATGGAAGAAATTCCAGTAATTGAAGCAGAAGAAACCGAAGAAGAAGCTGAAATCGTAGAATTCGAAAAAAATGATGTTCCTGAAATCGTAGAATTAGATGATTAATTTAATAATATGATTGACAAACTACCATTAAGTATGGTAAAATTCTGTTTGGCTTTGAGTTTAGCCGACCTGAGAAATCAGGTCGGCTTAGCTTGTGAGCATATATTAAAAAATATTTATTCCAAGAGGAAAGGAGAAAAAGGATGCCTACTATTAATCAGTTAGTTCGTCAGGGTAGAACAAGTGCAGCTAAGAAGTCTACTGCACCAGCTCTGAACAAGGGTATGAATTCCCTGAGAAGAGTTGCAACTGAAACAAACTCCCCACAGAAGAGAGGCGTTTGCACATCAGTTAAGACTGTTACCCCTAAGAAGCCAAACTCTGCACTGAGAAAGGTTGCAAGAGTTAAGCTGACCAATGGTATTGAAGTAACCGCTTACATTCCAGGCGTAGGCCACAACCTGCAGGAACACTCTGTAGTTCTGATCAGAGGCGGCAGAGTTAAGGACTTACCAGGTGTAAGATACCACATCATCAGAGGTACTCTGGACACAGCAGGTGTTAACAACAGACTGCAGGCTCGTTCCAAGTACGGTGCTAAGAGACCTAAGGCTGCTAAGGCTAAGAAGTAATTCTAACACATTAAAAACAAAAATTCGGGAAAAATAGTAGCGCCCTTTTATTCATTAAATATAAAGCAAGCGCTCACGGCCAATACGGATGTATGTGGTCGAGTACCCCGTCACCAAGCACTGACAGAGCATAATAATTGCCGGCTCTGCTCAGAGTAATCCCCTGCGAACGTGTTTTGCCGGGAAACCCCGCGGAAACGCGCAGAGGGTGAAGGAATTGTGCAATTAGAAAATTTAAGTATTGCGCAGGCAGTTTCGTACTAGATAAGAAAGACTCGAAGCTGCTGGCGAGGAGGGAAGAGAAGTGTCAAGAAAAGGTAACACACCAAAGAGAGATGTTCTTCCAGATCCAGTATACGGAAGTGTTGCAGTTGCAAAGCTGATCAACAGCATTATGCTGGACGGCAAGAAGGGTGTAGCACAGTCCATCGTATACGGTGCCTTCGATATGATTCAGGCACAGACTGGTGAAGAACCACTGGAAGTATTCGAAAAGGCTATGAACAACATCATGCCTGTTCTGGAAGTTAAGGCAAAGAGAATCGGTGGTGCAAACTACCAGGTTCCAGTAGAAGTAAGAGCTGAAAGAAGACAGACTTTAGGCCTGAGATGGTTAACCAAGTACACTCGTGCTAGAGGCGAAAAGACCATGGCTGAAAGACTGGCTAAGGAACTGATGGATGCAGCTAACAACACTGGTGCATCTGTTAAGAAGAAAGAAGATACACACAAGATGGCTGATGCTAATAAGGCATTCGCTCACTTCAGATGGTAATTGGAGGTTAACATGCCAAGACAGTTTCCGTTAGAAAAGACCAGAAATATCGGTATCATGGCTCATATCGACGCTGGTAAGACTACCACTACAGAAAGAATTCTGTTCTACACCGGTAAGACTCATAAGATCGGTGAAACTCACGAAGGTTCCGCAACAATGGACTGGATGGAACAGGAACAGGAACGTGGTATCACTATTACTTCCGCTGCTACTACTGCACAGTGGAAGGATTGCAGAATTAATATTATCGACACCCCAGGTCACGTAGACTTCACCGTAGAAGTAGAAAGATCCCTGAGAGTACTGGACGGTTCCGTAACCGTACTGTGCGCTAAGGGCGGCGTAGAACCTCAGTCCGAAACCGTTTGGAGACAGGCGGACAAGTACCGTGTACCAAGAATGGTATACGTTAACAAGATGGACATCCTGGGTGCGAACTTCTTCAGAGTTGTTGGTATGATCAAGGACAGACTGAAGGCTAATGCAGTACCTATCCAGCTGCCAATCGGTGCAGAAGATACTTTCGTAGGTATCATCGACCTGGTTGAAATGAAGGCAGAAATCTATAAGGATGACCTGGGTAAGGAATACGAAACAACTGAAATTCCTGAAGACATGATGGATCTGGCTCAGGAATGGAGAGAAAAGCTGGTTGAATCCGTTGCTGAATGCGACGAAGAACTGATGATGAAATTCTTAGAAGGCGAAGAACTGACTGTTGAAGAAATTAAGTCTAC
>JAZNKW010000077.1:0-22512 GCA_045578745.1 Anaerovoracaceae bacterium
ACCCTTCTTCAGACCCTTAGTGTTCTTGTAGGACATCTTAGTTGCAGTGAATGCCTTCTTGAAACCGGAGTTCTTCTTAGTGGACTTCCAGATTTCGTAACCTTCAACAGCATCAGTGTCGCCTTCTACAGTCCACTTAACGGTGATAGCACCCTTAGTAGCCTTGGAAGAAGCAGTGATCTTCAGACCTTCAACAGAGTAAGCAGCATCTGGAGTGTTCAGACCCAGAGCAGCTTCTGCTCTTACCAGAGTAGTCAGTGCGAAATCATCAGCAACGAAACCAGCATCAGCATCAGCCTTACCCAGATCGTAGTCAGTGTATTCAGCAACGTATGCTTCGTACAGAGCTCTAGCAGCTTCTACAGCAGCCTTATCAGCTTCAGTTACGTTGAATGGAATAGCAGCAATTGCCTTCTTCACAGCAGCCTTATCAGCAGCAGCAATCTTATTCAGAGCATCAACAGTTGGATCAACGAAGTCAGTAGTGAACAGCTTAGTAGCGCCAACTTCATCGTTTAATGCTTCAACTTCAGCAGCGATAGCCTTCATAGCAGCCTTATCAGTCTTAGTAGCCTTAGCGTAAGCCAGCTGGATGTCTTCCTGGATAGCAGCCTTCAGAGCAGATACCTTATCAGCAGCGATAGCCTTAGTACCAGCAGTACCGGTAGCAGCCTTAACCATATTGTTGTAAGCCTTAGCTAAGTCGAACGCATTCTGGAAAGCATCCTTATCAGCGGAAGCTACCTTAGATGCAGCAGGCAGAGCCTTGATAGCAGCATCAGCAGCCTTTTCAGCAGCAGCCAGGTCAGCGTTAGTAGGCAGACCAGCAACAATAGCTTCTACAACGCCAGTCAGAGCCTTCATTTCAGCAGCAGTTCTAGCATTGTTTTCGATGTAGTAGTCACGAACCTGAGTAGCCAGGTATGCTTCGGAGTACGCAATGTATTCATCAGCGTAAGCCTTAACACCAGCATTAGCGTAAGTCAGGTATGCCTTAGCAGCAGCAACCTGCTTGTCTAATTCAGTCTTCATTGCGCCAGAAGTGAACTTACCATCTACGGTACCTTCCTTAGCAATCTTAGCTACAGCCTTGTTCAGAGCAGCTTCGATAGTTACGAATTCGTCAGTCTTCTTAGCAGCATCTACAGCAGCATAAGCCTTTTCGTATTCAGCCTTTACAGCTTCAGCTTCCAGATCATAGTAATCATCGATGATGGAATCCAGTGCGTCAGCCAGGTCAGCCTTTTCAGCTTCCTTGTCGAATGCCAGCTTAGCAGCAGCCATGTCCAGAGACAGAGCAGCGATGTCGCCCTTAGCAGCAGTGTTATCGTACTTAGCGTAAACATTGCCGTAAGCTGCAATCTTAGCGTCTACGATGATATCTTCGATATCTTCAGCATCTCTTAACAGGTTGCCTTCAGCATCCTTTTCAGCAGCGTACTTAGCAGCAGCAGCTTCTAAGTCTTCGATTTCTGCGATGTTGTTTTCGAAGTAAGGAGCGTTCATCCACTTCTTAACGTCGTTTGCATGAACAGTAGTAACAACATCTTCATCGATCAGGAAGTTCAGCATTTCTACTGCCTTAGCAGCATCTTCCTTATCTGTTGCAGGTTCGTTCTTTAACAGGTTAGCGTAGTCCTGAGCAACTGCAGCCTTTAAAGCAGCCTTAGTAGCAGCATCAGCAGCGTCATCAGCAGCTTCCTGTTCCATCATAGTGATACCCAGCAGATAGTAGTACTTAACTACAGAAGTACCTTCGTACTTAACGTCAGCAATACCAGTTGCACCGATAGTAGCATTACCGTTTGCAACTACAGAAGAGATTTCTGCAGAGCCATTAGCCAGCTTAGCTACTGTATCGAAGTAAGCGTTAACCTTACCAGCTGGCAGGTAGTAATCGTTCAGATTTGCCTTAGAATCTGCGATTGCCTTTACAGCCTGTTCATAGTAAGTAGCACCAGTCTTTGGAGTAGTCTTGGAGTACAGAGCATCTACATCAATCTTGTCGTACTTAGCAACAGCCTTTGCCAGATCCAGCTTGAACTGTTCCTTAGCAGCAGCTACGGACATCCAGTTGTCACCTGCAAAGAAAGAAGCTAAGGAGATGTAGTCATAGCCTGCAGCACCGTACAGAGCGTTTGCTGCATATGCAACATCGTACTTATCCCAGTTAGTAGGCAGAGCAGTTGTACCGTCTAAGTACTTAGCTTCCTTGCCGTCCATTTCTTCTGCTAAGTCAGCAACGATGTCTGCAGCAGCAGCATCCCATGCTTCCTTAGTGATGTAAGCGTTTGCGCCGTTCTTTACTGTTAATTCAATCGCCTTCTGAACTGCTTCTGGCAGCTGAGCCTTAGCGTAGTCAGTAGCCTGCATGATTGCGTTTGCTTCTGTGTTAGAAACAGCTGCGAATGCAGAACCAAAGCTGAAAGTGAACATAACAGCAATTATGAAAAGTATTTTCGCATATTTTGCTGTGTTTTCTGCATTGCGGCACGTTTACCATGTGACGATACGGTCGATCATGTCGTGCTGCTCGGTGGCGGACTGACGGAGATAGATGCGGGTGGTCTCGATACTCTCATGACCCAGCAGATCGGCCAGGAGAGAAAGGTCATTCTGCTTGCGGAGAAAAGCTTTAGCGTACATGTGACGGAAGGAGTGAGGGTAGACGACCTGCGGATTCAGTCCGTACCGCTCCCCGTATTTTTTCAGCTGCCAGTAGATGCCGCGGGTACTGATACGGTTTCCGTAACGGTTGATGAACAGATACCCGGTTTCGCGATGGCATTCCTTGAGCCAGCGCAGTGTTTCCTGACCTAGCTCAGTGGGGATGTAGAGCCTGCGGATTTTGCCGCCCTTGGCGTAGATGTCCACATGTCCGCTTGGGATATGTTCGATTTTAATCTGAACCAGCTCGCTGACGCGGGCACCTGTGGCAGCCAGATAGCGTACGACGAAATACCACTGCATGTTTTGCTCAGCGCGGAGCTGATTTTTCAAAAAAAGATAATCCTCCAGGCTGATAACATTATCGACGAATGTTTTGCGCGGGATGAGGATAGTCTTCAGCCGCAGATCCGGCTTGCCGAGGAAAGTGAGGTATTTATTCAGTCCCTGGATGCGGAGGTTGACGGTTTTCGGTGCAAAATTCGCAACCAGATATTCCCGGTATGACAGCAGATTGTCTTTCGTCAGGCGGGCGTGCTGGCGGTAGAATCCTTCGACGGCTTTTTCGTAAGCCAGTACTGTGTTCTGTGACAGATTGGCGTCGTGGAGCCATTGAGTAAATTTTACTACGGATTGCGGTGTTTTGACTGCATTTTTCATGTTTGTTTCGTTCCTTTCATATGAGTGATGTATTTTTCTTCATAATTTTAGCAATGTGTAAAACAATTGGAAAGGAGGGGGACACATATGAAAGAAACGAGGATGTTATTCTGGCTGGTCTGATTGGAAATTTTCCATACTTTTCCTCGGTAAAATGTAAAATTCTGCTTGTTAGTTGCCGACAAAAATCGTATAATCAAAGTATCTATAATCATACGGGTGTGTGGTGTAACGTAATCCTGTATGAACATAATTTGAGATTATGAAAGAAAGGAATGGAATGAAAATGAAAAAGACATTAGCAATTTTGCTGACACTGGCTTTAGTGATCTGCATGATTCCTGGTAGTGCGTTCGCGGAAACGTATGACGGTGTATCATTTGAATTCAAAGCAGGTTATGAAACAGAATTCGTGTACAATGGAAAAGCACAGGTTCCAACACTGACCATTGACAGAACTGAGGGTGAAACTACAACAACACTCGAAGCAGACAAATATGATTTAAAGTATTTTGATGGAACCACTCCTGTTGAAGCAGCAAATGTAATTGCGGCAAAGACTTACACTGTTGAAGCGTGGTCAAAATCCAATAATAAGTTATGCTCTGCACAGTTTACCATCAAGCCTCTGGATTTAACTAAGGCTACGATTTCTCTGTCCACTACTGCAACTGCAGCAAATGCACTTAACCCTGTAGTAATGCTGAATGGCACAGCTGTTGACAGTAAGTATTTTACAATTAAGACTGAACAGCAGGGTACTGGTTCCAACGTTTATCTGGTAACCGCAACACCTACTGCAGAGGTAGATGGCACAAATGTAATCGGTACTACCATTTTCGCAAGTGCTACTCTGAAGACTGATTTAACTGGAGCTAAGTTCTCTGCAATTGCAAACCAGGCTTACACCGGTTCTGCAATCGAACCAAGCTTCACTGTAACTGTAGACAATAAGTACTTAACCAAGAATACTGACTATACCGTTGTTTACACCAACAATGTAAACGGTGGTCAGCGTGCAACAGTTACAATTACTGGTATCGGTAATTATACCGGTCAGGCATCTACTTACTTTGATATTCTGCAGAAGGATATCACTTCTTACGGCATTACTGCAACTGTAGCAGAAGCAGTTTCCGGCAAGGGCGATCCTGCAGTTGTAGTTAAGGACGGAGACAAAGTTCTGGTTAATGGAACTGACTATGTTTTATCCTACACCAATGGTACAGGTACAGGTAATGTAACTATTACCGGTATCAACAGCTATAAGGGCACAAAGGTATTATCCTATAACATCGTTGCTGCAGATAAGAATCTGGCAGATGCTGTGGTTTATGTAGGATATACTACTGGTGCTTATTCTGCAGACTACAATGGCAGTGCACAGACTCCGGTTGTAGCTGTATATCTGAACAATGTTCAGTTATCTTCCAACTACTATACTGTAACATATTCTGATAATATTAAGCCTGGTACCGCAACCATTACTATCAACGGTAAGAATGGCTATGGCGGCACCAAGACTGCAAGCTTTACTATCAAGGCTACTCAGATGAACCAGTACAACACTGTAATCAGCGGCGTAAGCAGCTCTTACACTTACACTGGTCTGGCTATTACACCTACCGTTTCCGTATCTGTAAACGGTAAGACTCTGACTTATGGTAAGGACTATACTGTATCTTACAGCAACAATAAGAACATCTCTACTCAGTACAGCAAGGCGAAGGTATACATCTACCCTGCACTGGACAGCGGTTACACCGGTTCTGCTTATGCAGAATTCACCATCGCTGGCAAGTCCATGTACGGCTGCACTGCAAGCTTTGCAAATGGAATCAGCTATTCTGAATACAATGGCGTGGCTGTTAAGCCAACCATCGTAGTAAAGGACGGCTACTACACTGCTCTGAGAGAATACACAGATTACACTGTAACTATCAAGGATGCTTCCGGTAAGGTTGTATCTGCTATGAAGGATGCTGGCACTTACACAATCGTAATTACCGGTAAGGGCAACTACAGCGGTGAAATGACTCTGACTTACACCATTAAGGGTGTAGACATCAGCTACTACAATGTAACGCTGAATAAGACTTCTGCTAAGGCTACCGGCGCTGCTCAGTCCGTATCTGTAACTTCCGTTAAGTACGGTACTAAGGCTCTGGGCTCCTCCAATTACACTGTATCCTACCAGAACTCCCTGGGCCAGACTGTAACTTCCATGAAGGAACCTGGCACTTACAAGGTAGTAGTAACCGGTAAGGGCGGATACTCCGGCAGCACTTACGCTACTTTCGTAATCACTGGCGAACCTCAGACTGTAACCTTAAACAAAGGTAACGTAAAGATTTACAAGGATACTGATCCGTTCAAGGTAACTGCCAAGGCTACCGGTGATGGTACTGGCTTCATCTGGACTTCCAGCAATCCTGAAGTAGCAACCGTAAATGCATACGGTGTGGTAACTGTAAAGACTATCGGCCGTGCTAAGATTACTGCTACTACTGTAGGCATGAAGAAGTCCGAAGAAGCTTCCGCTTCCTTCGTTGTTAAGGTATATCCAGACAAGGCTACTATCTCCAAGAAGCCTTGGACCGAAGGTAAGAAGGGTTCCCTGAGAGTAAGATGGGACATCCAGGAAGATGCTACTTACTACGAAGTAAGATACTCCAGAGATAAGTCCTTCAAGAAGGGTACTTATAAGACTAAGAAGGTTACTGCTTCCGAAAAGTACGATACTCAGTCCACAGCACTGAAGGATCTGTACAGCGGCAAGACTTACTACGTAAAGGTTAGAGCCGTTAAGGTTGTTTACAACGACTTCGGCGAAGAACTGAAGTACTACGGTACATGGTCCGGCTGGAGATCTGCTAAGACTAAGTAATTAAAAATGAGTTAATTGGAATATTTCCAATCACGAAAGACCCGGGTGCAATGCATCCGGGTCTTTTTTCCTTATCGCAAATAGACGATACAAAAAATCCCTGAAAATCGACAGAAAATCCCTGAAATATGACATTTAGTGAGAATTTTTCTTGAACTGCAGGTAATACATGCTATACTGCGGGTACGAATTACATATTTCAGGAGGGAAAAATATGATGAAACAGAGTCAGAAAAGTAAGTATACAATCTGCCTCCGGTAGTATTTGCCATGGTGATGCAGGACACTGAGTTATGCAGGGAATTGCTGCAGCGGATTTTACCGGAAAGAAAGATTCGGGAGATACGGTTCCTTAGCGCAGAGGAAGACGGTACAGCAGAGACTTTGGGAAAGAGTAAGGGGATACCGGTTAAACTGGAAACGGAGAAGACCATTATTGTCGGACTCAATTCGAAATCCATTCGTCTGGATGTTCTGTTCGAGGATGACGAGGTGTGGTATGATCTGGAGATGCAGGTCTACGATACGGACAGTCCGGCTAAACGAAGCCGGTACTATCATGCGGCGAAAACAGTGACCAGTTTTAAACGTGGACAGCTGTACAGCAAATTAAAACCGGGCTATGTAATCTTTATTTGTATGTTCGACCAGCTTGGACTGAATCAGCCGCTTTATCGTTTTGAAATGAGGGAAATAAAAAATTTCTTGCCATTGAACGATGGGCAGGTTACAATATTCCTGAACGGAGTGTGTACCGGTGAGGTGCCGGCATGCTTGCAGCCGTTCTACCTTTATCTGCAGAATGGGGCAATCAATGGGGACGAGTTTGTTTCCCGTATGGATGCTGCTGTGCAGGAGGTAATCCAGAAGGAGGAGGTGCGGTACTGGGTGACGATACATGACGAAATCGAAATGTGGAAGAACGCAGCAGATGAAGCGAAATCGGAAGCCTTAGCCAGAATTGCGGCTGCGAAGGCGGAAATAGAAGCTGCGAAGGCGGAAATAGAAGCTGCGAAGGTGGAAATAGAAGCTGCGAAGGTGGAAATAGAAGCTGCACAGGCGCAGACAGAAGCAGCACAGATGCAGGCAGAAACTGCACAGGTAGAAGCAGAAGCCGCAATAAGCCTGAACCGTTTAACAGAGAAGCTTCTGGAACTGGGACGGGCTGAAGATGCTATGTGTGCACTGAAAGATGAAGAGCGTAGACAGATACTGATGGAAGAATTAAATTTATAACAGCAAGTGGAGAGACCGGCGGAATGCCGGTCTCTTGTTTTCTCAGAATTGTTTTTTTCTGCTTGTAGTACCGCAGAAATCATCGTATAATAAAACTATCTATATGCGTTTTAACGCGCTGAAAGTGAGGCGGGGTTATTATGAAGAGAGATATGATGAAAATTATTACGCTGGTGCTTACCCTGGCACTTGTGTTTACCATGACATGCGGAACAGGTTTTGCGCAGGAAACTCCGCTCCTGATTTTGCCGAATCCTGCAGCGGAAACCGGTGCACCGGCAGCAGATCTGGCGGGTGCGACTGTAACAGTTTCTCCGCAAAATACAGTCTATACCGGTTCTGTTATCACACCGAAGGTGACCGTTCAGCTGAACGGTAAGACTCTGATTGCAGGCACCGATTATACCATGTCCATGCCGGAAATGAAGGATGCGGGTGTGTATTTCGTAGGTATCGCAGGTATGGGAGCATATACCGGAACCAATGCTGCAGGATGCAGTGTAATGCCGGTAAATCTGGCCCAGGCTGCAATCAGTTCTACCCGTGAACTGACCACTGCCGACCTGGCAGCGGATAAGAATACAATTTCACCTGCAGTACTGCAGTCTGTAATAAAAGTGACGCAGCTGGGCGTGGATGTCAGCAAGTGGTGCACCTTCACATCATCTGTCAGCGGAAACAATGTGACTGTTACTGCTTCCATCACAAATGGAGATGGAAACAATCTGGTGAACTCTTCTGTCAGCAAATCTTTCAACATGAAGACAAACATGAGCGACTGCGTCATCGAAGTCCTGGATTATAAGCAGGTCTACAACGGTGAAGCACTGAAACCGGCGGTTAAAGTATATAATATGCTGGACTACAGTGTGCTGAAGGAAAACCTGGATTACCTCCTGGAATACAAAGATAATACAAATGCTGGAATAGCTACTGTAACGGCTAAAGGCGTAGGCAATTATGCTGGAACTACAGTAATGTACTTCATCATCGACGCGAAGGATTTGTACAACTGTACGACCTTCATTACAGGCGGCAGAAGCAGCAGTGTGTTTAACGGCAAAGAAATCCAGCCGCAGGTTACCATCCGTGACGGCGCGAAGAAGGTACTGGCTAAAGATAAAGACTATACCATTAAATATATCGACAAGGACAATCGCGTGGTTACCGGCTTGAAGGAAGCTGGGGAATACACCGTAACTGTGGAAGGTATAAACAACTACTCCGGTAAAGTGGAACTGCCTTACGAAATCATCGGCACCGATGTGGACGGCTACAAGATCACCCTGCGTTACGATAAAGTAAAGGCTGACGGCACAGCGAAGAAACCGGAGATTTTGACGGTTAAATTAGGGGAACAGTCTCAGCTGACCACCAGCGAATACGATGTGTCCTATCTGGACCCATCCGGAAATCCAGTAACCGAAATGATTAAGCCGGGCGTTTATACCGTTGTTGTAACTGCCAAGAACGGTTTCTCAGGCACAATCACCACCACCTTCGAAATCGTGGGTGCGGAGCAGGAAATTACCGGTGTGAAGAACACCTATAAGGCATATAAGAAGACTGCCAACTTCAAGCTGGAGCCTGTGGCTTCCGGCGACGGAACCGGTTTCACTTTCGAATCCAGTGACCCTTCTGTAGCAACTGTGTCTGCAGATGGCGTGGTTGATGTGAAGAAGCTGGGCCGTGCAGTGATTACCATTAAGACCACCGGCGAAACCGTATATCAGCCAGCTGAAAAGTCTGTCATCGTCATGGTTTACCCATATAAGGCTGTCATGACTCAGAAGCCTTGGACTGACGGTGCGAAGAAGTCCTTCAAGGTACGCTGGGAAACCCAGCCGGATGTAACCTACTACCAGGTACGTTATTCCCGTAATAAGAACTTCAAGTCCGGCACCTATAACACCAAGAAGGTAACACAGAACACCAAGGGCTATAAGACGCAGTCCACTACCATTAAAAATCTGAAGAGCGGCCAGAGATATTACGTGAAAGTCCGCGCAGTGAAGGTCGTGGAAAACGAACTGGGCGAAAAGGTTTACTACTACGGCAACTGGTCCGGCTGGAAGTCCGTAAAGACGAAATAACTTAATAAATTAAGACAGAAGGCCAGTAGTTATACTGACCTTCTTCTGATTGAGGAGGGAAATGTTATGAAAAACAGGTTTTTAACTTTTCTGATGATTGTATCCCTTATATTTACGCTTGTTTCCTGCGGTTCATCGGACATCGAAACGGAGCAGGACGCGGATATCTCGGTTTATGATCCCGTACTGGAAAAAATCTGCCAGGCACTTGCGGACGGAACAGCCGGTGACAGCTTGGATGATGATCTGTTTGCAATTTATGAAGGAACACGGTACCTGAATGGCAGTGAAGTTCTTTCCGCCATTGGCTATCGGATTGAGGATATTAATGGAGACGAGGTTCCGGAACTTATGATTGGATTGGTGAATGCGCTGGATGATGGCAAAGCATCTGGCAATCAGGTTCTGGTACTGTATACCGTGAAGGATGGAAAGCCTGTATGTGTGGCTGAAAGCTTTACCCGAAGCATGTATCAGTGGGCTGGAGACGGGAACTTCTATTATTACGGATCCGGCGGGGCTATTTATCAGGCATTCGGCATGTTCTCCCTCCCACAGGGTGCGGCTGAGCTGAATGGCGATGAATTCTATTTCACAGATGCCAGAGATGAGTCATTCTCTGAGATTGTGTACTACCACAACAATACCGGTGTCTGGGATTCTGCAGAGGCGGAGGAACTGGATATTTCCGAGGATGAATTCTGGCAGCTGGAGCGCCAGCTTTCGGAAAAAATCTGCACCTTTGAAATGACGCAGTTTTCTGCTTATGATCCGCAATAAATAATAAAGTATATAATCGAAGACCGGCTGTAGCCGGTCTTTTCGCTTACCCTTTTGCTTGGCGAATACAGAAAATCCCTGAAAATCGACAGGAAATCCCTGAAATATTACATTTTGGGAAAAAACTTTTGACATGGACTGTGGCCTGGGGTAGTATGGCGATACAACCTGAGGGAAAGAATTTATTAAAATACATTGACATCTGCGAAATATAATGACATAATGAAGTTAACCAATTGGTTAACTTCGGAGAGGCGGTAGGTTTGAAGATAACATATGCAACCCGAAAAGTTGAAAAATATTTCAGTGATTATAAAGAAATGCAGAAAGTATTACCTTTTGAATGGGTAAGAAGTATAAAGAAACATATGATAAGACTGGAAGCCGCAGAATGCTTTGGTGACTTTTTAAAATTAGGATTGGGAAAACCGGAGCAGCTGAAGGGATATAAAACGATTCGATATTCTTTGCATGTAGCACCTCATGTGAGGTTAATCATTGAACCGAATGCAACGCAGAACACTGTAATGATTTGCAGTGAAATTGAAGTGGAAGGAGTAAGTGATTACCATGGCAGTAAAGAGAACTGGTTTATCCGCTGAACTGCTGATTCATCCGGGGGAAACAATTGCAGATATTCTGGAAGAACGCGGAATGACACAGGTCGAATTAGCAGCGAGAAGTGGTGTATCAGCTGCATATGTGAGTAATGTGATTTCCGGGAAGAAAGGGATTTCTGCCGGTTTCGCCATGGGGCTGGAATATGCTCTTGATGTACCGAAATCTTTCTGGCTGAATTTGCAGGCAAATTATGATGCCGAGCTTCTGGAGCTGAATGAAGCCGCCACCATAAACGATGAAGAAAAAAATATGCTTGGAAATCTGGGTGAAGTGGTGCAGTATCTAAGTGCAGCTGGGGTCCTCTCACAAGATGTAACGTGTGAACAGATGATTCTGGCATTGCGGAAAAATCTTCATATCAGCAATCTGGCGAATCTTTATCGTGTAGTTCCGGGAGGAACATATGATGATTTTAAGCTGGCATATGGCTGGGAGGATTAGTCAGGGCTGAAAAACAACAAACAGACATTTCTTCTGAAATGTCTGTTTTTTATTATACCCCCGCCATCGATTTTGTGGTAAAATATAAGGTACTAAAAAAACAGAAAGGGGATCGCCATGCTGACCAGAGAGACCATTCGGAAGATGACGCAGGATACCACATTTAAGCGGGGGCTGCAGATTTATTACTCGAAGAACAGGGTGACGGAGTTTAATGTAACAGAACAGAGGGGTACCGGACGCCGTGCTATGATGGTGCGGGATATGGTGACGGCCCGTGTGCGGCTTTCGGCTGCCGAAAACTGCAAGGTGCGGCTGGAATATGACCGTGACAGCGAGCTTCTGATTACTTCGTCCTGTGACTGCCTGGCTTTTACCAATGGCGGTGGTGTGTGTAAACACTGTGTGGCGGTGCTTTTGAAATATGCGGACTGGCGTGTGAAGCAGGGGCTTTATACCCGTCCGGAAGGAAACTACAGCAAGATTGACGAGGCTGCACCAGCGGCAGCGCCTGCTGCGGCTGGTAATGAGGCTGCGGATGGCGTTTCTGAAGCTGCCGGCGGAACTGCAGCTGATTCAGTGGAATCGGCACCTGTTGCCGCACCGGTGGAAGTTTACGTGCCTAAGGAACTGACCACGCCGATGATGAAGAATTTGCTGGAAAAACGCACCAGAACCAGAACTGCACCGGTGACAGAACCGGCGGTTCACGGACGTGTGCGCATTGAGCCGGTGCTGCATCTGTCTCCATCCGGCGACAGAGTGGAATTCCGCATCGGTGCCGACCGAATGTACGTTATGAAAGATACGGGCAAGTTCAAGGAGCTGATGGCCACCGGCCAGTCCCACTCCTACGGAAAGAACCTGACCTTTACACATACAATGGACAGTATCGCACCGGAAAGCCGCGGCATCGCACGCTTTATCATGAGCCATGCGGGTCCGCCTGCTTTGGGGGTTGTGGCGCCTGCTGCATCCAGACTGCTTGTAATTGACGGCGAGGCACTGGAAGAACTGCTCTTCCTTTGCGAGGAAAGCGGCATTCACGTGGCCGTTTCCATGGGCCAGGGTCAGGAGTTTGCAGAAGATGTATGGCAGTTCGGCGAAGGCTGGCCTGTGCATCACCTGCGCCTGACCGGAGAGTACGGTGACGAATCCAACCCATTCACCCACGGCAAAATCCTGGGTGTCCGCGGTTCTACGGAACCATTCCAGGTGCGTGTGGGACGGGAGTATATTTTTGCATTTGAAGATTACGAAATATTCCGCATGGCGAGAGAACGTGCTGATGTGGTGGAAGACTGGCTGAAGAGTCTGGTTCCGCGCCAGGCACGTGTACATCACGAGTTCTTCATCGAGCGGACGGATCTTCCTGCTTTCTGCAGGGAACTGCTGCCGCAGCTGAAGCACGTGTTCGAGGTGGAACAGTTTGAGTTCCACGAAGATGATTTCGAAATGGCCCGCGGCGAATACCACTTCTACCTGGATACCCCGGAAAAGGATGTGGTGACCTGCCGCATTATCGCATGCTATGGTGAGCGTGAGTATGCTCTGTACCGCGGCCTGTCTGCGGACCGTGGCTCAGGCCTTGCGGACCGTGACCTGGTGGATGAACTGTCTGTATGGCAGGCTCTGGCAGTATGGCTGCCGGTGGAATCCACATCAGCCGGTGTCAGCGAGCGTCTGCTGACCAATGACGAATCGGGTCTCTATGCCTTCCTCACTGAGGGTGTCAACGCCCTGCAGGAACTGGGTACCGTATTCGTTTCCGATGCACTCCGCAAAGTATCTGTGCGCCCTGCACCGAAGGTTTCCGTGGGTGTTTCCCTGGCTGGCGATATGCTGAACCTGTCCCTGGATGCGGAAGGCATGTCCACAGAAGACCTGGCAGAAATCCTCAGCCGCTATGACCGTAAGAAGAAGTTCCACCGTCTGAAGAACGGGGACTTCATCCAGCTGGAAGAGGAAGATATGGATGCTCTGTCCGACCTGCAGCAGGGTCTGGGCCTCAGCCAGAAAGACCTGCTGAAGGATACTATGGAAATTCCGCGGTTCCGTGCCCTCTATCTGGACAAACAGATGGTCAGCGGCGCCATGGACGGTATCCTGGTAGACCGTACCAGAGACTTCAAGAGCCTGGTACGAGATATGCGTACGGTCAATGATAATGATTTTGAAGTTCCATCGTCATTAAACGATATAATGAGAAGCTACCAGAAGCACGGCTTCCTGTGGCTCAAAACCCTGGCTTCCAACGGTTTCGGCGGAATCCTGGCCGATGACATGGGTCTGGGTAAGACTCTGCAGGTGATTTCCTTCCTGCTGTCCGAGCATGAAGAAAACCTGGCATCAGAACGTCCGATGAAACCGACACTGATTGTCTGCCCTGCGTCCCTGCTGTACAACTGGGTCAGCGAAATTCAGAAGTTCGCACCATCCCTGAAGACCCGTCTCATCGTGGGCGGTGCGCCGGAGCGTGAACAGCTGATTAAGGGTATTTTGCCGGGTGAGGATGAGGTGTGCATCACTTCTTACGATATGCTGCGCCGCGACCTGGAGCATTACGCAGATCTGAAGTTCGGCGTGCAGGTAATCGACGAAGCCCAGTACATTAAGAACCACTACACCAAGGCGGCTCGGGCTGTGAAGAAGATCCGCGCGTCCTTCAAGGTGGCTCTGACCGGTACTCCGATTGAAAACCGTCTCAGCGAGCTGTGGAGCATCTTCGACTACATGATGCCTGGCTTCCTGTATTCCTATGATCAGTTCAGCAAAGAATTCGAAAAGCCGATTGTTTCCCAGCAGGATGGTGCGGTGACCGAGCGTCTGCAGCGGATGATTTCACCGTTCGTACTGCGCCGTCTGAAGAAAGATGTGCTCCGCGACCTGCCGGATAAGATCGAAGAAAATCTGGTTATTCCGATGGAAGGCGAGCAGCGCGAACTTTACGATGCTCAGGTGCAGGAACTGCGCATGATGCTGAAGGGTCAGGACGATGCGTCCTTCCGTCAGGAACGTTTCGCAGTGCTGGCGGCTCTCACACGGCTGCGTGAAATCTGCTGCGACCCTGGTCTGCTTTACGATGGCTACCGCGGCAGCGTGGCCAAGGTGGATTCCTGTATGGAACTCATCGGCAGTGTCATGGAGTCTGGCCACAAGATGCTGATTTTCTCCCAGTTCACTTCTCTGCTGGAAGTGCTGGAAAAACGTCTGTCAGCCGAAGGCGTAGAGTTCTACAAGATCGAGGGTGCCACTCCGCCTGCAAAACGTATGGAGCTGGTGGAATCCTTCAACAGCGAGGGCAACGGGGTGCAGGTGTTCCTGATTTCCCTGTAGGCCGGCGGTACCGGTCTGAATCTGACCGCAGCCGATGTAGTAATCCACTTCGACCCATGGTGGAACAAAGCCGTGGAAAATCAGGCTACCGACCGTGTTCACCGTATCGGTCAGAAGAACGTGGTCAATGTTTACAAGCTGATCGCGCAGAATACCATCGAAGAAAACATCGTCAAGCTGCAGGAAAAGAAGCGGCAGCTGGCTGAGTCCATTCTGGGCGGCGATGAAGTGGGCACCGGCTCCTTCACCCGCGACGATCTGCTTGAAATTCTGGGTTAATGCCTTGCGGTTTCTCTTGAATTTCGGCTGGATCGGCCAAAAGTACTCCAAACCGGCCTGTTTTGGCAAAAAGGAGTACAAATGGCTTCCGCGATGCACCGCGTTGGTGCCAAAATACTGCGTTTCGCCCCGCAAAATACGCCAATTCGGCCTTTTCTCGCCAAAAGGAGTATATTTTGCCGAGGGACGGCGGTGACTGAATGATAAAATAACTGAAATATCACACCGGAAGTACTCCAAACAGGCCTATTTTGATGAAAAGGAGTATTTTCGACAGATACAAGGAGACAAACAATGAGTGTTATGATACAGAAAGCGATTCTGCATGCGCTGGATCCGGCATCTGGTGTGCCGGTCCTATCTGCAGAACCCATGTTTATAGATGAAGGGGTGAGGGAGTTCCTGGAAACCCACTTCGAAAAGACTTTGGAGAGCGATGAGGTGCAGACTGGCATTCTCCGCGACGACCATGGTTTCGGTCAGAGAATGTGCGACCTGGGTATGGCGGCAGCGGGTGCTGCAGCAGGAACCGTGGGTATGAGCAGCGGCTGGGGCGGAGACGGCACTGATGGTGCCGGCGACGGAGTGGGCGCTGGCCTTGACCCTCTCACCGCGAAATTTGTCGAAGAAAGCCGAATGCTGGCGGAACAGATTTATCAGATTGTCAGCGGAAACGAAGCGGTACCGTCCGGCGACCTGATCTGCGTGATGGCCGAAGCTGGCGGAAGCAGATATTTTGCGGGACTGAAGATGAACTACAATGACGGCTACAGCCACTACTACATAAACGGCAACCTGACCATCGTGGAGCAGCGGGTGCTGCTGCCGGGGACAGGCCGTAAGCTGGAGGAGGCCTTCATCGTCAACCTGGACAGCCTGGAAGTGCGCATCATCGAAAAGAAGTACCTGATGATGGACGAATCCAAGGAGGCTTACCTGTCTTCCCGCATCCTTGGCTGCCTGCCGGAAATTTCCGAGCGCAGCAAGCTGATGGCGGTGAAGAAGGCCATGCAGAAGGCCAACAAAGAAGTTTTGGGTGACAAGAAGGTGGTGGAGCAGGAGTTCATGAGCCGCATGCACGGTTACCTGGCTGAAAACGAAGAACCGGTCATCAGTGAAATGTGCAAAGAAGTCCTCCGTGACTATCCGCAGATCGCACCGATGGTAGAAGAACATCTGGTGAACGAAAACATCGACCCGGAATCCACCGTGCAGGTAGGACAGCAGACCATGAAGCGTTTTGAAAAGCAGTCCGTAAAAACTCCGGACGGCATCGAAGTTAAAATTCCTGCAGACCTGTTCGCAGACCAGCGTGCCATGGAATTTATCCAGCAGCCCGACGGCAGTATCAGCCTTCTGATAAAGAATATTTTGTTATAAAATAATGAAGCGGTCAGCTCCTTGCGAACTGACCGCTTTTGTTTGCGTTTATACAGTTTTATTCGCCAGTACCCAGCGGATGCGGCCGAGAACATAGTCTTCGGTCTGCAGCTTGCTGTCGTCAGGCTTGATTTTCAGCTTCAGATTATATGGGTCGTACGGAAGCGGCAGGACGAAACGATTTTCGAAGACCATCTGGTGACGTGCCAGAGATTCCGCCATGTACTTCAGGTCCTCACGGCTGGCCTGGCTTTTTCCTGCCATGGCATCTGCACCCGGGCCGAAATTTTCATTATGCGGCGTTACCACATAACTGTCGGTACGGACTGAAGCGGTGTCCTTGTTGCTTCCTTTTCCGCTGTCTTTACCGGTTGTAATCTCCAGGTCGTGCATGATGGTGCATGGGTGGAGACGGTGGGAAGCGAGAACAACTTCACCGTCTTTGTTGCGTTCCAGATTCAGCTGAAGAATCAGGCTGTCATTGTTCACATCCAGCTGCATGCAGGAGAGGAAGTTGCCCATGGAGTAGATGACAGGAACTTCTTTGCCGCTGCCGGTTGTAACAATATCAAAAGGCTGGATTGCGTGTGGGTGGGATCCCACGATGTAATCTGCGCCGGCCCTTGCTGCGTTATAGGCGTTGCGCTGCTGCAGGTAAGTTGGTTCGTGTGTATTTTCAGCACCCCAGTGCATGAAGGCAATGACATATTCTGCGCCGGCTTTGCGGGCTGCCTTGATGTCTTCCCGTGCCTTATCAGTGAAGTACCGGTTCAGTAGGACTTCCTGGCCTTCTTCTGTGAAGTTGGCATCTTTCGTGTTGTAATATGAAGCGTAGGATACGATACCGACCTTAATGCCGTTCACGTCAATCACCAGATAGCGTTCCTCGCTTTCATCGGCAAACATGCCGGTACGAAGGAAGTTATAGCGGTCGATGTTTTCCAGGGTTTCCAGCAGTCCGCGGACCCCCACGTCACAGCTGTGGTTATTTGCCAGAGTCAGCAGATCGTAGCCTGCATAATCGATGCCGTCCAGGAATTCCACCGGGCTGTTCAGGTATGGACGGCCTTCAAGAGTGTAACACTGCATGGTCAGCGGCGAACTCTGGGACAGCATGGTTTCCAGATTGCCGATGACCAGGTCGCCTTTCTTCAAAATCTCCCGTACATACTGGAATGACTCATCAAAATTCCACTCTCCTGTCGGCTGTGGTATCAGACCGAAGTTAGGTGCGGGCAGGGACATTGGTGTATCCGCAGGCAGGGCGGGAACGGCAGAGATGTTTTCTGCTGCGCTGTCTTCTGCCGCGTCTTCCGCAGGAACTTCTTCTGCGGCAATCTCTTCTTCGCTAACCTCCGGCTGGGTGCTGACAGCAGTCAGCAGCTCTTCCTCAATCCGATCCAGACGGGCCTGTTCCTCCGCCTTCCGCTGGCGGATCTCATCAATATCCACAAAATCTCTGCCATCGCTGGTAAACGCAGCCTCCTGCTGGCGCCACTGGCACATCAGGTCACCGGTAATCATCAGGGTCGCCTGATTGGTCACTTCCGCTTCAGGATTCACATTCACACCATCATCCCCCAGCTGGAACCGTGAAGTCCGTCCGGGATTCTTTGGCGTGCCGGCATTTTCGTCATAAATATAATGGACTGCAGAGGCTTCGTAGCGCGCTGCTTTTTCTTCAGCCGTCAAAATCTTACTGTCGGATTTTGCGGCAAAAGCGCTCTGAGGCGTCATGGCAACCGCTGCGGCAAGGGCCAGGGCAGTCAGTTTCAGGGTCTGTTTTTTCATAATCTCAAGCTCTCTTTTACTGAATATATATTATGAATTATAAGACAAAATACAATTTGTGTAAACGAAAAAATACCTTAAAATACCTCTTTAAACCCCTTGAAAGCGACCGGAATTTAGTGTAGAATAAATAAAATATTCTGTTTAGTTTTTTTGTTGATATATAGTGGAAAAGGAGACACAAGAAATGGCATACTATTTTGAAGAACCTTCAAGAACGTTTAATGAATACCTGCTGGTACCTGGATTTTCTTCCAAGGAATGTACAGTAGACAACGTTTCTTTGAAGACACCGGTAGTAAAGTTTAAGAAGGGTGAAGAACCTGCAATCACAATGAATATTCCGTTAGTATCTGCAATCATGCAGGCGGTTTCTGATGACGGTCTGGCTGTTGCACTGGCGAAGGAAGGCGGTATTTCCTTCATCTTCGGTTCTCAGACAATCGAAAACCAGGCGGCTATGGTTAGACGTGTTAAGGCTCACAAGGCAGGTTTCGTAACCAGCGACTCCAACCTGCGTCCTGACCAGACTCTGGCTGACGTTCTGGAACTGAAGGCACGCAAGGGCCACTCCACCATCGCTATCACTGAAGACGGCACTGCTGAAGGTAAGATTGTAGGTCTGGTAACTTCCCGTGACTACCGTGTAAGCAGAATGGATAAGAACACCAAGATCAGCGAATTCATGACTCCTTTCGATAAGCTGATTTACGGTAAGGCCGGCATCACTTTAAGTGAAGCAAACGACATCCTGTGGGATAATAAGCTGAACGCTCTGCCAATCATCGATGATGAACAGAGACTGACTCACTTCGTATTCCGTAAGGACTACGACTCCCACAAGTCCAATCCGAACGAAATCCTGGACAAGGATAAGAGATATATCGTAGGTGCCGGTGTAAACACCCGTGACTACGAACAGAGAATCCCTGCACTGGTAGAAGCAGGTGCAGACGTTCTGTGTATCGACTCTTCCGAAGGTTACAGCGAATGGCAGGCTGACACCATCGCATTTGTAAGAGAAAAGTACGGTGATTCCGTTAAGATCGGTGCCGGCAACGTTGTAGACGGCGAAGGTTTCCGTTACCTGGCTGAAGCTGGTGCTGACTTCATCAAGATCGGTATCGGCGGCGGTTCCATCTGTATCACCCGTGAACAGAAGGGTATCGGCCGTGGACAGGCTACTGCAACCATCGAAGTAGCTAAGGCTAGAGACGAATATTTCGAAGAAACCGGTATTTACATTCCAATCTGCTCCGACGGCGGTATCGTATTCGACCACCACATGACTCTGGCACTGGCTATGGGTGCAGACTTCATCATGCTGGGCAGATACTTTGCAAGATTCGACGAATCCCCTACAAACAAGCTGAACATCAACGGCACTTACGTAAAGGAATACTGGGGCGAAGGTTCCAACCGTGCACGTAACTGGCAGAGATACGACCTGGGCGGCGACCCTCGTATGAAGTTCGAAGAAGGCGTAGATTCTTACGTTCCATACGCTGGCTCCCTGCACGATAACGTAAACCTGTCCCTGACCAAGGTTAAGTCCACCATGTGCAACTGCGGTGCTCTGACTATCAAGGAACTGCAGCAGAAGGCTAAGCTGACTCTGGTTTCCGCAACTTCCATCGTAGAAGGCGGCGCACACGACGTTATCCTGAAGGATACTTCCAGAGACGTAAAGTAATTTAACAAAATACGCATTTATGGACGCTCACGGCTTTCCGTGGGCGTCTTTTATAAAAAACATATGGAGGGTACCATTATGAAAATGAAGCATGTAACCATCAGCACTGCCAAGCTGCAGGAGTCTGTAAACTTTTATGAAGCATTCTGCGGACTGACTGTTCAGAGAAAGATCGAGCAGCCTGGACACAACATCGTATTTCTGGCTAACGGAGAAGGCGAAACCTGCATTGAGCTGATCGAAGCACCGGACGCAGCATTCAAGGGCACCGGCATCTCCATTGGCTTCGAAGTTGGCGATGTACCTGCATACCACAAAGCTATGGAAGAAAAGGGCTTCAACCCTACTCCAATCTTCTCACCAAACCCACATGTAAAGTTTTTCTTCGTAGAAGATCCAAACGGTGTGGAAATTCAGTTTATCTAGCAGGCTGTATTCCTCATTTGTCATACAGCTGCCAGATGAAATAATCTGAGAACGTAAAAACTCCCAGTTCGTATGAACCGGGAGTTTTATATTTATCAGCTTATAAGTTGAAATATCTGTCGAATTCTGCAGGATGCGGAATCTTGGAGAGTTCGGAACATTCTTTTCTCTTCAGGGCGATGAAGTTCTTAATCAGCTCTTCAGGGAATACGCCGCCTTCGGTGAGGAATGCGTGGTCTGCTTCCAGTGCATCCAGCGCATCTTCCAGACGGGTTGGCAGCTGAGTCAGCTTTGCTTTTTCTTCGTCGGACAGATGGTACAGGTTGAAGTCGTATGGACCCCAGCCTTCTGCATGAGGGTCGATCTGGTTCTTGATACCGTCCAGACCCGCCATCAGCAGAGCCGCATAGCAGAAGTAAGGGTTGCAGGTTGCGTCAGGGTTACGGATTTCGAAACGGCGCAGAGCAGGAGTCTTTGCATATGCAGGGATACGGATAACAGCACTTCTGTTGGAAGTTGCGTAGCCGACAGTAACCGGCGCTTCGAAACCGGGAACCAGTCTCTTGAAGGAGTTGGTGCTTGGGTTGGTGATGGCACAAAGCGCAGCCACATGCTTCAGCAGACCGCCCATGAACCAGTGGGCTTCTTTGGACAGGTGGGAGTAGCCTTCATCATCGGAGAAGACAGGCTGACCATCCTTCATCAGCAGCATATGCACGTGCATGCCGTTGCCCGCTTCACCGTATACAGGTTTTGGCATGAAGGTAGCAACCTTGCCGTACTGCAGAGCAGTGTTGTGGATTACATATTTAATCATCATGGTCGCATCCGCCATGTGGGTCATTTCGCCCAGCATCGGTTCGATTTCGAACTGGCCGGATGCACCAACTTCAGGATGGTGGTACTTGATGGCGATGCCCATCTTTTCCAGCTCCAGGCAGGCGTCAGAACGCATTTCGTAAGTTGCGTCGAACGGCAGAGCGATGTGGTAATTCTTCTGGTGCGGAACCACGGTACCCAGACCTTCGCTGTCGGAGTTCCAAGGCGCCTGGTCAGCATCGATGTTCATGCCGATGCTGTTAGGACGTACAGACCAGCCGGCCTGGTCGAATACATGGAATTCAAATTCCGGCAAAATAATCATTTCGTCGGCGATACCGCTGTCCTTCATGTACTGGTTTGCGGCCTTCACGATGTTTCTAGGGTACTGAGCCAGAGGGCGGTTTTCCGGATAATCGATGATCATGGCGTTGCCGGTAATGGACAGAGTAGGAATCTGGCAGTAAGGATCGATGACTGCAGTGTCCAGGTCAGGAATGAAGACCATGTCACTCTTTTCTACAACGGCATAACCGTAGTTGGAAGCGTCGAAGCCGATACCTTCCTTCATGGTATCCGGTGTGAACTGAGACGCAGGAATCGTTACATGACGGAACTGACCGTTAATGTCGACGATTTTGAAGTCAACCATCTTGATGTCCTGTTCCTGAATCATTTTCATAATATCTTCAGCAGTACGTTTCATTTTTACCTCCATATATTCGCCGCTTAAAGGCGGATTTTGTTAAGTATAGCATACCCCAAACAAGGGCAAAATGCAACGCGTGAAAATGTAAAAAAATGATAATTCCCTGGCGAAAAAATATTGATGACAAAGAAATTTTGCAGTATAATAGTAAGGTAGTACAAACGTAAACTTTTGCAATTCTTATAATATATGGAGGAATAAAGAAATGGATATGAATAAACGTCCAGAAACAATGGAACGTATCACAACCCCTGAGCTGGCTGAAGCGTTCATCGAAGAACAGGTTGCAGCAATCAGAGCACAGGTTGGCGACAAGAAGGTTCTGCTGGCACTGTCCGGCGGTGTTGACTCTTCTGTAGTTGCAGCACTGCTGATCAAAGCAATCGGCAAGCAGCTGGTATGCGTACATGTAAACCATGGTCTGCTGCGTAAGGGCGAACCGGAACAGGTAGTACAGGTATTCCGCGATGAAATGGATGCAAATCTGGTTTATGTGGATGCGATTGACAGATTCCTGGGTCTGCTGGAAGGCGTTGCTGACCCTGAAAAGAAGAGAAAAATTATCGGTGCTGAATTCATCAGAGTATTTGAAGAAGAAGCACGTAAGCTGGAAGGTATCGAATTCCTGGCACAGGGTACCATCTATCCTGACATCACTGAATCCGACGGCGTTAAGGCTCACCACAACGTAGGC